>DASVPU010000336.1:0-31892 GCA_036389475.1 Solirubrobacteraceae bacterium
AGCGCTCGAGCGGGCGCGGCCGCGCCCGCTCGAGCGCTCCGTCAGCGCACCTGGGCGTCGCCCTCGACCACTGTCTCGACATCGCCGCCCGCCAGCGTCAGCCGCACGCGCACGAGGTGCCGGCTCGTCCGCGACAGGGCCGCGGACTGCGCGCGGGCCATGTCGGCCGCCAGCGTGTACTCGCCGGCCGAAACCGGCGTGTAGCTCCCCGCCAGGGTGAGCAGGCCCGTCTCGTCGGCCGGGTCCATCGTGGGGTAGATCAGCACCGACACGGCCGCCCCGGCCAGGTCCGGCAGGCCGCCCACCGTCCAGCTCAATTCGCGGCTGCGCGCGGCCTTGTAGTCGTCGCCCTGGTAGACGACGATGGTGCCGCCGTCGGACGGAACGACGCGGCCGACCGTGACGGTGGTGCCGGCGGCCGTCAGCCGCGCCAGGATCGCCGCGGCCAGGGCGACCACGTCGCCGGCGCTGAGGGCGCGCGTGGCGTGACTCCAGATGTCGGCGGCGCTGGGGGCCGTGCCGCCGGACGCGAGGATGGCGCCCAGCTGCGCGTCGAGGTCGGCGGCCGCCAGGCCCAGCGCGGCGCGCGTCGATGCGGCCGAGAGTGGTGCCGTGTAGCCCGCGCTCGCGAGCCGGCTGGTGACGGCCGCGTCGAGGTAGTCCAGCAGTGCCGCGCGGGCGCTGGTCCATTGCGCCGCCGAGAGGGCGGTCGCGGCCGGGGCGAGGGCCGCGTCGGCGAGGTCGACGGCGCGCGTGGGGCCGGCGGCGTCCTGCCAGCGCAGCCCGGCCGTCAGGTCCGCGACGGCCAGCGACGCGCCGGCGGCCTTCAGCAGCAGGTAGTCGCCGGGCGCGGCCGGGTCGGGGTCGGCCGCCGTGTACTGGCCGGTCACGCCGGTCTCGGTGGCGGCGACCCCGTAGTCGGCGATGGAGGCCGCCGAGAACGCCGCGAAGGCGGGGGTGCCGGCCGTACTCCAGTAATACCCGTCGGCAAGCCGCCGGCGGACGAATTTAGCCGTGGTCAACCCCGTCTCGGCGGTGCCCGTCATCACGGCGGCCATGCGTCACCTCAGTCCTGCGCCACGACCTGGATCTGTGCCGGCCCAGACGGCACGCCGTTCACCCACGCCTGCGTCGTCCGCACGGCGCAGCGGTATTTCGCCAGCAGCTCTTGCAGCGACGCCAGGCACTCGCGCTCCCGGCTCTCGCGCTCGACGGCTAAGGTGTGCCGCGCGTCATCCGGCGTCATCGCGCGGGGAAGAGGTTTTACGTCGCCGCCTGTTTTCACGTCGATATCGTCGATTGTGTCGTTCATTGTTTTTTCCCTAGCTCAGTACGACTTCTGTACCCGCCTTGTCTTCCGCCGCCTTCCGTGCCGTCTCGCCGGCCGCCTTCGCCTCCTGCGAGCGCACCACCTCCTGGACGTGCTGCCGGATCATGCGCTGGACGAACTGCGGCAGCGTCTCGGGGTTGGGCAGCGTGCCGCCGGTCGTGCTGGCCGGGTCGGGCACGGTGGCACTGTAGCCGTGGGCCGCCGCGAAGGCGTTCTGGACGCGCGCCACGACGGCGTTGGGAACGGTAATCGTGATCTGAGCCATGTCTGCTCCTTATGCCGCCGGACGCAAGAACACCTTGGACATCTTGTTGGTGATGTCGCCCGACGCCGCCCCGGTTCCGCTGGCGATGCCGGTCGTCTTGAGGACGTTCGTCCCGGTCAACGTCAGACCGGTGATGGCCGTGAAAGTCGTGTAAGGCACGCTCGACGCCGACGTGGTGACGACGTTGACGCTCACCCTTACCGACGTGGAGGTCTGACGGATCACCGTCGTCTCGACCCAGAAGTCACCGCCCAGCGTAAGGGTGAGCGCGCCGCTGTCCCAGATGAGCGTGCCGGCGAAGTATTTCTTGAACCGTCGTGCCGCCGTGGCGCTGGCGACGAACTGGACGTGTTCGACCTGGTGCAGGCTGTCGCCGTTTATCGCGAACGTGTTGGCGACGGTCGTGTACGAGTACAGGTCGTTTTCCGTCCCGTCGGTGCTGGTCGTGGACGTGTCGGTGAAGTCATTGAAAACTGTTCCGCCGACCGTCCCCAGGCTCGCGCCGGCGCTAGTCTGGAGCTGGAGCAGCGGGGCGGTGCGGGAGGCGGCACCGAGGACGGTCAGAGCCACGGTCGATGCCGTGGCCCCGCCCAGCTTCAGGGAGTGGTAGGTGCCGCCCGAGCCGAGCTGGACGACGCCGGCGGAGGCGCGACTGAATTTCGTGTCCGCGCTGCTGTTGTTGTTCGTTGCGCCGCTGAACGCGAAGGCGTGATCGCTGGGCACGCGGAACTCGCCGCTACTCAGGTTCAGTCGGATGACGCCAGACTCCCACAGCGCCACGTTGCCGCCGCCCGCCCCCAGGCCGGTACTTGTGTAGCTGTTGAAACAAATGCCAGGGCCGTTGCCGGCGATGACGCTGCCGTTCGGTCCGAGCAGTTGTGTGGGCGACACCGCCGCGAAGCCAGTACCGTCGGGCTGCTGCCACTCCTGCAGGTTACCGGACTGTGAGGTGATGCCCCGGATGATGACGCCCTTGGCACCGGCGGCGCGGGTGCCGATCAGCAACGTCGCGTCGAGTGACGCCTGCGTGAACGACGAGAAGCCGCCGGGATTGCTGTAGATCCGACCCAGGCTCTCCACGGCGGCCTTGCCCACGCCGGCAACTTGCAGGTCCAGCAAGTTGCCGGCGAACCCGCTCGCCGCGTTGACGCCGATGCCGGTCCCCGACGTACTCCAGGCCGTCGAAGTAGTGCCCGCCGGCTCTATCAGCAGCTGCGGCTTGGTGGTGGTCGAGGTGCCGCCACTGAACCACGTCCCGGAGAGTGAGAGGGACGGCGACGAAGCGGCGTTGCCGAGATTGAGCGTGGCTACTGCTGTGCCTGACGAACTCTGCCATTGCTGGAGGTCGGCGGTCTGGGAGGCTGCGCCCTGGACGATCGCGCCGACCGTACCGGCGGCGGAAGAGGCGACGTGCAACTGCGCGCCGATGGACGTGGACTTGTTGAGGCCCAACAGCCCGCTCGAATTCAGGACGAAACGGTACGAGCCGGCGCTGTCGTCGTAGACCGCCAGGCAGCCGCCCCCAACGCCCGCGCCAGACGGCGTGGACATGATCTGGTAGGTGTGCCCGCCGAAGTTCGTGCAGACCAGGTCCAGGCAGGCGTTCGTGTTGGCCGTGGTGACGACCCGAAGCCCGCTGCCCCGGTCGCCGCCGAGGACATCCAGCACGGCGGCGGGGGTGCAGTTGACGCCGACCCGGGCGTTGGTCGTGTCGAGCGTGACGACGCTGGTGGTGCCGTCCGCCTTGAGCAGGCGCAGGGCCGTGGTCGAGTTGCTGGCCGGGTAGACCTTCGGCGCGATGACGCCCACGCCGAACGTGGCGGCGGACGTGTTGAACGTGTGCGCCCCGGTCCACGTCGGCGCGATCGACTGGCTCAGGGCCGGCGCGCCGTCGGAGCGGAGGAAGGTCGTGGCGGAGCCGTTGACCGCCGTCAGCCCGACGCTCGCCGTGGGGTCGGCCCCGCTGCTCGTCGCCGACGTTTGGAACGTCGGGAGGGTCCCCGCGCCGTTGCTGGTCAGCACCTGACCGGACGTGCCGACGCCGGCGATACTCTGGTGCGCCCCCGTCGAGGTGGTGCCGCCGCACAGCACGGCGTAGGCCGTCGCCGAGGCCAGCCCCGTGCCGCCGTAGGCGACCCCCACGGCCGTCCCCTGCCACACGCCGCTCGCCAACGTGCCCACGCTCGTGAGCGACGACACGACGACGTTGGCCGCCAGTGTCGTGCCGGTGAGCGTGCCCGCCGCCGACGCGACCGTGACGTTCGCGCTGCCGTCGAAGGACACGCCGTTGATCGTGCGCGCCGTCGCCAGCGCCGTCGCCGCGCCGGCCGTCAGCCCCGACGCCGTGCCCGTGCAGTTGGTCAGCACCCCCGAGGCTGGCGTGCCCAGCGCCGGCGTCACCAGCGTCGGCGAGGCGGCCCGCACGACGGCCCCGGACCCCGTCGGCGCGGTGCCCCCGGCCAGCGTGGTGAGGGTGACAGCGGCAGCCGCGCCGGCCGCGTCGAAGTCGGACGTGCTGGCGAGGGCGGCGCTGCCCAGTCCGGTCACCTTGGCGTTGGCGAGGGACGTGATCCAGGCGGGGTTGCTGTAGTTCTGATCCGCCCAGACGCCGGTGGCGAACTCGTAGGCCGTGTTGCCGCTGTTCCGACGGGGGGCCTGCAGCGCGGCGTAGGATCGCGCGTTCAGCGTGGCGACGAACAGGGGGTCGATGACCTGCGGCACGCCCCGACTCTACCCGCCGCCGCGAGGCGCGCTCCAGCGGGAGTAGTAGTCAGGGGTCAGGGGTCAGGGGTCAGGGGTCAGCAAGGCTGGTGGCCCAGGACCGACGAGTACGAACTGACTCCTGACTCCTGACTCCTGACTCCTGACCCCTGACTACCATTCACGCCACCTGCGCCCACGCCAGGCTGACGTTCAGCGAGGCGCTCGTCGCGAACAAGGGGTCCGCCCGGACGTAGCGGGCCTGCACCTTCACGTTCACGGCCCCGGCGGTGACGAGCCTCCCGACCAGCGTCGCGGAGCCCCTGTCCGTGCCGCTGGCCCCGAAGGCGACGTACCCGATGTTGGCGCAGGTGCCGACGACGCCCACGTCCGCCGCGTTGGTCGCGTCGCGCAGCTTCGCCTCGACCCGGTCGCCGGCCGAGTTGCTCGCGATCGTGCCGTCGCACTGCGCCCACAAAAGGAAAGTTCCCGCGCCGGGCAGGCCGGCCGTCGCGCCGGTGTCGGCGTAGGTGGCGGTGAGCGAGACGCCGCTGGTGACCGAGCCGTCGTTGGGGATCGCCGGGGTGAACGTGCCGAAATCGACCGCCAGGTCCAGGTACTCGTTACCACCAGCGTTACCGAGATTGATGGTGACCGAGCCGTCCAGTGACACCACCTTCGCGTCGGTGTCACTGTTGGCGACGCCGCGCAGTCGGCCTGGCGTCGTGTCACTAGGCGACGCCGTGACGAACACGTCCTTGTAGGGCGAGCCGACCACCCTCCAGAAGCCACCGCCGGCCAACGACCCGACCACGCCGTCGTAGAAGAACAGCAGCGCGTCGCCGGGTTGCATCTCGATGTCTTCGCCGCCGGGCAGGCCGAAGGACCGCCCGGTGACGCCGCCGGCGTGCTTGACGGTGAGCACGCCCCCGCCGCCGTTGATGACGCAGACGTGCCGGCCGGCCTGCGGCAGGCCCATGCCCTCGAGGTCGCAGTCGGCCGCGACGTCCAGCGCCACGCAGTGGCAGTTCGGCCGCAGGATCAAATCGCCGCCGGCGAAGCCCTCGCCCTGGATGCGCGGCACGAAGCAGGTGCCGGCCAGGTATCTCCAGGCTTCGGTGCCGCCGCCGGGGTCGTCGTCGGGGTCGTACCACAGCAGGGCCGTGTCGTGCGCCCCCATCTCCAGCGGCCCGGCCTGGCCCTCGGCCTCGCCCGGGAAGATCAGGGGCCGCGCGCCCGCGGGCTCGTCCGCGCCGAAGGCGGTCAGCCGCAGGGGTTGGTCGCCGACGTCGGCCAGGGCGATGAACTGCGGCTGCGAGACGCCGCCTTCCGCGTGCGGCTCGATGCCCGAGAGGGACAGCGGCTCGGTGCTCGAGACGCGGTGGACTACTTTTTCCGCCGGCGTCCAGTCGCCGGTGTCGATGGTGAACGGCTCGGGGGTGTCGTAACAATAAATCAGGGCGCCGCAGATTTCGAAGGGCGCGTTGACGACGAGGTAGCCGGGGCCGTTGATGGCCCAGTAGACCCCCAGGGCGATCGACCAGGTCGAGACGGCCAGGAAGTTGACGGTGACGAGGGGGCCGTAGTTGATCACCGTCTCGTCGATGTTCACGACCGAGGCATCGGTGACGGTGATCGTGACGTTCGAGAAGTAGGTCGATGGCGCGCTGCCGTCGAAGTCCCACGTCACCTGGCCGTTGACCATCGCCCGGAAGCGCAGCAGCACGACCGGCTCGCCGGCCACGTCGATGGCGCGGTTGTTCAGCTCGTAGGCCGGCGAGAGTGCGGGCGTGCCGCGGCGCGGGGCGGGGCCGTCGGCCAGCGCGCCGGAGCTCGCGCCGGCCTGCTGCTCGGTCCAGCCGTAGAGGTAGACGCCGCCGGCCAGCGAGCGCGAGATGAGCTTCGCGGGGAACTGCCCCCACCAGAGCTGATGGGCGTCCGTCGGGTCGCTCTGCGCCAGCGGGTCGTATTCGTCGCGCATTGCCGACCCCTCAAAGGACCACGGGGTCGGTGAACAGGTGGTGGGGGATCAGGGCGGACAGGTAGGTCGGGACGTGGCCGGCCAGGTCAGCGTCCGCCGCCGTGCCGTCGGTCGCGGTGGTGTAGTAGAATTTTCTGTTTTGGAACCAGGGTCTGGTGTTCCAGTTCTGGGGTATCCAGTTCGAATTGTATATCGTGGCCGGTGGGTCTTCGACTTTGCGGTTGGTGTGGTCGAAAACATACGTCACGTCGCAGAGGTATTCGAAATCCAAATCCAAAGTGCCCAGCACGCTGATCTTGCCCGTGGGCATGAAAGGCATGTAGCGGCGCACCTCGACACCGACGTAGAGCAGCGAGCCCGGCGGGTACGTCGCCCACGATGTCTTCCATTCCGTCTGGTTGACCCGGCCGAGGTACTTGATGATGGGCGATTTGTCGTCCTCGATCAGTGACATCGGGACGTAATTCCATTGGAGACGCAACTGGCTCTTGCCCACGACGACCTTCGGCGCGCCGGGGTAGGTGAAGCCGTTGGGGGCAGTAGCGCCCTGGGTGCGGAACTTCTGGAAGCCGTAGGTCGCCGTTACCAGCTCCGCGCCGGGGCTGGTTTCGTGCGAAGTGAACCTCCGCCATTCCTCGGCCCACACCGTGTTCTTCGGCGCGGTCACCTCGCCGTCGAACCAGACACCTTTCTTCACCTGGATCTGGCTGTCGTCGCGCGAAACCCAGGGCTGGTGCAGGAACTCGACGGTGAAAAGGTACTCAGGATACTCAGCGTAATAAGAATGAACGGCGGAGTTGTTTCCGGCAAACGCAGCTACCTTCTTGACCGGCTTGCCGACGCCCTGGATGTTCGAGATGCGGTTCGCCAGCATCCAGCGGAAGGTGGGGTGGCTGGACGGCTCGCCGCGGACCAGTCGGCCGTCGGTGCCGCGCTTGACGCTGCCGAGGATCTCGGTGATGGCGTTGTACAGCACGGCCGGCTTGACGTAGACCGGCAGCAGCGCCCGGCCGCCGTCGCGGCCGAAGCCGGCGGAGGCGGGGGACTGCGAGGCGACTTTTTCGGCGTAGGTGGTCGGCACGAGAGCGATCTTGACGCCGCGCGGCCGGCGCGATCAAGCGGGGGCGACCGCCCTGGCGGGGGCGGGTAGAATGGCACTGCCAGGGCGGTCGGAGTAGCTATCCGATCTGGCCCGCCGTCGTTGGGCCGCTCATACCTCCGGCCGGCGACGGCGGGCGGACCCTGCGCTGAGGTATGTATCATGCGTGAGTTCCTGTTCCCCAAGGGGGATGCGTGGCTGCTCGCCGATTCCGAAGAGATCGGCGTGGCTGATCTGGGCGACGATTGCCTCGCTCTGCTGCTCTTTTCCGACGAAGACTTGGCGACCACATACGTCGAGAAGAGTGGGCTGGCTGGCAAGGCGGCGAAGGCCGTCGTGGTCGATCGGCAGTTCCTCGCCGACCTCAGGCG
Organism: Solirubrobacteraceae bacterium; assembly: GCA_036389475.1. Classification (GTDB taxonomy): domain Bacteria; phylum Actinomycetota; class Thermoleophilia; order Solirubrobacterales; family Solirubrobacteraceae; genus CADCVQ01. Next base: position 7,747 of record DASVPU010000336.1, read on the forward strand.
GCTCCAGGGGGCGGGGGTGACTCACGTGGTCATCGACCAGACGGTCGGGCGCTCAGCCCCGACCGCCTCTATTACGAAGGTGATCGAAGATGCCGAAAGACAGGTCGGATGATTCAGACGGGACCGTGGTGTTGGAGGAAAGGACGGTCGTCGGCGTGCGGGGGCTGCCCTTCGCGCTGGGGGCCGATAACCCCGCCCCACCGACGGACGCGGCGTGCCCGCCAGCGCCGATGTGGAAGATCGGCGATGTGGTCGTCCTGATGTCGGGTTCGCCCGCGCTGACGGTGGTCGAACCGCCCAGCGAGGGACGCCCGCTGGTCACTTGCCAGTGGTGGGACGGTGGCAGATTCACCCTGGAGAAGTTCAACCCCGGCACGCTGCGGCGCGACACGGCGCAAGACGGGTGGGAGCGGCGGCGCGCCGCCCACGAAGCCTCCGCGAGGGGGTCCGTCTTTGCGGAGGAAGAGCCGGAAGAAGACGAGGGCGGTTAGAGCATTCCGAGTCGGCGGCGAAGTCGCCAAAGGTGCGGTGCCCTTATTCTGAGTGCGGTCGCGACCGCTTTCCAATTCTGGAGTTCGGCGTGCATCTCTCTGAGTTTGTCGGCGGTCAGATGCCTCCAGGCGCGGCGACCGGATATCAAGCCGCGATCGTGCCGGATCGCGCACAATCCCTTGCGAGTCATACCGATTGCGTCCGCCGCTGCGTTCCAGGAACCGTGTTCGGCCAGCAGATCGAGGAGTTTTTGCGCTGTGAGTTCGGGGCGCTTGTGCCAGAAATGAACTTCCCTCCGCTCGGCAAGAGACTGGATGTTGTACTTTGCCGTTCCGAGGTGGGACGCAACGGCTTCCCAGGTTCCGTGCTGGCGATGAAGTTCGAGTAAATCTTCGATTGACATTCCAGACCAGTCTGCCTGTCGCGGTTCTTCGGCGAGAAGCCGATCGGCTAATTCCTGTTTCCGACGAAGCGGTGTCGATCCCCCCTGGTCGGAATAGAACCGCTGCGCGATCTTCTGAGGCAGGCGAAGGCCACTGTGTTGGATTCTCCAACTGTTTGCTTCCGGCGGAGACTCCTTGGCGGCAAAAGGTCTGACGATACTCCCGGTCAGCGCTGTGATGTAGTCGGCGTAAGCGTCCATGCACTCCTTCGTACCGATGAGGCTGAACGCCCACTCGCTGCGTCTGCTCGGGATGGCGATGCCACCGTCGCCATCGAAGTAGCCAGCCCACCACCAGCGCATGAGTTCAGGATCGCCCGTCCACGGCAGGAGCGTGGCGGACTTTCTGTGGCCGACACCGTGCCTCATCAGGGCTTCGCAGAGCGTATTTGACTGAATGGAGAGATATGCCCTCGGACAGCGCTGCTTGTGGTTCGGCCCTTCGCCGAAGGGGTTGGCTCTGTCGTAAATTGGGATCGGACCCTCGTATGAAAGATCCGCCTCGAGGCACAGCAGGTGTTCGCGATCAGCTGCCTCAAGGCCGATTTTGAGGCACAAGCAGGTCGTAGACACAGTTACGCAACCATCTGCCGCGATGAATCCCAACCATCTCGCCTTGGCTGGCGTGTCGATCCGGTCGAAGTAGTGCTGATCGAGGGCGTGCTTTCTTCTGGGCCTGCGAGCAATCCCGGCTTCGACCAGCATCCGCCTGCACGTTTCGTTGCTCCGTCCTGTCTGTGCCTCTATCGAGTGTGTACTTTTTCCGCCCTGATAAGCGACGATTATGGCAGCGCGTTCGTCGTCGCTGACGGGATTGGCGTTTCGGTTCGGTCGCATAGTTCCACCACCGCGACGAACTGCTCGGCCGACCGTCAGTTCGGCGACTCGGTATCGCCGTGCCAGGATCGTCACACCGATGCCAGTTGCGTATTCTGCCGCGATTTGGCGGCACTGCTCGTCGGTGAAGAGAGGACCACCGACAGGGTGGCCTCGTCGCGGTTTGGCTTGCCCGAACAACTCGCGCTGGGTAACTTGCTGCGTAGCCATGGCGTGTTCCTTTCGTGAGAAGGACGGTCGCGGCCAGCGGGCGGGAAGGCGTTAGCGCGCCTCTCGCCCGCGTTCATTTTACCAGGACCGCGCGAGCGGCCGTAGGTCGGGGGCGTGGAATTGTCTTGCGTCGGCTGCCGGCTCAGGCGAGGATGCCCTCACCGGGGCGAGCGGGAGTCATGACCCGCGAGGCCTGCCCGGCGCACGGCGGATCATACTCCCCGTCGGCGTCGGGCAGGTACACCCCGCCAGGGAGTATGTCATGTCGTCAAACGGCGTCGCTTACCTGCTTTGGCTCGCCTGCTGTATCGGCTTCTGCGGCATCCACCGCTTCTACCTCGGCAAGCCCATCAGCGGCCTGCTCTGGCTCTTCACCCTCGGCCTGCTCGGCTTCGGCCAACTGCTCGACCTGGTCCTCATCCCCGGCATGGTGGAGTCGGTCAACCGGCGCAACAGTTGGGGCCGGGGCGGCAACCACAACACGAACGTCGTCAACGTCCACGTCGGCGACTCGGGCCGGAGCCGCGGCCCGCGCGACGACTTCGACTTCCGCTGAGATGAAAGCCCTCGACTCACTTGTTACCGAACGCCGGGTCGAAACCCATCTTCACCAGGACCGCGTCGATGCCGTCGGTGACGGCCTTGACGATGTCGTTGCCGATCTTCCGCAACACCTCCTTGGCGTCCAGCGCGCCGCCCTGGATGCCCTCGAGGGTCTTGACGGCCTCGGCCAGGTAGGCCTCCTGCGTCTTGGCGGCGTCGCCCATGCCCTGCGTCGCCGTGAACGCCGCCGCCATCTGCTCCTTCTCGAAGGAGCGGATGTCGGTGACGCGCCCCTGCGTGGCCGCGCCCAGCCCCTCGGCCGCCCCCTGCTTGCCGCCCTTGGCGGCCTCGATCAGGTTCTTGAGGAACGTGTTGCCCGCCCCGAAGCCGACGCTGGCGGCCATCTTCGCCAGCGCGCCGGCGGCGATGACGGCGTAGTTGGCGAGCTTCTGGAAGGCCGTCTGCGTCTGCTTCATCGCGTCCTTGTAGCCGCCGCCCATCAGCGAGCCGAGCAGCTCCGCGAGCGTCCCGACCAGCGTCGCCGCGATCGTGTAGTAGGCCTGGTACAGCGGCGCGATGCCGGTCAGTATGTCGGCCAGCACCTGCAAGGGCGTCATGGCGTAGCGCACGACGTTGGCGAACAGCTGCATCATCGGCTGGAAGACCTGCATGCCGGCCTCGGCGATCTGGGCGAACACCGGGGCCAGCTCCTGCGCCACGGGCAGCAGCAGGTTCGACGCCTGCTTGACGGCCCCCGTCAGCACGCTGAAGACCGGCATGAGCGCCGTGCCGACGACGGCGGACAGGTCCTTCATGGCGACGTCGAACACCTGCACGGCGGCGGGGTTGAGCGCGCCGACGAACTGGGTCATCTTGCCGCCCAGCTCGCTGAACGCGCCCAGCACCGGCCCGCCCGCCATCATGAGCATGGCGCTGCCGGTCTCGTCGGCCGCCTTTTGCAGGCCCGACAGGCCGGCGTTCGCGGTCGCGCCCGCTCCGGCGACGCTGTTGCCCACGACGTTCCACCGGCCGTTGTCCTTCTCGCGCTCGCCGAAGCTGCCGCCCCAGCCGCCCAGCTTCGCCGCCGCCGGCCCCTGCCGGGCCGCCAGCGCGTGGACGGCCGCGACCATCTCGTGCATGGCCTGCAGCTGCGCCATCCCGCCGCCGCCCTTTGGCGCGCCCCCTGGCGCGCTGCCCTTCGCCTTCGCCATGCCCTAGCTCTCCCAGGGCGCATCGCCCGGATACTTCTTCTGCCAGGCGGCCCTCAGCTCCTCCTCGGGCGTGCGCAGCGCCTGGCCCAGCGCCCACAGGGTCGCCAGCTCCTCGGCCTTGCTCTGCGGCCGGTCGGTCTCTTCGGCCTCGATCACCTCTTCGGGGTCGCCCCGCTCCGTGCGCGGGCAAAAATAAACATCACTGATCTGCCGGTCGGTGAGCCGCGCGATGCCCTCGAGCGTCAGCCCCCGGTCGGTCAGCCGCGCGAAGAGCGCGCACACCTCGGCGTCGTCCGGCGGCCTCACGCCGGCGGCGTAGGGTCCGCGTGCTCGCCGGCCCCCGGCTTGCCGCCGGCTCGCGCCTCGGCGAGTCGGCGGCGCATCTCGGCGGCCATCGCCCGCGGCATGCTCGCCAGGGTCGTCTCGCTGACCAGGGCGTCCACGTCGGCGGCGCGCTCCTCGCGGAGCTTGCGGGCCTTCTCGGGCGTGGTCTGAAAGAGGATGGCGATCAGGCCGACCTGCCCCTCGTCGGTGGCGACCGTGTCCCAGTAGAGCGGCCCCAGGTAGGCGAACATGGATCGCTGCCTCGCCAAAAGGGCCAGGGCGTGCTCGTACTGCTCGGGGGGCATGTCCTGTCGGCTGGCGTACAGGTCGGCGTAGGCCAGCCCGCGCAGCCAGCGCTCGACCTTCGTCTTGACCAGCTGCGTCACGGGCGTGACGGCGTAGTCCTCGCCGCCGTGGCTGAAGGTGATCGGCGCGGCCTGCTCGCCCAGCGCCTCGGAGAGTGCGGACACGTTGACTCCTTATCCGACGCCTGGGGTGTACACGCCGTTGCTGGTGGCCTGCACCGAAATCCGCACGGCATCCTTCACGTCGGTGACGACCTTGATGCTCTTGATGCGCGCGGCCACCGTGGTGTAGACCGAGCTGCTCATGCGCAGGGTGAAGACGTACACGTTGCCGCGCGTCATCGCCATCGCGCCGGTGTTGTACGGCCCGTCGAGGCTGATCTCCGACTTGTCGATGCCGGCGAGGTTCTCGAAAAAGCCTGACGAATCAAAGTTTGTTACTTCAGGATCTTCGCCGTCGAAGGTCACTTCCCACTTGCCGAAGGCGTAGTTCGTCCCCGCCAGCGCCACCGAACCGTTCTTGCCTGACAGCCTCGCCATCGCCGGACCTCCCCGCTCACGCCTTCACCACGCCGACGCGGACGGTCACGGCGCTGGACGAATCCCCGTTGCTCACGACCACCTGCCCCACGGTCACGCCGGCGAACGGGTTGGTCGTCCCGCCCGTCGCGCAGGTGTGCCACTCCCAGAACTCGTTGGCCTGCCCCGAGCTGTTCAGCTCCACGGCGATGACCTCGGTGCCGCCGCCCTGCTGGAAGCTGAACGTCGCGCGGCCCGACGCCTGGGCGACCGCCTGGTAGGTCGTGTCGCCGGCGAAGTCGATGTCCAGCGTCGTCTCGGCGCAGACGACGGCGGCCGTGCTGGCGGCCGGCAGGTCGGTCCCCGAGCCCACGTCGATCGAGACGGTCGTGCCGGTGACGGCCGTGACGGTCATGCCCCGCCGCGAGCCGCCCGACCAGAACAGCCCGACCTTGTCCTGTGTGGTGATCGCGTGCGAGGCGACGGTGACGACGCCCGTGTTGGCGTCGGTGCGGGTGCTCAGCGTGCCGGCGTGGCCGGCGGCCAGCGAGGCCTCCTCGCTGGCCCGCCCCGTGCCGGTCCGCGCCACCGTGCCGTCGAACTGCCGCCCGCCGACCACCCCGCCCAGATTGACCGCGCCGTCCGCCATGCCGTACTCCTCACGCGCCGCACAGGATGACCACCGACACCGTGACGGTCTGCGTGCCTGGGTTGGAGAGCTTCACGTTCTTGACCGAGCCGGACACCGCGCGGGCCGCGCCGTCGGCGATCAGCACGGCGCAGCCGGGGCCGGCCGGGTCGCCGCAGGCCAGCGTCAGCGAGGGCGTCGTGCCGCCCAGCCAGAAGTCGATGGCGCTGCTCGCGCCCGGCTCGATCTTCAGCTGCCCGCCCGTGACCGTGTTGGTCGCCTTGACGAGGACGCCCAGCACCTTCGTGCAGGTCGCCGTGGCGTTCAAGAGGGTGGTGAAGCTGCTCAGGTCGAGCGTCTGGCTCGCCGACGCCGCCAGCGTGAGCTGGGTCGCCTGCACCTGGGTGTAGGTCGCCGCGTCGGGCGTGGCGCGGTAACTCAGTGAGTCCGGCCCCTGCGTCGTACCCTGGAGCGCGCCGTTGCTCTGCGACTGCGACCACGTCGCCGACGCCGCGAGCGACAGGCTGCCCGAGACGGTCGCCAAGCTTCAGCCTCCGTTCTGGGTGGTCGAGACGGTGAAGGTGAACAGCTGCCAGGACTCGTCGCTGTTCGGCCCGAAGCTCGGCGGCACGCCGGGGGCCGGCTCGTAGTCGCAGCGGAACTCCTGGTGGGGGTCGTCCAGCTCGATCAGGTCGTCGCGCCACAGCGCCAGGCGGATCTGCTCGCGCAGGTCCGTCCTTTCGTACAGCGACGCCTCGTCCCACTCCGCCGTCACGGCGAAGCCGACGAACACGTCGAGCTCGAGGAAGCATCTGTTGTCGAACTGAAGCTCCGCGACGCGCTCGGCGAGGTTCGCGTCCGGCGCGAAGACGATGTCGCGTAACTTGTCTTGCAGCGGCTCGAAAACGGCCGACTTGCGCGGGCGCACCGCCGAGCCGTGCGGCCGCTCGATGGCGGTGAGCCTGGACCGTGCCGCCGTCAGGATGTCCGCGTAGATGCCCACGCCGGCGACGCTAACGCCGCGCGGCCGGCGCATTCAAGCGGGGCTACCACTCGATGCCGTAGCCGGGCTCGCCAGGCTGCCAGTCGAACACGCCCGAGGCGTCGCGGGCCATCGGCCCGCCGGTCATCGCCGTCCCCGGTTTCCCCATCGCCGGCCGGATCTCGACCAGGTCGCCGTTGACGAAGACATAGACGCTCGCCAGCTCGGCGCGGCGGTCCAGCGCCGCCAGCGCCGCCGGGTCGAAGCCGGCGTAGATGCCGCCGAGCATGATCGATTTCCACACGGCCAGGTCGAGCGTGAACTCGCCGAGGCGGTCCCAGGCACGGATCTCCTCGTCGAGCCGGAAGCCGCGAGCGAGCAATCGGCCGTAGACCTCCTGGACGGCGAACAGCAGCGCGCGGTCGATCGTGTCGTCCCAGTGCTGGCCCAGCTCGGACTGGTCGGACAGTTTGAGCTGAGCGGCGAGTGACTTGCGAACCTGAATCGTTGTCGCGGCGGCCATGTCAGAGCTCCGTTCAGCAGCGCCGCCATGCCTCGCGGGCGAGCCGCCGCAGCGCCTCGGTGCATTGCTCGGCCGTCATGCCCGGCCCGACGACCTCCGTGGCGAGGGTCTCGCCGCGCACCTCGATCGTGACAAGGGCACAGCCGTCGGGCGTCGCCGGCCACACCCAGACCTCCGGCGCGACCGGGCGCGGCGGCAGGCTCCTGCGCTCCTTCACGTCAGCCCTCTTTCTTCTGCTCAGATGGTCGCTCGTCTTGTGCCGCCATCAGCTCGCGGTTGCGGGCACAGATGGCGGCGAACTCTTCGCGACCGACCACCTCCAGGCCGAGGCTGGCGGCGATGGCGAGGCGGCGAGCCACATGCTCGGTGCGCTCTTTTCTCGTGATCGGGTTGGCGACGAGGTCGCGCACGGATCAGCCCTCCACGCGGGCGGCGCTTCGGCCCGGGCGCTTCGGCTTCGGCGCTTCGGCCGGCGGCTCGCCTTCGGGCAGTGCCAGAATAACGCGAGAGGCCAGCTGCTCGCCGGAGAGCGCCTCGCTCATCGCCCTGGGCACCGCCACGGCCTGCTCCCTCTCGGGCAGGCCGCACGTCGCGCAGTAGCGGCCCTCGCCACTGCCGAGCAGGTAGTCGCGGCACTGGCGGCAGAAGGGCGGCGGCGGGGTGCCGGGGGCGACCTCGGAGAGGGTGTCGAATTCGATGTCGCGCATGAAGGAGCCCCGCTGCCTGTGGCGAACGGGGCCGATGTTACGCCGGGGGGGGCGGCGCGCTCAAGCGGGCGGCAGCGCGAGGGCGAAGGCGGCGCGGAGTAGCGCGGCGGCCTTCTCGTCAGAGCGCTGTCTAGTTCAGAAACACCTTAATTAAGGAACGCGGAGATCAAATGATTCGCCCAGCCGACGTAGTTGTTGGTGGTCGCCACCGTGGTCCCGGAGACGCCCTGCGGGACCCACGACTGCGTCAGCGCCTGGCGCATGACCTCGCCCAGTCCGGTCGAGGTGACCATCGTCAGGTTCTCGGTACTCAGCAGACTTTGCTCGTGTGGACGCTCTGCATCTTCGGTGCTGATCGTCATCGGCAGGGTGAACAGCCGGAAGGCACCCTCGATCGCCGAGAAGATGTCGTGCATCTCGACCACCGTCGGGAGCCCGGTCACGCTCATTTGTATGGCGTTCCACCAGAAGCCGAAGGCGGGCGCGCCACGCATGTCGCACCACCACCGAATCTGCCGCGATTCCTTGCTCTGCGGCGTGCCGCCGTTCGTCTGGAGGTCGGGCGCCTCGCGCATCTGCCAGATCAGCGGCTTGAGGAAGCTGTCGCCGTGGTAGAGCGCGCAGATCTTGTAGGTGTTCAGGTGGGTGGCGCTGGCGGTGCCGGCGTCGGCCGTCGTGTACGTCAGCTTGTTGTCGCCGGTGCCGAAGTTGTGGCTGTCGGCGAAGAAGTACGCGCCGTCGAACGCCGGGGTGCTGTCGCCCTGGGAGAGGAGCTTCAGCACGGCGCGGCCGGGGAACTTCTTGGCGCGGATGGCCAGCTCCTTGGGCTTGCTCATCAGGAAGCCGACCTGGTCGTCCTCCACGTCCTCGAGCGCGGCCATGAAGCCGTTGTGGTAGGTCTTGTTCCGGATCGAGTAGACGAAGCTGTCCACCTTGGCGTAGTTCCTGTGGCCGAACCACTCGGTCATGCCCGGCACGGGCACGGCGTTGATGTAGTTCTCGATCCGGGTCGTGCTCGGGATGATCGTCGTGAACGGCTCCCACGGCGCGGGCTTGGCCGTCTCCTCCCACGCCTTCCAGAACTCGCTCTTGAGGGTGGCGGTGAGCGCGGACACCTTCTGGTCTAAACTCACGGGTGTGCTCTCGCGCGGCCCCCCGAGCCGCCCCTGGTTGTTTTTCTGCGCCCGCCGGTCAGGGAAGCCGGTGAAGGGGCCGTCGCCCCCGGGCGCATTTCTCTGTTCAGATCTGCGTGACTCGAGTCGGCCGGCGGCCCCTTACGAGGCGACGGCCTTGACGACCGCGAAGCTGACCACGCTCGCCGACGTGTCCGCCGTGGAGGCGTGCAGGTTCGACAGGGTGATCTTGAAGCTGCCCGCGGCCACCGTGGACACGAACGGGATCGAGGTGCCGGTGGCGGACTCCGTTTTGAGGCAGACGACGACCACGTCGGTCGCGGCCACGGTCGAGTTGGTGACGGTGAACTCCGCCTCCGCGCCGGCCGCGAGGCTGCTCGTGTCGGTGGTGATCGCGCCGCACAGCGTGTTGACGGTGACGCCGGTGGTGCGGCTGGTCGCCTGGGTGACCGCGCCGCCCGCGCCGGCCGCGTAGCCGACGCCCGCGCCGGTCGGGCCGCTCGAGGTCAGGCCCGCCGTGACGGCGAGGCTGACGCCGGTGGCGGCCCGGCCCAGGACGACGTTGCCGGTCGCGACGCTGTTGAGCGTGAGCGTGCCCGACCCCTTGGCGTCGAGGAGCACCGCGACGTTCGTCTCGCCGACGGCCGCGACGGTGACGCCGCCGCCCGACGCCGCCGACTTGACGCTGACGCCGGTGATGCTGCTGGCGGTGCTGGCGTCCACGACGAAGGCCGGCGTCGTCGCGCCGAGCCGCCCCACGGCGAAGGACGCCGCCTCGTTGTCGGTCACGACCAGCGCCGCGTTGACCCCGACCGCGCCGGAGAAGGTCGTCGCGCCGACCGTGCCCGACGGGCCGGGCACCTCGACGTACCACTTGCTCGAGCCGTCGGTGCGGAAGACGGCGGTGGCGTACTGCGTCGTGCTCTGGGTGTAGCTGGCCGCGCCGTTGATGGTGTCGGAGCCGGCCGGAGCGACGGTCGGTGTGCTGGAGTTGGCGCTGGTGTTGACCAGCGTGATCCTGTCGCCCGGCGAGAGCGTGGCGGCGCTGGGCAGCGTCGTGGTGGCGCTGCTCGTCAGCGGCATGAGGACGACCTTGTTGGCGTCGAACTTGGTCAGCGTCGCGGTGCCGGTGGCGGCGCGGCTGATGACCGCCTTGTCGCCGCCGGCGGTGGCGTGGGTGATCCACGGCGGCAGGACGGTGACGTGCGTGCTGTCCTTGACGTGCCAGACGTGGCCGGCGAGGTTGCCCGAGGCACCGGCGCTGTAGCTGACCTCGTTGTTGTACAGCCAGTAGACCTTGCGCCCCTCGTCGCCGGCCGCCGCGCCGCTGATCTTGGCCGTGAACTGCTGCGGCTGCTCGGTCATGAACAGCTTGTCGCCGACCGCGTCGTCGGAGAGGACCGTGGTCCTGACCGCGTCCACGAGGATGCCGACGAACTCGGCCTTGGCCGTGTCGTCCATCTGCACCATGTTGCCCGAGCCGTCGCGGCCGACGGCCTGGCCGGCGTAGAACGTCGTGTTGACCGCCGGGACCGCGTTGCTCATCTTGAGCATGCGGTCGGTGGTCCAGGGCGTCGAGAAGACCTTGTCCCCGCCCGTAGTGTTGCTCAAGTGAGTCTCCTCGTCGTTGTTCGTGCCGATGCCACGACCCCCCAAGGGGGGGGTCACTTGCCCAGGTACTCGTCCGCCGTCAGGCCCTTGCGGGTCTTGCGCGCCGCGTTGTAGCCGGCGACCAGGCCCTCCTCGGTCGCGCCGGGGACCTTGGCGAAGCTCTCGGAGAACGCCTGGTAGTGCGCCTTGATCTTGCCGACCTCGGCGTCGGCCTCCTCGCCGCTGCCCGACGCCGCCAGCCGCTCGGTGAACAGCGTCGGCCGCCGCCGCAGCAGGCGCAGCTGCAGGTCGTACTCGGTGGCCGTCCTCGTCTTGCCGCCCTCGCTGAACTTGCGGACGGGCGTGCGGGCGTCGGCCCGCAGCAGCTGGTCGCGCACCGCCTCCCTCTCGGCCGGGGCCAGCCGGCCGGCGGCGGACAGCTGCTCGATCTCGGCGTCCACGCCGCGCTTCTTCTCGGCCGAGGCCACGCTCTCGGAGTGCTTGCGCAGCTCCGCGACGGCGCGGCCCGACTCGCCCCGGATCGCCGCCGCGACGTGCCGGCGCACCTCGCGGCCGATCAGGGCCGTCAGCTCGCTCGCTCGCATGTTCATCTCTCGCTCCTGGTCTGCCTGTTCGCTGTGCCTGCTGACGCGGGGCCGCTCGGCCATGCCCCGCGCCCGGTCGGACTCGTGGCGCAGATCGCCGGGCGGATGGTAGGTGTTGCGCGGCCCGACATTCTCGCCCTGGTTGTCGTCGCGGGTCGTCTGCACGTCGCCGAAGTAGTCGCGGCCGCCCGCGCGGCCGGCCCGCTTGCCGTCGTCGGTGCGCATGCGGTCGCCGGCGCGGATACGCCGGGCCGGCCGGGCGGGCGGCTCCTCGTAGCCCTCCGTGCCGTCCTCGTCGTCCTCGCCGTCCTCGGCCATCGTGTAGGCGGACAGATCCTCCCCCTCGGCCGGCAGGTAGTCGGCCAGGTCCTCGCGCGGGTCGTAATACTTGCCGGCCGCGTGCATGCGGTCGGCGGCGGCCGCCCAGCGCTCCGAGCCGGCCGGGCGGCGGTAGCCGGCCTCTTTCGCCTGCCGCACCGCTTGTGTGCCCGGCCCCTCGCGGCCGCGGGGCACCTCGCCGACCGGGCGCGCGCCGGGGCCGCGGGTGCGGACATCGGTGGCGCTGGGCTCGCCGCCCGTGTCGAGGCGGGCGTCACCCTCGTCGAAGTCGTCGCCCGGCTCCCAGCTCATCCAGTCGCGCTCGCGGCGGCGCTCGTCGCCGGGTTCTGCGAAGGGCACGCCAGCGCCGCCCTTGCGGCGCTCGCCCGAGTTATGGTTGCCCTCGGTCTGGTTCAGGTGCCGGGCCATGCGCTGGCCCTCGGGTGAGTTCTGGTGATTCACCCTGCCCTGGTTGCGGCCCCGGCGGATGGCCGCCGCGATCTCGTCTTCCGGCCCGCCGCCTTCGTCCTCGTCCTCGTCGTCGCCCTCGGCGTGGTCGAGGTGGCCGTGCCCAGGCTGGGTGGCGCTGTGGGGTGCCAGAAAGAGATCGCCCTGCTCGTGCCTGACCCGGATGTAGCCCTCGGGCACGCCGCTCTGGTCGTCGTGGACCGTGGCCCTGTGCGTCCTGGACCTGGCGTAGAGATCGCGGTGTTCCGCCTTGCCCTTAGCGTGCGTGGCGACGTTGACCCGCACCGGATCGCCCGGCTGGAACTCGTCCGGCTCGTCGCCCTCGACGTAGCCCCAGAGCTTGGGGTCCAGGCTGCCGTCGTCGGCGTCGCCCCTGCGCTCGGCGGCGCGGCGGCGGACTTCGTATTCGGAACCCAGCTGGTCCTGCACGTCCCGCGTCATGTGCGCGGGCTGGTCGGCCGGCGGCCGCCTCCGGGGCGGCCCCTGAGCCGCGCCCTCGTCGAAGTCGTCCTCGCTCGGCCTGCTCGTCGTCTGCTTGTTGCGCGCCTGGGGCTGGCCGTCGCGCGTCTCCCAGCGCCTCCGGAACTGCTCGTCGGACTGCGGCGTCTCGCGGGCCAGGTCGCTGGCGTAGTCGTCGATCTCGTCGAAATCGTCCTCGCACTCGGGGCCGTCGTGGCAGCCCTCCTCGCCGCGCCGCTCGCGCTCGCGCCGCTCGCGCTCGTCCCGGTCGCGCTCCTCGTCGTCCAGACCCAGGTCGTCCCAGTCGTCGCCATCAGCGGCGGGGTCGTCCTCGGCCTTGCGGGGGGCTTCGTCGTGGTCGTCTGTGGTGTTGCCGCTGAAATCGCCGATGTCGTGCGGGTGCGGGCCATAACCCTGCATGAAGTTCTTGGCACCGGCGTGCCGCATGTCGTCGTCGTCAGCCTGTGCGATCTCTTCGGCGCGTCCCTGCGGCTCCCAGTCCGGCTGGCCCTCGTCCACATCGACCTCGTCATCCTGCTCGGCGAACTCGCGCTCGGGCGGCGACCCCCCCCCTTCCATCGGCTCGGCCCACGGCAGATCCTCGCCGGTGCCCTGCCGCGCCTCGGCCTCGGCCGGCTGCTCGCCGGGCTGCTCCTGGGCGGGCTGCTGGCCCTGCTCGTCTGACCCCTGACCCCTGACCCCTGGCTCCTGGGCCTTGCCCTCCAGCGCGCGGACCATGTCGGCCAGGAAGGCGGCGCTCGCGCCCTCGGCGAGCGTGGGATCGACGCCCAGCGCCTCGAGGCGCTCGAGCATGCCCTTGCGCATCTCTTCTTCGCCGCCCTCGGGGGCGCTGCTCATCCCGTCGCGATCCATGTCGTCGGCCCCTTCGGCGTACTTGCGTGCGGCCCGGCGCGCCCGGTCGCGAGAGGAATCCACGTCCCGCTCGTGCTTGGCCGTCTCCTCGTCGGTCACGGTGGTGTCGCCCATCCAGCGGCGGTTCCGCGTCTGGAGTTGGGCGTGCCGGGCCTGGCGGTAATGGCGCTCCGCTCCGTCCTCGTCCTCGGCGTGCCGCCGGGCGACCTGGCCGCGCGGCACGCGCCGCGCCGCGCCGCGGCCGCTCCGGACGACGGCGTGCGTCTCGCCGTCGTCACCGACGTATCGGCTCTCGTACCAGTCGTCCTCGCCAGAGGCCGTGGCCTTGCCCTCGCGGCCGACCGTGACGAGCTCGCCGCGCCGCAGCGGCGGCTCCTGCCCGTCCTCGGCGTGTTCGTCCACGAGGTCGGCGTCCAGGCCGTCGTCCTCGACCAGGTCGGCGTCCAGGCCGTCGTCGCCCAGGTGCTTCAGCAGGTCGGCGCGCTGCTTCGCCGACGGGTGCGACCAACCCGGCGCGGGCGGAGGCGTGGCGCGGTCGTCCTCGACGCCGGTCTCGGGGTCGTCCTCGGCCAAGTCGTCGTGCTGCGGGCCGTAACCCTGGCCGGCGTCGTCCTTCAGATCGCGGTGCCGCGCGAAGTCGTACCCCGTCTCTTCCGTCTCGACGGCCGACTCGAGGTCGTCGCCGCCGTCGAAGTTCTGCCTGACGACACCCCGCCTGTTCCGCACCATGTGGGGCGTGTCGATGTGGACACGGTCGCCGACCTGCGGCCGGCGCTCGGCCATGCCCTCGGGCGGCCTCTGCCGCTTCGGCTCGGGCCTGGCCGCCCGCCGCCGGTCGCCGGCGATCGCCCTGGCCGCCTTCGCCTGGGCCTGCCGCGCCGCGCGGGCGGCGTCTGCCATGTGGCGGCGCTCCGGAGGCACCTCGTCGTAGCAGTCCTCGGCGTACCGGCCGAACCGCTCCATCGTGTCGATCTCGGCGTCGGTGCGCTCGCGGCGCTCGCCGGGCGGCCTGACCGGGCGCTTCCTGCCGCGCTCCCACACGCGGTTGCCGCGCTCTATCGGGTTCTCGCCCGGAGGCGTCGGGTTGTTGGCGAGGTCGATCAGATCCTCGTCGTCGCCCTCGGCGTGGTCGTAGCGCTCGCCGCTCTTGGCGTTCCTCAGCGCCGTGTTGCCGGCCCAGACGTGGCCGTGTTCGCTCTCGACGCGGCTGGTGTGGCCCGTGTTGCCCGTGACGCGGCCGCGCACCGGCGGCGCGCGGCGGTCGGCCGGCTGGCGCAGGACGTGGTCGCCCGGCTCGGGGGTGCGCGGGGTCGGCTCGGCGTGGCCGACCACACGGCCGCGGTCAGCGTGCGTACGCTCGTTCATTACGTCCTGATAGTGGTACGCAGCCTCAGATCCGTCATCATGTCTGACTCGCACCTGTCTTTGGCCGTAGCGGACGTTCCCCAGGACGACCCCGCGCGTGCCAGAACCGGCAACGACCACGCGCTCGCCGCGCCGATGCATGAGACCGCCGACTGGGTTCTCGTCGAACTTCGCCGGCCGCACCTCGCTGAAGCACGCCCACGCCCCGCCGCCCGCGCGGACGCGGCGGACCAGGACCAGCTTGCCACTCTTCTTGCGGCGCGCGCCCTCGGAGTATGGCTCCGGATCAGGCACGGAACCCAGCCCCTTGACCTCGGGGATGTCGCCGCCCAGGAAGGCGACGCGGCGGAGCATCTTGCCGCTCGCCCCCTCGGGGATGCCCTCGGGGGGCTCGTCGTAGATCTCGGCCGAAACGGTGGCGTAACGCTGCGCCTTGATGAGGGCCGCCATCTCGGGCGGGACGTGGTCCATGTCGGCGAACAGCCGGCCGCCTTCGGCCCACAGCCGCGTCACCCAGCCGTCGGCGGGGATGTCCGTGCGCTTCAGGTACTCGTCCTGCTCGTCGTGGCCGCGCACGCCCGGCACGCGCAGCAGCACCTGGGGCGCGTGAGGCGCGCTGAAGGCGTCGAAGTTCTCGACGATGTCGGCGAGGTCGGCGTCGCTGTACGGCTTGTCGCGGTGCGAGCCGGTGGCGAAGATCTCGACGCCGCTGAGTTTCGAGGCGGATTCGGACATGCGCGCGAAGGTAGCCTGGCGCGACTGGCGCGCTCAAGCGGGGGCGATTACATCCGCCGCGGCCGGGCCGTGAACAGGTCCACGTCGCCGCCTTCGTCGTGCTTCGTCGCCGGGAAGCCGTGCTCGAGTCCGTGCCGCAGGCCGGCGAGGAGCGTCTCGCGGGTCGCGTCGTGCGGCACCACGCCCGCGCCGTACAGGTGCGCCGCCAACTGCCGCAGGTGCTGATCGCTGGCGCGCTCGAGCTGACCCCCGACGTGCTGCTTCTGGGCACTCGACATCCTGCCCGCCCGCGCCAGCAGCTTGTCGGCGGCGGCGCGGGTGCGCGTGGTGTCGGGCACCTCCGGCTCCAGCGCGGGGGCCGGGCCGGCCGGCCCGCGGCCGCGCAGGCCCGCGTCGCCGGCGAGGGGTGTGTTGTAGAGCTGGTCGCCGGCATCGTCTATACGGCCGACGGCGTCGGTGACCTTGCCGATGGCGGCATCGGTCGCTCTGGCGATCGGTCGCCCGAGAGCCGCCGCGCCCCGGCCGACTGCCCGACCGGTAGCCGCCGCGCCCCGGCCGACGGCGGCAGCGCCACGCCCGACTGCCCTGGCGGCGGTGCCCAGCATGCCGCCGACGGCGTCCTGGGCGTCCTGTTCGTCGGCGTCGTAGGCCCGCCGCGCCGCGCCGGCGACCTGCCCCGGCAGCTTGCCCAGCGCGCCCAGGAAGTCGCGCCCCTCGTCCTCGTGCGTGCGCCTGGGCAATGGCGGCGGGCCTTTGCGCGGTGCCGCCTGCGACGGCGTGGCGGGGAGTGCTTCCTGAGGCACCGGCGGAACGTAGGGCAGCGCGTCGGGCAGGTGTTCGCCCTCGAGCCGGCCGTAGTCATCCTCGGGGTGCGCCTCGAGTGGCCGCCGGACAGGCTTCGCGATGGGGGTCAGCCCGGCCGCTTGGGCCTGGCGCATCCGCGCGGCCCTCTGCCCCGCGTCGGCGGGGGCCGCGGGGTCGGGCTGGCGCTGCGGCTTCGCCTGCGGCGACTGCTGGCGCGTGGGCGGGGCGGGGGGTTGCTGCGCGGGCACGGGTCGAGATGGCGGCTGCTGTGACGCCTGGCCTCGTCGTTGCTTTATCGCCCTGAACGCACGCCCGATGACTCTTTCGGGATTGGCAACCACGTCGGGGTCGTCGTGCCCGATGCCCAGGCCGCGCCCGATCTCCAGCAGCTCCGCGTCGGGGCGGCCCTTCAGCGATCCGAGGACCTCATCGAGCCCTTCGTCGTCCAGCAGGTGCGCGCGCTGCAGCTGGAGGATCATGGCCTTCACGCGGGGGGCGGAGTCGGCGGGATCGGCGGGACCGGCCTTCGCCTCTTCCCAGGACAGCTTCCCGAGCTTCGCCTCCCTCCCCCTCTTCGATCGCGCGTCCTCGATCGCTTGCCGCCGCGCCCCCTGTGCCCCCCCCGGCAATGGCCGTTCCGATTCGGCCGGCTGTTGAGGCTGCTGCTGGGGCCGTGCCGGCACCTCTTGCCGCGCCACGCCGCCGCCGGCCTGCGGCGGTGCCTGCTGCCGCGTGGGCGGTGGGGCGGGGATGGGCTGGGCCTCCTCGCGCGGCTCTTCCGCCATCCGCTCCGGCGCGGCGCAGCGGACCACGCGCTCGCCGTCGTGGCGGAACCACATGCCGCTCGGCCCCTTCCACGGCCGGCCGCTGTCGCGTTCGGAGAGCGGCTCGACGTGTTGCCTGAGCCACGCCTCGTCCACGGCCGGGAGCGGCACGCGCCTGCCGTCGATGACGGCGAACCCGCCCCTTGGCAGCTTGGTCGGCTTGCCACCGACGCGGGCGTAGTGCCGGCCGACCTTATCGACCCCCGCCCCCGTCGAGACGGGCTTGCCAACCCCCGGCTCAGTGCCGCCGACGCGCATGCCCTGGGGCATCGGGGGGCGCTCGGCCATGTCTTCAGGATGGGTGTCGTGGCTGACCAAGGCGCGATCGATCACATGGCTGTTGCCATATATGGGGTGATAGACCCGCAACTGATGAGGCTCCAAATCGGACTGATTTTCATGCACGAGCCGCACCAGCCCGCGGATGCGGCGGCCGATGCCAGCCATTTTGCCTTTACTCTGTGTCAGCGTGGAGAGACGCACCCTGTCCCCGGGCTGGTACGGATCGGGCGGCTCGTCTTGCCCGTCGCCCTCGACCATCTGCTCCGCGCCCGGCGGCGACCCGGCCGGCCCGTAGGGGCCGGTGATCTCGCCCGCGCCGCCCGCGCCTGCCGGCGGCGCGGCGTCTGGGGGGCTGCTCTTCGTCTCGTCCACCAGCACGCGGTCGGCGGCGGCGGCCCCGCCCGGCCCGCCCGGCGCGGCCATGGTCGCGGCGGCCACCTGCGCCTCCTGGTCGGCCTTGCCGCCCAGGCTGTCCTCGTGGTCGGAAGCGTCGGGCGGCTGGACGTTGAACTCGTCGTAGATCGCCTCGCGGCTGGTCGCCACGCCGATCTCCCACAGCCCGGTGTAGATGGCCAGCCGCGAGACCATGTCCTTCTCGTCCACGGCGGCCAGCTGCACCTTGGGGTAGCTGCCGTTCACCACGCGGTTGAGGTCGAGGATGTCCTTGACCAGCCCCCGCTGGCGGTCGTTGAGCAGCTGCGTGATGCCCGTCGTCAGGGCGCTGATGAACAGGTCGGCGGTGTTGCGGTGTTCGGCGCTCGAGCCGCGGGCGTTGTTCACGTCGCCCTGGCGGGCCTGCAGCGTCGCGCCGGCGATGCCCAGGAAGATGTCTTCCGCGAGCTGGCGGCACGCCGAGTCGAACGCGGAGTCGGCCGCGCCGGCGATGTTCAGCGCCGTGACCCGGGCGCCCGCCGGCACGGCCAGCCAGTTCTGGCTCTTGACCAGCGCCAGCGCCTCCTCGACGGCGGGCGCGTCCTGGGCGTTGGTGAACTCGCCGACGACGACCGGCAGCGCGCGCTTCTCCAGACCGACCGCTCGAAGTTTTTTGACCACGTCGAGCATCCACCACGAGCCGTAGACGCAGCGAAATGCGCTCTGGCCACTGGCCACGTCCCACAGGGGCATGTGCCGGTAGACGAGGAAGTTGGCCGGGTGGTAGCTGACGCCGGGGTTGTAGCGCAGGCCGCGCACCGAGACGACGTTGCGGAACTCGTCGGTCTCGAGGGCCACGTCGCGGCCGGTGTCCTTGGGCTTGACGGCGCGGAGGTAGTACGCCCCGGCGTGCTCGCCGGCCGCCTCGCGCGCCCACACCTTCTCGCACACGCTGTAGCCGTCGATCAGCGCGCCGGACAGCACGCTCCAGATGAGGCCCGGCACGCCGCCCTCGAGGGCGTCCTCGAGGTTCCAGCGGATCAGCTCGGCGTCGGCCGCTTGCAGGGGGTCTTTCCTGTCGCGCGGGATGACCTTCAGGTCCAGACCGCAGGCGGCAAGGATGCGGCCCTGGAAGGCCGAGGACACGTTAGGATCGCGCAGCATGTACCTGTAAGCGAGACGCATTTCTTGCGTCTCGCCGATCGTCTGCTGGTCGTCGAAGTAGGGCAGGAACCACGGGAGCTTGATGCCCTGTGGCCCCGAGCGGACGCGCTCGCGGACCAGCTCACGCTCGGCGGGGGTGTCCCTGGCGGCGGGCGCGCCGGGCCAGCCGACGAGCTTGCGCAGCCACGCCAGCGCGCCCTCGGAGGGCCGGGCGCGACCGCCGTCGTCAGGGGAGGTGCCGCCCAGGGGGTTCCACCAGCTTGGCATCGCCGGCAGTGTCGCCCGGCGCGGCCGGCGCGCTCAAGCGGGCGGGGGCCGCGACCTCGGTGGCGTCCCGATCCGCTTCGTCGATCCACGACCCCCCGTAGAGCCGCGCCTTGATCTCGTCCATCAATCGCAGCGACCGCCACATGGCGACCATCGGCGAGGGGCCGGTCGCCGGGCGCTCGCGCTGGATGTCATTCAGCACGCACATCGTCTGGCTCCAAGGGAAGCGTGAACGACCTCATGGCGGCGGAGACGGCGTCGAACGCCCGCGGCATGTCCTGGGCGGACGGCACGGCGACCGGCTCGCTCTCCCAGGAGAAGGTCGGGCCATGCGCCGTCACCTCTTCCGGCTTACTCTGCCCGTACTGAGCCATCGCCCACCTCCGGGATGCTGTCGCCGAGAAAGACGACGCGAGGTATGATCGGCACGCCAACGAGGTTGTGCCACTGCCAAGGCGTCAACTCCCCGGCAGCCAGCGCGACCGTGTGGCTCGCGTACGCCTCGCCGCCGGCCAGTGGCCCGATGCGCCACGGCTCGCCCCGCGTGTACTCAGCCATCGCCGGCCTCCCTCACGACGTAGACCAGGTCGCCGTACTCCGCGCGGCCGTCGAGCGTCAGCTCGATCATCACCTGGGGCAACCCGGCGGCGCGGAACCTCTCGCGCTCGGCCAGGAGCAGCGCGATCAACTGATCGCGCCGGGGCTTCCCCAACCCTACGACGTTGGTGAGCTTCATGCCGTCGCCCAGGTCGATGTCGTCGCTCATGAGCCGCCTCAGAACCGCGGGAACCGCTCGTCGAGCCAGCCCGGCCCGCCGCCACTGATTCTACGCCGCCGGCCGTCCTCGCCGCGCCCCTCTTCTCGCTCGCGCGCCTTGCCGAACACGCCGTCGGGGATGTCGGCGGTGGCGTCGCGGTCGGCGCTGGCGGCGGCGCGCCAGTTCAGCAGCCCCCGCTTGTGCCACGTCAGGGCGTACCTGCCCGCGTCGCACAGGTGGTAGAGCTGCTTCTCCTCGATGGCGTCGGTCGGCTCGCCCGCCTCGTCCAGGACGCGGGAGTAGGTGGTCAACTGGTCGATCAGCTCGACGAGGTCGTCGAAGATCACGACCTCGTTGCGGCAGAAGCAGCCGTACACGGCGTCGATGCCGACCTCGACATCCCGCAGCGGCGGCTCGACCATCGGCAGCCCGGCCGCCCGGAACCGCGCCCGCCACTCCTCCTCCTGCGGGTTGCCGCCGACGAAGACGGGCAGGCGCGGCTCGCCCGCCTGCATGTCCGCCGCGTGGGCCGCCGGCTCGCGCTTGCCGGGGTGGTACTCGCGGTAGGCGAAGAGTTTGCCGGTCGGCAGGCGGTTGGCCCCCAACTCTTCGGCGAAGTACACGGCCGCCGTGTTGGTAGGGCCGAAATCGACGCCGACGAACCGGGGCCACTCGTCGGGGATACGGAACCGGGGGATGACGTGGCGCTTCTGATCGAAGCTGTCGTAGATGAGTCCGGCCGGCCGAGTAAAGTTGCCGAGATAAAACAACTGGAATTTCCAATGCGGAAGCTCGCGGGCGGCGCGGTCGAACTCTTCCTTGGGGAACGACGGGTTCATCGTGCTGGCAAATCGGATCACGTCGATGTCCGGGTTGCCGGCCTTCCACCGATCGTAGATGTCGGTCTTGAGCCAGCCCCCCATGCCGTAGGGCGTCGTCGTGATCAGGGCGCGGCCCTGGTGGATGGACAGCCGGCGCAGGATCGCCTGCCAACTGCCACGCTTGAAAATCTTCTGCCCGGCCTCGTCGCAGACGACGGCCTTGTAGGTGGCCGACTCGAGCGAATCGGGGTTGGCGGCGTAGCCGAAGAATATCTGCGTTTTCTTTTGCTGCTCGCCGCCGAACAGGAGCCGCTCGCCGTAAGGGTTGATGGTGATGCGCCGCACCGGCGAGCCGGCGTAGGTGCCCAGCCGCAGCTGCTGCTCGAAGAGCGTCTTGAACTCGGGGAGCGCCTTCACCTCCATGAGGGCGAAGGTGGGGCAGATGACCCCGTAGTCGCCGGGGCCGGCCAGTTGGACCTCGCGCCACAGCCAGAGCGGGGTGAAGGAAGTCTTTCCGCTTTGCGTGCCCGATATCACGGCGACGAAGCGCTTACGGCTATCCCACGCCTGCATTTGGCCTGGGTGCAACTGGAAGCTGATCTTCTCCCCCACCGTCTCGACGAAACTCATCGCGACGTGTCCACATCGCCGGAAGCGTGTTTCGGAACAAGGTCGGTAGGCGGGGTTGGGCGAATGATCTCGACGATTCTGATCTGTACCGGCCCGCCGCCCTTGCCGGTGATTTCTTTCTTCTCGACGAACATGCCCAGGTGCTGGCCCAGCAGCTTCCACGCCGACACCCGCGCCGAATGCGAGCAACCCTCGCCGTAGTATTCCGCCTCGCCCTGGAGGCTCTCGACGACGAGGTCCTGTGTCAACCCGGTGCGCTGCTGGCGGGCCTGCTGCGCCCCGGCGATGGCGGCGGCGATGCTATCATTTGCTATCAACCGGGCGGCGTTGGCGGCGGCAGCCTTGTCGCTCGCCACCTTGTAGCCGGCGCGACGGTATGCGGCTGCGCCGTTGAGATCGCAGATGTATTCGGCGACGAAACGCTCTTGCTTCGCGGTCAGTGCCACGGGTCACGTCGTTCCCAAATGCGTGCAGTTGTTCTTGATCACGGTGTTCAGGAACGTGCCTTTGCTGCCGGCCTCGAGCAGCCCGCCGAACAGTGCCACCGGGCAGCCGCCGTAGTGGAGCATCCGCCCTTTGTCGATCAGCACGTCGAGCCGGTCGGGGGCCGTCCACAGGACCGCGCGCACCCACGAGCTCGAGACATTCACCCACTGGCCCGACAGGTGCGCGTAGCGTTCAGGCTCGCTCATGCCGCGCATCATGGCCGCGCGGCGGCGGGGCGCTCAAGCGGGGCTAGCGGCCGGCGCAGCCACAGGAGGACGAATCCGACGAGGACGAAGCCGGCGAGGAACCCGACGGCGAACCAGAAGAGGATGCGCATGAGGAGGTACTCAGTCATGAGGTCTCCGGCGTGGCGAGCGGGGCGTCGGCCACGTCGCGGCGCACGTCGTCGGCGAACGGCAGGTCGGCGGCGGCCAGGTCGATCGCCTTCTGCGCCTTCGCGCCGGCCGCGAACGCCAGGGCGTAGCTCTCGCTCCAGCGGTGGAGCGTGCCTTCCTCGTGGCAGTCGTGCAAGAGGCGCGTCAGGTGGTCGATGTGCGAGAGCAAGTCGTCGATGTCGCGCCGTTGCGCTTCCAGGAGGCTCCAGCCGCCTCGGCCCTCGGCGTTCTCTTCGCGAATCGCCGCGAGCCGCCCGGCGCTCGTCCCGCCCGGCACCGGCAGGGCCAGCGCCTGTTCGACGGCGGCCAGGACGACGCCCTGGACCGCCTGGCGCATCGCCGCGGAGTAGGTGGCCGACTCGCCGAGGGAGTAGAAGAGCGCCGGCAGGGAGTGCGCGCCGCCGCACCGGACGGCCCAGCACTCGCCGCCGCCCTGACGAGCCGGTGCCCGCTCGACGAGCACCAGTTGATCCGCAACCCGCCGGGCGATGCCCTCGTGCGCCAGCACGTCGGCCATGTCGTGTCCTCCGCGGCCCCTCACCGACGCTACGCCGCTGGCCCCGCCCCGCCGCCGCGCCGTATCCTGGTTGCGCCCACACACCCAGTCTACGGGAGGCACGGCACCACAGATGTCACGCAAGCGAAACCCACGCCCGCGCCGGGTCACGGTGACCCGGTACGAGACGGCGGACGGCCGCCGCTGCGCCAAGGCAGATCCCGGCGCGCGGAAGGTCGCGACCACCAGCGAGAGCTACTACCTGTTCCTGCCGCCGAAGGCCAAGGGCGGCAAGCGCCGCTGCGTCCCGCTGGGGACGGCCGACCTGGCGGTGGCCTGGCGCAAGGCCCGCCAGGTCCTCGAGGACGAGCACAACGAGGAGTTGGGCATCCTCTCCGACGCGGGCCGGCAGGCCGCCCGGCCGATCGCCGAACACGTCGAGGAGTGGCTGGCCGGGGTGGCCGCCGGCGGGGCGCAGGCGGCGCGGGTGGCGCTGCTGCGCGCCCGCGTCACCAGGCTGATCGCCCTGGCGGGGTGGCGGCGGATCGGCGACATCCGCAAATCGTCCTGCGAGGCGGCGCTGGCGGCGCTGAAGGACGAGGCCGCGTCGGGGGTCAAGGG
This sequence comes from Solirubrobacteraceae bacterium, assembly GCA_036389475.1. Lineage (GTDB taxonomy): Bacteria > Actinomycetota > Thermoleophilia > Solirubrobacterales > Solirubrobacteraceae > CADCVQ01. The sequence goes on from DASVPU010000336.1 coordinate 30,935, forward strand.
GTTGGGGGTCGGCCGCGGCAAGGGGGCCAGCGCCCAGACGCGCAACCACTACCTGGCCCACGCCCGCCAGTTCTGCGCCTGGCTGGCCGCCGACGGGCGGGCGGGCGGCAACCCGCTCGCCACCGTGCGGCGGGCCAACGTCGCGGTGGACCGCCGCCACGACCGGCGCTGCCCCGGCGAGGACGACGTCCGCGTCCTGTTCGCCCACCTGGGCGGACAGCAGGCGGGCCACCCCCCCAGGGTGCGGCGGACGATGACCGGCCCGCACCGCGCCCTGGCCTACCAGGTCGCCATGTGCGCCGGGCTGCGCGCGGGCGAGCTGCGGCGGCTGACGCGGGCGAGCTTCGACCTGGCCGCCGGCGAGGTCCGCGTCACCGCCGCGTCGGACAAGGCCCGCAAGCGCCGCGCCCAGCAGCTGCCCAGGTGGCTGTGCGACAAGCTGGCCGCGTGGTTCGGCGGCGGCGGCGCGGCGTGGGGCGGCCTGGCCCCCGACGGGCTGGGCGAGATGCTCCGCGCCGACCTGGCGGCGGCGCGGGCCGGCTGGCTGGCCGAGGTCCCGGAGGGCACCCCCGAGCGGCAGGCGCGCGAGGCGTCCGCCGTGTGCGCCTACGAGGCGGCGAGCGAGGACGGGCCGCTGTACCTCGACGTCCACGCGCTGAGGCACTGGTTCGTCACGCAGATCGCCAGCACCGACGGCATCTCGCCGGCGACGCTCCAGGCGATGGCGCGGCACTCCGACCCGAGGCTGACCCTCGAGACGTACTCGCACCCGCGCCGCGCCGACGCCCGCGCCGCCGTCGAGCGACTGCCACGCCTGGACGGGGGCTGACGCGGAGTCAGCGGCCGGGGGTCGGGAGCTCTGGCCCCCGGTCGTGGTCATCCCTGTGCGGTGTCAGAGGAGGGTGGCTCGAGCCGATCTCACGACGGGCTGGGGGATCGACGAACGGGCGGCGGACGG
>DASVPU010000337.1:0-5841 GCA_036389475.1 Solirubrobacteraceae bacterium
GGCGTCCTCGGCCGCGCGCACGAGGGCACGGCTGTGTTTCTCGTCAAGCGCGCGCAGCGCGCTCTGTCCAGTCGCCAGCTGCGCAGCGTGCCGTCTTCGCCGGCGCTGATGATCAGCGGCGCGCCGTCGTGCTCGACGACCGCCAACGCCAGGATCTCGCCGAGGTGCGCGCGGTCAACGGCGAGTTCGCCTGGTGTGCCGTCCAGTCGCCACCTGCGCAACGCCCCGTCGCGGCCGGCGGTGACGATTAGCGGCGCGCCGTCGTGCTCGACGACCGCCAACGCCCGGGTCGCGCCGAGGTGCGCGTCGTCGACGGCGAACTCCCCTAATGTGCCGTCCGGTCGCCAGCTGCGCAGCGCCCCGTCGTCGCCGGTGATGATCAGCGGTACGCCGTCGTGCTCGACGACCGCCAACACCACGATCGCGGCGCGGTGCGCGTGCTCGACGGTCAACGGAATGCGTACCGCGACGCGCAGCGCACCATCGGTCTGCCAGCTCGAAGACCGTCGTGACGACCCCGGTCAGCGACGCGAGCTCAGCGACCGACGGCAACCCCGCCACCGTGCACTCAAGCGCCAAAGTCAACGCCAGCCGCGGCTCACGATCCGTCGCACGCAGCCGGTCTGTATCCGAAACCGTGGCCACAGGCGCCCATCATCACCCACAGCCACCCGCCACCGCTCGCTGGGCAAGCCGCCAAGACGCAATGGCAACCGATGTCCCGCTTCGAGGCCGGAGACGAGGGGAATGTCCTATCCACGCCCCGAGACAGCTGGGGGAGACCGGCTACTCACCAGCGCGGCGCCCGCCTGTCGGTCAAGGGCGCGCACGACATCACCCCGACGCACTGATCGAGGCGATGAAGCGCGAGCAGCGCGCGCTGCTGTTCCTCGACGACTTGCACTGGGCGGCCAGGCCGACGCTGCTGCTGCTGCGCCATCTGATCCGCACTGCAGTCGCGACGTGTCGCACCGTTCTCGTCGATCTCGCGGTTGTGTACCCCGATCCGAACATCGAGTGGCCGCTTTTCGTGGTCGGCGACGGACTCGACATCTAAGCTGGGAGCGGACTGGAGCAGGCCACACGCTCTCGATCCAGAGCCCGCGGTCCCAGTCACTGGACCTGTCTCGCCTCCCCCCGAAGGACCTTCGAAGAGCTTGTGGATCTCAAGTGCTCGACGGGACTCGAGTGCTCCGGCGCGGACCGATCCCGCCGTTTCGCGATGCCGTCATCGTGCGGGCGTCGCGCGAACCCTCGCTGCTGCGGTTGGCGGCGCTGGGTGAGCGGCGGTATGTCGCGGCGTCCCTCGGAATCGGATAGAGCCCGTCGAAACTCAAGCGCAGCCACGCGGCGAGGATCTCCGTCGTGCAGCACACGCTCGCGTCCGCCGCTGCGCTCCGCGCGCCCTTGGCCGGCGGGTTCACGATCCACGCTGGCGCCGGGTACGCGGGTCACCCTCGCGGGCGCGCTACGGCCCAGCCGGTTGCCGAGTCAGAGACACCGCTAAGACGCGCCTCTGACTCGGATCGAAGGATCAACGCGCTGCGCTGATCCTGGCGACACGTTCAGGCGCCCACGGGCGAACCCGAGAGCGCGCGCGGAGCCCACTCCAGGCGCTTGCTCTCGATCCGGTCGCGCTGTGAGCGCGCGCGCTCGATGAGCGTGTCGATCTGCGTGTCGGCGAGCTCGGGAACCTCGTTCTCGATGGCCTTGAGGGCCGTCCACATGCACAGCTTGCCCTCGACGCCGATCGAGATGGTCTCAAGCGTGATGAACGCGCCGAAATCCGCCGAGCCGACGGTCTCACCGCTGAACTTCGTCTCGGTGATCTTCGTGCCGAGCTCGGCGATCTTGCCCTTGCCCTCGCTGACGTCGACGCCGAGGCGGTCGATCAGCACGGTCAGCGTGTTGAGGTCGGACCCGATCTCGTCCGAGAGCGCCGCGAAGAAGCCGCCGATCTCCGTGCCCTCGTTCTGCTCTGCGGCCTGCTTGACGAGGGTCGTCCCGGCGCTGGCGCCGGCCAAGTGGTCGTTGAGGTACACGTGCAGCGGCTCGTCGGCCATCTCATTCTCCCGTTCGGTCTCAAGGCGCGCGCCCTACGCGCGCAGGTGTCCCTTGGGGCACCGAACTACCCCCGTTGGCGCGTTGCTACTCGTCGCGGATGATCCGCCCCGTACGCGGATCGACGCGCGCGATCGCCGGCTTGGCGTCTACGTCGATCGTCAGCATGCCCCGCGGGGCTCCGCCGCCGGCGAGCTGCGCGCGGGCGCCGCCCTGCAGGCTCGGCGCGATCGAGTAGCTCAGCGCGTGCGTGCCGGCGACGATCGCAGTGACGCGCCAGCGCAAGGTCACACGCTCGCCCGGGCGCAGCGCGCCGGCGGCCCAGGTGTCCTGGATCGCCGTCTCGCTCCCGGGCGGCGGATGGTCGATCGTCCACAGTGACACGGTCGGGTTCGCGTCCCGAAAGTTGCTCGCGCGTCGCGTGAAGCCGTGCAACGTGACAACGAGGTTCGGGATCGTGGCGTCGCCGGTGTTGCGAATGGCGATGACGAAGACCGATCGCCGGCCGATGCGCTGGCGCGGCGGAAACTGCGCTCGCGCGACATCCAGCAGGTAGACCCCACGATTGTCGCGCGCGTCCTGGCGCTGGCCGCCCCCGCAACCGCTCGTCGCGAACACCGCCGCTGCCACCGCGGCGCACGCGCGCACGTTCGCGAGGCAGGCCGGCCGGCGGCTCACAGCGCCGCCAACGTAGCACAGGGATCGCGCTTTGCAGCGGGTCTTGTAGCGCATGGCATCCGCGGGCACTGGCATGGGGCTGGCGGTTCGCATATGTTGGCGAGCGGCGCCGGATCGCCGCCGCCGTTCGGGGAGTTCGGAGGAGACAAACCTGATGGTCCGCAACGTCGCCGATCGAGCATTTCTTCCTACGAAGAGCCTGCTCGAAGAGGTCGGGGACATGATGATCCTGACGGGCAAGACGATCGTGTCTGCGCTCCGTCCGCCGTACCCCTACGGGGGCGAGTTCGTCAACCAGTTTCTCTTCGCGCTGAAGCTCTGCTGGTTTCCGCTGCTCGTGTCGACGGTCGCGTTCGGGTACGGCGCGCCGGGTCTGCAGGCGGCGAACTTCCTGGTCCTGTTCGGCGCGATCGACCGCCTCGGCGGCTTCTTCGTACTCGCTTCGATCCGCGAGTTCGCGCCGTTCGTCACGGCGATCGTGCTTGCCGGGGTGGCGGGCACGGCGATCACCGCCGACCTCGGCGCGCGCAAGATTCGCGAGGAGCTCGACGCGCTGCAGGTGCTCGGGGTCGACCCGATCAAGAACCTTGTCGTCCCGCGCTTCCTCGCGCTGATGCTCCTGACCGGGCTGTTCAACGTCTACGCGCTGCTGTTCGGGGTGTTCGCCGGTGTGCTGGCGACGATTGTCAAGGGCGCCCCGGTCGGGGGGTTCTGGGCATCGTTCTTCAGCCAGTCGTCGGTCACAGATCTCTGGGGATCGACGTTGAAAACGACGCTCTTTGGGGCAATCATCGCCATTGTCTGCTGCTACAAGGGCATGACGGCTTCTGGTGGCGCCGAAGGGGTTGGTCGGGCGGTCAACCAAGCGGTCGTGATCGCCTTCCTCGGCATCTTCGCGTTCAACTATGTCTTCACCCAAACCCTGCTGGCGACCAACCCGGAATTGGCCAACCTGCGCTGATGGCCGGCTGGACGGCCATCCCGCGCGAGTGGATCGCCAACTCCGGCGAGATCGCGAAGTTCGCCGGCCGGATCGCCGGGCAGGTCTACAGCTTGAGGGTCTTTCGCTTCTTCGGCGAAGCGCTACGCCAAGCCGGGATCCTCATCGTCTCCTCGACGCTCGTCATCTGGGGCCTGGTCTTCATCATCGGTCTGCAATGCGGAATCGAAGGTGCCTACTTCAACCGCTCGATCGGCAACCCGGCATACGCGGGCGCCTTCACGGCCTGGTGCGACCTGCGCGAGCTGGTGCCTTACGCCTTCGGCTACATGATGGCCGCGAAGGTCGGGACTGGGATCGTCGCCGAGCTGGGCTCGATGCGGATCTCAGACGAGATCGACGCGCTCGAGGTCATGGGCATCAGCTCCGTCACGTACCTGTGTGCGACACGCCTGTTCGCCGCCTGGCTCGTGCTGCCCTTCGTCTACATAGCGGCGATCGGCGCCGGGTTCCTGGCGTCGTACATCGCGGTGGTGCAGCAGATCGGGGAGGTGTCAAGCGGCGGGTACTTCCTCATCCATTGGATGTTCCAGAACCCGCCCGATCTCTTGTACAGCCTGTTGAAGGCGATGGTGATGGCGACGCTCATCGTCGTGGTCGGTTGCTTCTACGGCTACCACGCGAGTGGCGGGCCGGTCGGAGTGGGAAGAGCGACCGCAAAGTCGATGGTGTTGAACATCGTGCTCGTGCATCTCGTCGGGATGCTCGGCACACAGCTGTTCTGGGGCGCGAATCCGCGCGCACCGATCGGAGGATGAGCGCATGATGCGGTTTCGCAAGGGCAATGGCAGCGCGGGCGGGGAGGGGTCTACGGCCCCTGATCCTTCGTCGAAAACGATCGTGGGAGACGACATGAGCCAGTCTGGGGAGGACATGGCGGCGGCGGCCGCCGATGCTGCGGCGGCTTGCGCCGCAACGTACGAGACGCATGCAGTGGGCGCCCAGGAGGAGCCCGACCGTACCGCCGTGGCGGCGAGGGCCGCCGCGGATGCGGCGATGGCCTACGAGACCTATGTGGCGCGCCGTGAGGTGTCGGCCGGGCCCGAGATGATCGTGCTCGCCAGTGAAGCGGCGGCTGCGTCGGCGGCGGCCTACGAGGCGTATGCGGCCGCGCCGACCGGACCCGCTCTCGCGGCTGCGACGGCGGACGCAGCGGCCGCATCGGCGTCGGCGTACCGGACCTATGTCGGCGGGCCGGCGGCTGCAGCCGAGCCGGAGGCGGCGGGCGCGGGGGCCGAGGCCGCGGCGGCTGCGACGGCTTTCCGTCAGGGGAAGATCGTGCTGCACGGGCGCGGGGAACCGCCTGCGGCCGAAGCACCCGAGGTGCACGAGCGATCCGCTGCCGGAACGTCCCCCGAACCGGACCTCGGCGAGCTGGCGGCTGAGGCCGCGGAGGCGCCGGTTGACCCGTCGAGCGTCGCGGCCGCACCGTCGACGAACGGAGCGGGGCACCTCATTGAGGCCGATCTCGCTGCGCAAGCAGCCGATGCGGCGCGAGTCGCACCCGACACCTATCTCGTCGGCGTGGCAGCGGCGGAGCCGGCGCTGGCGGCGGTCGGCGCCGAGGCGGCGTCCGCCCCAGAGATGTATTTCGTCGGGGTGCAAGCGGCCGAGCCCGCCTATGCGGCGGTTGGCGCCGAGGCTGTCGCATCCGAGTTCTCCGCCATGACGTCGGCGTGGACATTCGAGGCGCCGGTCGCTTCGGCTGGGGCCGGGCACGGCACGATCCGCCTGCGGGGACCGGCTCCGGCATCAGCGCCCGCAGAGGCAGCTCCCGCGACACCGGCGGAATCCTCCTCAGGCCACGGCCACGGCAGGATTCGCCTGCGCGGGGCCGCGGCCCCTGCACCGCCACCGGCGCCCGAGCCCGAGCCCGAGCCCGCTCCCGCCGCTGCCGAGGCGCCGGCGGCTGAGCCTGCGCCTGCCGCCGCGGCCAGCGCCGGTCACGGCCACGGGAGGATCCGTCTGCGTACGGCCGGAGCGGATGCCCCTGAGGCTCACGCGCCGGCCCCGGAGGCGCCGGCGCCGGAGCCTGAGCTGCCCGCGGGGGGTGGCGCAGGTCACGGGGCGATCCGCTTCCTGACCTCAGAGGAGCGCGCGCA
>DASVPU010000338.1:0-12091 GCA_036389475.1 Solirubrobacteraceae bacterium
CTGATCGTCTGTCACCGCGCATCGACCGCCGCGCGCACAGACGCCGTCATCTGGCTTGACCGCGGACGCCTGCGCGCGATGGCCCCCCACCGCGAGCTCTGGCGCGACCCCGACTACCGCGCCCTGTTCGAAGTCGGCGAGGAGCCGATGCCGGTTCCCTTGGCGGTCGCCGCGATTGCGGCAGGCGCATGACCGCGCACCGGCAGAGCGTGCCGCGCCTGCTGCTATCCGCCGTGCGCGGCCGGGGCTCGGAGATGAGGATGCTGCTGTTCTGGTCGACGGTCCAGGCGGTTCCCGCCTTCCTGTCGGGGCGGCTGGTGGCCAAGGCGCTGGACGACGGCTTCTTCGCCGGTCGGACCGGGCGCGGCTTCGTCTGGCTCGCCCTGCTCGCCTTGGGCGCCATCGTCGGAGCATGGGCGACGCGGGAGACGTTCCTGCGCCTCGCGCGGATCGTCGAGCCGTTTCGCGACGAGCTCGCAAAGCTCGCGGTCAGCGGTGCGCTGCGACACTCCACCGCGGCCGGCGCCGCCGGCGACACCGCAGGGGTAGCACGCCTAACCCAGCAGGTCGAGGTCGTGCGAGATGCATATGCGTCGATCCTGCTCGTCGGACAGAACTTCCTCGTCGTCACGACCGGCGCACTCATCGGCCTCAGCACGCTGATGCCCGAGATGCTGGCGCTGGTCCTGCCGCCGCTCGTCGCCGGCGTCGCGATCTTCCTCGCCGCGCTCGGCCACATGGCGGTGCGCCAGCGCGACTCGATCCTGGCCGAGGAACGCATCGCCGAACGCACCGCTGCGCTGACCGCCGACATCCGCGACGTCGTGGCCTGCGGCGCCGACGAGATCGCCGCACCGATGGTCGGCGAGCACATCGAGGCGCAGGCTCGCGCAGCTCGCGGGCTGGCGCGCCTGACCGCCGTGCGGATCGTGGCCGTCGCGATCGGCGGGCTGCTCCCGGTCGTCCTGATCCTGCTCGCCGGCCCATGGCTCGTGGCGCACGGAGCGACCGCGGGCATGATCCTCGGCGGCCTGACCTACGTCCTGCTGGGCATGCAGCCCGCCCTACAGACGTTCATCGATGCGATCAGCGGCCCCGGGCTGTGGCTCGTCGTGACCCTGCGCCGGATCGTCGAAGCATCGGGAGCCGTCGCGAGTGTCGAGGCTCCGGCGCGCGGGTGGCACTGGCCGCCGCATCATGGGGTGCGGCTCAGCGGCGTCACGTTCGCCTACGGCTCGGTCGCAGAGCCGGTGATCGGAGATCTCGACCTGGCGGTGCCACACGGCGAGCATCTCGCGATCGTCGGACCCAGCGGCGTCGGCAAGTCGACGCTGGCCAACGTGATCGCCGGTCTGCTGCAGCCGCAGGCAGGAGAGGTACGCCTCGGCGGCGTCGCGCTAAACAAGCTCGATCCGGCGATGCTCGCGCAGCACCGCGTCCTGATCCCGCAGGAGGCGTACGTGTTCGGCGGAACGCTGTATGAGAACCTCGCCTATCTGCACGAGGACGCCCGCCTGGCGGACGTCGACCGAGCGGTCGACGTGCTCGGCATGCGAGCGCTCGTCGAGCGGCTGGGCGGCTATGACGCTCAGCTGGATCCTGCGGCGCTGTCAGCGGGCGAGCGTCAACTCGTCACGCTCGTGCGCGCCTACGTGTCTCCGGCGTGGCTGGTCATCCTCGACGAGGCCAGCTGTCACCTCGACCCGGCCGCCGAGGCCGTCGTCGAGGAGGCCTTCGCGCGCCGGCCGGGTACGTTCATCGTCATCGCTCACCGGATCAGCTCGGCCATCCGCGCGCAGCGGATCCTCGTGCTGGATGGGGCGCAGGTGCTGCACGGCAGCCACGGCGAGCTCCTGACGCAGTCCGCGCTTTACCGCGACCTCGTCGGCCACTGGCAATTCGACGGCATCCACGCGGCGTAGCGAACGCCCGCTTGCCGGCGCTACGACGAGCCTAGCCTCCTGACGGCTCCAGCCGGCCGGCGAAGGCGGCCAGCTGGATGCGATTGCGCGCGTGCACGCGGCGGCGCAACCGCTCGATGCGGTGCTTGATCGTGTGGTGGCTCAGGCACAGCTCGCCGCCTATCTGGGCGTCGGTCCACCCGAGTGACACGAGCCGCAACAGAACGAGATCGTCGGCGGAGAGCTGCTCGTCCTTGCTGTGGCCGTTGAACAGGACGGTGCTCGTCGCCTCGCTGAGCTGCATGCGGACGACGGCCTCGCCCCGCGCGATGCCGCGCAGAGCCGCGAGCGTCTGCTCGGCGGAGAGCTGCAGATCCAGGAAGCTGCCGATGCCCGCGGACAGGAAGGGGCGCAGGCTCTCCGGCGAAGCAGCGTGCGGGCAGCAGAAGAGAATGCCGATGCGCAGATCCTCGCGCACGGCTCGCAGCTCCCGGCAGACGTCCAGTGCCTCCGCGTGATCACACGATGCATCTACGAGCGAGACCGACGCGGCCATGACCGCGCGCGACGCCCGCGCGACGGCGCTTGCGCTGACGTCGAACGTGGTCGTGCTGACGCCGTGGGGGCTGCGACCGCCCATGGCAGCGAAGAAGGCGGCGACGCTTGGCCGTCCGGTTGCCAGGACGATCCGAAAATCGCTTGCGCCTGACTCCCCGGTGGGTGGTGCCTGGACAGCCGTCCTCCTAGAGTACCCCGCCGGCTCAGGGTCGGGTGCCGTTGGACGACCGCCCGCTGATACGCCACAAACGTGTTTTCTGCCGCAACCTGGCGTTTAACTGTTTTCTGGTAAGAAAACGCTATACGTATTTCGTACTAGGTTGTCTGCGCAAGCTACCCGTCTACCGTCGCGTACACCTCGTCGAGCAATGCACCGCGGTTGCTGAGATCGAAGTTCTCGGCGAGATAGCGATCGGTCTCCGCGCGCGACTGGCCGTTGAGGGCCATGTTGAGCGCGATCAGGCGCGCGCCCTCGATGTCCTCCTCGCCGCGTGCGGCCACGGGCGCGGCCGCGCCGTAGTCGCCCACGATGTCGGGTTCTGGCACGGAGGCGGCCGCGATCACGACCTCCGCCTTGACGACCTCCTCGACCGCGGGCGCGGCGCCCGCGGGCGACGGGCGCCCGGCCGCGCCGTACAGCTCTCCCATGTTGCCCGACAGCAGCGAGAGATCGGCGTTGAGGCGATTGGCTCCCGTGCGCAGCGACTCCACCAGTGCGCTGAGCTCGCTCTCCATCGCATCGACGCGCTGGAGCATCAGAGCGGTCGCCTCGTGGACCTTCCCGACGTGCTCCTGGGAGCGCTCGATCGACTCGTCGCGGATGCGCTGAGCGTCGCGCGCGGCGTCCTGCGCTTCCTGTGCGGCTCGCTCGCGGGCGTCACGCTCGATCGCGGCCGCGCTGGACTCCGCCGCCTCGACGATCGCCTGCACCTGGGCGCTCGCGATCGTGGCGAGCGACTGCCCGCCGCTGCCGGCGCGCTGCGCTGAGGGGGGCACCGACGCCTGCGCGCGCTTCAGCGCTTCGACCTCACGCGCGATCTTCGCAAGATGGCTGTCGACGGCCGACGGCTCGTAGCCGCGGCGACCGATGGGAAAGTCTCTCTTCTCGATGGCTTGACGATCGATGGCCAACGGATGCCTCCGCGTGGATCTTCGTTGGACGGTGCGGGGAGACCCTAGCGCCCCCGGCGGGGGAGTCCTAGCCCAGAATCACGGCGCTCCACGAGTCCGTCGCGCTCGAGCGCCGCCAGGACGCGCGCGAGGCGCTCCGCGGCGATCTCCGTGGGCAGCCCCTCCCCTGCCGCAAGCGATGCGACAACCCGTCCGCGCGCCCAGCGGTCGCTCTCCTCGAAGCGCTCGCGCGGTGTGCGCCGGACGCGCGGCGCCACCGCTACGCGACCGCGCGAGGAGCACCACGGACCGGCCGGACAGGGCTCGCAGCGAGGAGATCGCGCGGTGCAGAACGTCGCGCCGAGCTCCATCGCCGCCTGGTTCCAGTCGTCGTGGCGCTGCGCCGGCAGCAGCTCGCCCGGCGAGGAGCCGATGCGGGACGCGACGCGGCGAACGTTCGTGTCGACCGCCGCCACGCGCTCACCGAAGGCGAACGAGGCGACCGCCGCCGCCGTGTACGGGCCGACGCCCGGCAGCGCGCGCAGGCCGGCGCTGTCGCGCGGCCAGCCGTCGCGCACGACGATCGCGCAGGCCTCGCGCAACCGCAGCGCGCGCTGGTTGTATCCGAGGCCGATCCATTGCGTCAGGACCTCGGCGGGGGTCGCGGCGGCAAGCGAGCGCGCCGTAGGCCAGCGTCGCATCCAGCGCTCGTAGCGCTCGAGCACGCGCGCGATCTGCGTCTGCTGGGCCATGACCTCGGACACGAGGATCGCGTACGGATCGCGGGTGCGCCGCCAGGGCAGATCGCGCCCGGCGTCGTCGTACCAGGCGAGGACGGCGCGCTGCAGCGCAGCGTTGCTCAGGCGGGCGCCTCGTTGGCCTGCGCCATCGTGAGGTCACGGCGCAGGTCGCGGATCTCGTCGCGTACGCGCGCCGCGTACTCGAAGCGCAGCTCCTCCGCGGCGGCGAGCATCTCCTCTTCGAGCTCGACGATCGTCTGCTCGAGCTCGGACAGCGACATCGGCTCGGCAGCAGTGCCCGTCCGCCGGCGGCGCTTCTTGCCCTTCCCCGGCAGCTTGGACTCCGACTGCAGGAACTCGGCGATGTCCGAGATTCCCTTGACGATCGTCGCCGCGGTGATCCCGTGCTCCTCGTTGTACGCCGTCTGGATCGCGCGCCGGCGCTCGGTCTCCGACAGCGCCGCGCGCATCGCGTCGGTCTCCTTGTCGGCATACATGAGCACCGTGCCCTCGATGTTGCGCGCCGCGCGCCCGATCGTCTGGATCAGCGACGTCTCCCCGCGCAGGAAGCCCTCCTTGTCGGCATCGAGGATCGCGACCAGCGAGACCTCCGGTAGGTCCAGCCCCTCGCGCAGGAGGTTCACGCCGACGAGCACGTCGTACTCACCCAGCCGCAGGTCGCGGATGATCTGGATGCGCTCCAGCGTGTCGATCTCCGAGTGCAGGTAGCGGACCTTGAAGCCCATCTCGAGCAGGTAGTCGGTCAGGTCCTCGCTCATCTTCTTCGTCAGCGTCGTGACGAGCGTGCGCTCGGACCTGTCGACGCGCTTGCGGATCTCGTTCATGAGGTCGTCGATCTGGTTGCGCGTCTCGCGCACCTCGACGGCCGGATCGACGATGCCGGTCGGGCGAACGATCTGCTCGACGACGCGGCCGGAGTTCGCCTTCTCGTACTTGCCCGGGGTGGCGGAGACGAAGACGAGCGTCGGCGTGATCGACAGGAACTCGTCGAACTTCTGCGGGCGGTTGTCCAGCGCGCTCGGCAGCCGGAAGCCGTAGTCCACCAGCGTCTGCTTGCGCGACCGGTCGCCCTCGTACATGCCGCCGATCTGCGGGACGGTCTGGTGCGACTCGTCCAAGAAGCAGACGAAGTCGTTGGGGAAGTAGTCGATCAGGCAGTACGGCCGCGCGCCGGGCATGCGGCCGTCGAGGATCCGCGAGTAGTTCTCGATGCCGTTGCAGAAGCCCATCTCGCGCAGCATCTCCATGTCGTACTGCGTGCGCTGCCTGAGCCTGTGGGACTCCAGCAGCTTGCCCTGCGCTTCGAGCTCCGCGCAGCGCTCGTTGAGCTCGCGCGCGATCTCCTGCACGGAGCGCTCGATCATCCCCTCCTTGACGTTGTAGTGCGTCGCCGGCCAGACGGCGACGTGCTCGAGGTCGTCTGCGATGAGCTCGCCGGTGAGCGGGTCGAAGTGCTGCAGGCGCTCGACCTCGTCGCCGAACAGCGTCGCGCGGAAGGCCGTCTCCTCGTATGCCGGAAAGACCTCCAGCGTCTCGCCGCGTACCCGGAACGTCCCGCGTCCGAGCGCCGTGTCGTTGCGCGTGTACTGGATCGAGACGAGCTTGCGTAGCAGCTCGTCGCGGTCTACGAGCTCGCCCTTGCGCAGGATCTGCATGTTCATCTCATAGGTCTCCGGCGAGCCGAGGCCGAAGATGGCGCTGACGCTCGCGACGATGATCACGTCGCGGCGGGCGAACAGCGCGGCGGTCGCGGCGTGGCGCAGCCGGTCGACCTCCTCGTTGATCGCCGAGTCCTTCTCGATGTAGAGGTCGCGGCTCGGGACATACGCCTCGGGCTGGTAGTAGTCGTAGTACGAGACGAAGTACTCGACCGCGTTGTCTGGGAAGAACGTCCGGAACTCGTTGCAGAGCTGCGCGGCGAGCGTCTTGTTGTGGGCAAGCACCAGGGTCGGCCGCTGAAGCTCCTGGATGACGCCCGCCATCGTCATCGTCTTGCCCGTGCCGGTGGCGCCGAGCAGCGTGGTGAAGCGGTCCCCGTGCCGCACCGCGTCCGCGATCTGCGTGATCGCCTTCGGCTGGTCAGCCGCCGGCGTGAAGATGTCGTCAAGCGTGAACGCAGGCATGGATCGGGGACCACGATAGCGCCGGTTCCGGCCACCGACTGACCGCAACCGGGGGGGCGAATCTCGCGGTCGTGTCGCCTTAAGCTCTATATCCGAGCACTTTTCGACACGACCGCGAGGATCGCCGGGCGCCAGCATGGCCGAATCAGCCGGGCGCAGCTGGCCGCGGCGGGGGTGGACCGCAACCGCATCGGGCGCTGGCTCGCGGACGGCCGGCTGCGGCGGGTGCACCACGGCGTCTACGCGGTCGGCCACCGGGCGCCGTCGCTGCACGCCGGCTACATCGCGGCCGTCTTGGCGTGCGGCCCGGGCGCCGTCCTGAGCCACCGCGCTGCCGCGCATCTGCTGCGGCTGCTTCCGGGCGGCCGACCGCCGCCCGAAGTGACGGTTGCGACGACGGCCGGTCGTAAGCGCCCAGGCATCGTCGTCCACCGGGTCCGCGTGCTGCATGTCCTCGACGTGTCGACCCTCGACGACATCGCGATCGCGACGGTGCCGCGCGTGCTGCTCGACCTGGCGCCCGTCCTACCCGCGGAGGATCTCGCGCGCGCCTGCCACGAGGCCTGGGTCAAGCACCGGACGAGCCCCGCCCGGATCGATGCGTGCATCGCCCGCAACCCGCAGAAGAAGGGAGCGGGTCGCCTGCGGCGCGCCCTCGGCAGCGACGTGACGCTCAGCGCCCTCGAAGACGGCTTCCTCATGCTGCTGCGCGAGCACGGGCTCCCACGACCGCGGACGAACATCGACGTCGCGGGCGACAAGGTCGACTGCCATTGGCCGCAGCTCGATCTCACGATCGAGCTGCTGAGCTACCGCTTTCACGGCTCGCGCATGGCGTTCGAGTCCGACGTCGCCCGGCGCCGGCGCTCGAAGCATGTCGCCTTCACGTGGGGCGACGTGTTCGAACGCGGGCCAGCGACCGTCGCGGAGCTCGTCCGTTTGATCGAGGCTCAGAGCCCCAGCTCGCGCGGGTACTTCTCGCGGTAGCGCGCCCGCGCGTCGAGCACCCGGCCGATGTAGGCCCTCGTCTCGCCGAACGGGATCTGGTCGACGGTGAACGCTTGTTCGGACTGGCTGACCTGGACGATCCAGCGGTCGACGTTGCCCTCGCCGCCGTTGTAGGCGGCGAGCGCGAGCACGGTGTTGTCGGCGTAGCGCTTGAGCAGGTAGCGCAAGTAGTACGCGCCATAGGAGATGTTGATCTGCGGGGTGGCGAGGTCGCCCTGCTCGAACTGCGTGCCGCCGGACAGCCTGGCGATGTAGTGCGCGGTCTCGGGCGTGATCTGCATGAGCCCGCGGGCGCCCGCCGACGACGTCTGATCGCGAAATCGCGACTCCGCGTAGATGACGGCCGCGAGGAGCGACGGGTCGAGCTGCTTCGCGACCGCCTGCTGGCGGATGATGTCCTCGTGGCTCAGCGGCAGCGCAAGCTCGCGCACGGCATCGGGCAGCCGCGGCAGGACGATGGTCGCGAACAGCGCCGACAGCAGCCCGACGAGCAGCACCAGCGACATCCGCCGCCGGCGCCCCCTTCCGCGGCGCCTGCCGCGAGCCGCTTTGCGGGCGGGAGCCTTGCGGTGGCGCGGAGGTGCGGAGGTGCGGGTGCTCATCGGGAGCCGCTCAATCTCGCCAGGAGGGCGGACAGCTCGCGCTCGAGCTCCTTCACCGTGCCGCTGTTCGTGATCGTGTACGTCGCGCGGCGCGCTTTCTCCTCTTGGGAGAGTTGGCGCGCAGCGCGCTCGTCGGAGGCGACCTGCGCGCGAGCGGCGGCACGGGCAGAGCGCACCGGCTCGTCGGCGACGACCGCGATCGTGGCGTCGTAGATGCCGTCCATGCCGGACTCGAACATCAGCGGCGTCTCGACGACCGCCGCGGCCGGCGGCGGCTCGCGCTCGTCGACCTCGTCGCGCCACGCGGCAACCCGCGCGCCGACGCGCGGCCACAGCTCGCTCTCCAGCCAGGCGCGCTCGCCCGGATCGGCGAAGACGTGGGTTGCGATCGCCGAACGGTCGACGACGCCGCCGGGTGCGACGCCCTCACCCCAGCGCGCGACCACCGTGTCGCGCACCTGCGGTGAGGCATAGAGCTCGTGGACGACGGCGTCGGTCGAGAGCGTAGCGGCACCGAGACGTTCCAGCGCCGCCAGGGCGGTTGACTTGCCGGCGCCCATTCCCCCGGTCAGGCCGACGAACGGGACGCGCGCCACGGGGCCGGCGGATGAGCCGCTAGCCCGCGGAAGGCTCGTTCGCGACGGGCTCGTCGGGCTCGGCGGCGGCCTGCACCTCCGGCTCGGCCGCAGGCTCGTCGGGCGCGGCGGCGGCCGCTGCCTGCGGTTGGGCAGCCTCCACCTCCGGGTCGGACTCCCCGCCTGCGGCCCCGGGCCCGAACGAGGTTGGCGCCGCGTTGGGGTCACCGGCGAAGACCTCTTCGCTAAGACCGAGCTCCGGCACGTGGTCCAGATCGCCCGCGCCCTCGTCTTCGTCGGAGATCGCCGCAAGCTCCTCGGGTGGCAGGACCTTGGGCTCGAGTACCTGGCCCTCGACGCGCTTGACGCTCAGCGACAGGCGGCGGCGCTCGGAGTCGATCTCGAGGATCTTGACCTTGACCTCGTCGCCCGGCGCCACGATCTCGCGCGGGTTCTCGACGTGGTGCGGCGCAAGCTCGGAGATGTGCACGAGTCCTTCGACGCCGTCGAGGATCTCGACGAACGCGCCGAACGTGACGACCTTCGTGACCGTGCCCTCGAGCTCGTCGCCGACGTTGTAGGTGTCGACGACGCGCTGCCACGGATCCTCCTGGGTCTGCTTGAGACCGAGGGAGATGCGCTGGCGGTCGCGGTCGATGTCGAGCACCTTGACCGCGACGGTGTCTCCGATCGAGAGGATCTCCGACGGATGGTTGACGTGCGACCACGAGAGCTCGGAGATGTGGATGAGCCCGTCGATCCCGTTGAGGTCCACGAACGCGCCGAAGTCGACGATGTTCGAGATCTGGCCCTCGACGATCAGTCCCGGCTGCAGGCGGTCGAGGATCTCCTGGCGCTGCTCCTTGCGCTCCTCCTCGAGCACGGCGCGCCGGGACAGGACCACGTTGTTGCGCGAGCGGTTGAGCTCGATGACCTTGCACTCGATCTTCGTTGCGAGGTACTCGTCGAGGTTCGGCACGCGACGGATGTCGACCAGCGAGGCGGGCAGGAAGCCGCGCACGCCGAGGTCGATGATGAGACCGCCCTTGACGACCTCGATGACCGTCCCCTCGACAGGCTCGCCGGATTCGGCCGCCGCCTCGATGCGCCGCCACGCCTTCTCGAAGCGGGCGCGCTTCTTGGACATGATCAGGCGGCCGTCCTGATCCTCCTTTGTGAGGACGAGGGCGTCGACCTCCTCGCCCATCTCGACCTCGTCGTGCGGGTCGACGGCCTTGCGGATGGAAAGCTCGTTGGAGGGGATGACCCCCTCGCTCTTGTAGCCGATGTCGACGAGAACCTCGTCGTTGTCGATCCGGACCACGATGCCGGTGACGACCTCGCCCTCCTCGAAGAGGGTGAACGTCGCGTCGTAGTTGGGGACGATCTTGCCGTCGATCTCAAGGAGCAGGCCGTCCGAACCCTCGACGACCTTCGCGTCTGAACCTGCGTCGGTGACAGTTGACATGTGGAGGGGAGGTTAGCGCCCTTAGAATCCCGCCGCGATGCCGGTTCGAGCCACCAAGCGCGGTGACGCGCGCACTCCCCTGCACGGGGAATGGGACGTGCTGATCTGCGGTGCGAGCTTCGCGGGGCTGACGGTCGCCCGGG
The DNA here is from genome assembly GCA_036389475.1 of Solirubrobacteraceae bacterium. Lineage (GTDB taxonomy): Bacteria > Actinomycetota > Thermoleophilia > Solirubrobacterales > Solirubrobacteraceae > CADCVQ01. The sequence continues at coordinate 10,250 of DASVPU010000338.1, forward strand.
AGCTGGCCGGCACCGGCGCGCGCGTGCTGATGATCGACCGTTACGAGGTCGGCGAGCGCCAGACGAGCGCGTGTGCGGCGCCGACGCAGTGGCTCGAGCATCTGGGGCTGATGGGCGCCGTCCAGCAGACGTTTCGCGACCTCGTCATCCACGTTCCCGGGCGCTCGCTGCGCTGGACGCTGCCGTGGACGTTCTCGACCTTCGACTACCGCGCGATCTGCACGTTGCTGCGGGACGGCGGTCCCCACCCACCCACCGCGGAGTTCGAGACCGCGAAGGTCGAAGGCCGGACGGGCCTCACCGTCCACACCGACCGCGGCGACCTCAGCGCTCCGCTGATCGTCGACGCGCTCGGCTGGCGGCGGATCCTCGGCGCGGGCCCCAACGTGCAGCCGCCAAACGCCCGGCTGTCTCGCGGACTGGAGGTGCACCCGCATGCGGCGGGCGACGACCTCGAGCTGTGGATCGACCCGAAGTACGTCAAGCGTGGCTACTCGTGGTCGTTTCCCGCCGACGGCGAGCTGCGTGTCGGCGTCGGATCGTTCGATCCGCGCGACCATGTCAAGGAGCCGACGCTCCAGCTCGCCGAGGACGTTGGCGTGCCCGCCGAGCGCTGGCAGGGCAACTGGATTCCCCACGAGCTTCGCCGCGCGGTCGAGGACGGGATCTTCTTCGTCGGCGACAGCGCCGGGCACTGCCTGCCGACGACGGCGGAAGGAATCCGGCCGGCGTTCTACTTCGGCCTGGCGCTGGGCCGCGAGCTGCGCCACGTCATCGCCGGCCGGCAGACCCGTGAGCAGGCGCTGGCGCGCTACGGCTCGTTCAACGACGAGCACCTCTGGGCGTACCGCTGGATGCTGCGCGTGCAGCACCTGGTGGGCCGCATCACGCCGACACGGCTCTTGCCCGCCGGGCTGCGAATGCTCGACTCGCCGAGGTTCGTGGAGTGGTCGTTCCGGCACTACCTCGTGATCTGCCCGCCGCAGTTCGCGCTGGAGGCTGGCGCCGGCGCCGGCCCGCCCGCCACCCGGCGCCTCGTCACCGCCTGAGTCCGCTCGTCGCGCCCCGGCGCGATGCGAGCATTGATCCAGCCGTCGGCGGTCTCCAACCGTGTGGCCACGGTGGGTACAGGACCTCGCGTCCGGCGCCAGCGTCAGCGTCTCGCGCGATGTCTGCGACGGTCACGCTGGCCGTCTCCGGGGTGCATCGGCCGGGGCGGCGGCCGCCGGTGACGTTGACCCCGGACGTGCTGATGAGACGCTTGACCTAGTGTCCTGAGGCGTTAATTGTATTGCAGTACGTGGCGAGTGATTCGAGGATCTGGTCGGCGGTCTTGGTCCACACGTAGGGCTTGGGATCTTCGTTCCAGCGCTCGATCCAGTCGCGGATGTCCGCGTTGAGCTGGTGGACGGATTGGTGGGCGCCACGCCGTAGCCTGCGTTCGGTCAACTCACCGAAGATCCGTTCGACGAGGTTGCACCATGAAGCGCCGGTGGGTGTGAAATGCAAGATGAACCGGGGATGGCTGGCCAGCCAGCGCGTGACGGCCGGCGTCTTGTGGGTGGCGTAGTTGTCGAGGATCAGGTGCACGTCGAGTTCGGCGGGGACTTCGCGGTCGATCTTCTGCAAGAACTTCTTGAACTCGATCGCGCGGTGGCGGGCGTGCACAGACCCGATCACCTTGCCGGTCGCGACGTCCAGCGCGGCGAACAGGCTCGTCGTGCCGTGGCGCTTGTAGTCGTGACTTTGACGCTCGGGCACGCCGGGCATCAAGGGCAGGGTCGGCTGGCTACGGTCCAGCGCCTGGATCTGAGACTTCTCATCGACGCACAGCACGATCGC
>DASVPU010000339.1:0-4492 GCA_036389475.1 Solirubrobacteraceae bacterium
AAAAACTGTGCACAACCCTTCGGGTTGCGCACAGCACAACAACGACGACAACAACTTCTTCAGGACCCAGCTCTCTTGGGGCGTGTTGCGATCACCGCGAGAACCCAAGGATCCTTGAACGGCACTGCCGTTCGGGCCGTCACAGCGCTCCCTTGCGCGAGGAGCAGCGCTCTGCGAAGACGCCGTCGCGCGCTTGCGAACCCAAGAGCAGAACTACGGGCGGTCGCAGGTCAGAATCCGTATTCCCGACTCGAGTTGCCGGAGGTCGGTTGGGCGAAATAGCGTGGGCTGGAATGGGCCGTCGAACATGGGGATGCCCGCCCCGATCGTCGATGCGTGCTGCTTGAGGATCAGGCGGTCGATCTCGGGCAGCAGCGCGTGTGCCAGCTTGCCTCCGCCGACGAGCCAGATGTCCAGGCCGTTCTGTGCCTTCAGATCGCGTACCGTCTGCAACGCGTCGGACGCGACGAGCTCCACCGCTGGATCGGGACTATCTCTCATGGTCGTGGAAAACACGAGGTGGCGCAGGTGCGGGTAGGCGTTCGTGACACCTGCGACGAGTCCGATCTCATAGGCTGACCGGCCCTCCAGCGCCGTGTCGAAGTGCTTGTTCGGCGCATCGATTCCCATCGACTGCCGTGCCGCGGCCGGCAGCGTCTCGGGGAACTCCGTAGCCATGAACTCGACGTAATCGTCGTGCAGCGGGAAGTAACTCTCACCGGTGGGATCGCCGCCGTCAGGGCCAGCGATGAACCCGTCGAGCGTGACGGCAACGTAGTAGACGAGCTTACGCACGGTGTCCTCCTCGTCGGCGCGAGCGTCGAGCCTAGCGTGCCTGAGAACGAGCACACAGCGCCCGCCGAGTGGTCGTTGATGCCGCCTGACTGCGGAGCCATCGGCTGCGCTGGGCGGTAGATGCGGTTGCGCCGCACGTTCGGCCCGAGCTTGGTACCCGGAGGCGCGCGATACGGGCAATTGCCTCGCTCGACGAGCGCACCACCCGCCGCGGGCCTGAGCTTGTCGTCAACAGTGCTGATGAGCCGCAGCAGTTCTGGGTGGCGCCGCAGGCGGGTGATGCAGCGCGCCCGCATGGATCCGATGCTGCCGGCCGGCATGTCGAGCGTCACCTCGATGCGTTCGTGACTTGCGTCGTGGACGATCAGCGCCATCAGCCGGCATTGGCGGTCGGGAAGGATGGCGAGCGCGCGGGGTCAGCACGGCGCGGCGCCACGTTCCAGCAGCCGAACCTCTGGTCCGTCCTCCAGGCTATCGCGGGGATGGCATTGCCTGGTCAATCGCGGTTACGCGCAAGAGTGCGGCGCCGCCAGTCATGGCGCTCGTCGCACTGGATGACAGAGCGCTCTCAGTGTCATTGTCGTGGGGGTTGGGCGGTGTCGTCCGACCGATCCGGTTGGTTCTCGGGCTGGCGGCGGGCTGACTCTCAGAGCGCTCGTCGACCGGTTGGTCTGGCTCGAAAAGGTTCTGTCGCCCGTCGCCGCCCGAGGACCTTCGGCGTGACCTATAGGAGCGTGGCCGCGCCCCAACTGAGAGCTGTCCGCCGACCGTCCGCTTCAGCTATTCAACGAAGGGGCGGTGGGGATGATGTGATCGGAGCGGACACGCACAAGCGCACGCACGCGGTGGTGGCCGTCGACGACGGGACCGGCCGGTTGCACGGCGCCCGCGAGATCCAGGCCAACGAGTCGGGGCACTTCGATGCACTGCGCTGGGCCCGTGGCCTGGACGCAGACCGTGTTTGGGCGATCGAGGACTGCCGTCATGTCTCGCCGCGCTTAGAGCAGGCGCTGATCGCCGTCGGTGAACGCGTCGTGCGTGTCGCGCCGCACCGATGGGCGCATCACGCCGCGGCGAGCGCAAGCCCGGCAAGTCCGCCGAGATCGACGCGCAGGCGATCGCCCGAGCAGTCGTCAAAGACGGCGTCGACGCCTTTCCGGCCGCGTACCTCGATGAGGATGCGATGCAGATCCGGTTGCTGTCAGATCATCGCAGCGATCTCGTCGCCGAGCGCACGCGAATGCAAAACCGGCTGCGCTGGCATCTCGTCGCGCTCTGCCCAGAACTCGAGGCGTCAGTGAAGCTTCGAGCGCTTGACCAGCTGGTGGTGCTTGACCGCATCGACCGGCGCCTTCGCGCGATGGCGCCCGCAGCACGAGTCCGGGTCGCCCGCGAGGAACTCGCGCACATCCGCCGCCTGACGCGCCAGGTGACCGCGCTGCAGCGCGAGGTACACCTCCTCGTCAAAGCCCATCGTCCCCTGCTGCTCGCCGAGACCGGCTGCGGCCCGTTGACCGCTGCGATCCTGATCGGCCGCACCGCCGGCGCCGAGCGCTTCGCCAGCGACGCGAGCTTCGCTCGCCAAGCAGGCGTCGCGCCGATCCCGTGCTCCTCAGGCCAACAAGACCGCCACCGACTCAACCGCGGCGGGGACCGCCAGCTCAACCGCGCGCTGCACACGATCGCGATCACCCGCGCACGCCACGACGCTGCCACCAAGGCCTACCTCGCACGCAAACTCGCCGAAGGCAAGACCACACGCGAAGCGATCCGCTGCCTCAAACGCCACCTCGCCCGCCGCTTCCACCACATCCTCTCCACCCCAACCGCACCACCACCAAAGGACCGTCCCACCGTCACCAGCCCACCCGTACCCATCCCCTGCTTGACATAGGGGAACCCTTTCGACGAAGGCGGTGTGCTCGCCGGACGGGTGCATTGCGGGCGTAGGGCGAGCGAGGCCGCCCACCGCGACCGGCCGTCGCGTGCTTGACGCCACGAGACTTCGCGATCAACCGGAACCCGGTGCGCTGGGTGTCTCGTTCGGCTACGCTGGCGCCTTCCTGTCCCAGTTGCCTGAACGGGGAGACGTACATGGCAGCAGCAGATTTCCTGGATGAGACGCGAAAGGAGATCGCCGCGCGGCTGGACGAACTCAAGCCGCTCGTCGATGAATACCGGCGCCTTGAGGCCGCGGCAGCCGCGCTCGACGGTCTGCCCGCGAGATCATTGATGCAGGCGACGCCGGCGACACCACGTGCACCCGCACGCGCGACGACCGCGACACGTAAGCGCGCCGCAACGCACGGAGGGCGCCGCGGCCGGCCGAAGGGCAGCGGCACCCGCGGCGCCGAAGCGCTCGCGCTGGTCAAGGAGAACCCCGGGATCACGATTCCCGAGATCGCCGCCAAGATGGGCATCAAGCAGAACTACCTGTACCGCGTGCTTCCGGGTCTCGCTGACGACGGCTTGGTCGTCAAGGACGGCCGCGGCTGGAAGCCCGTGTAATCCGCATTGCGACGTGGGTCAGGCTGCTTCGCCGGAGCCTGAGCGGCAACGCCCCCCTATCCACGAGCGCGCGCTGCCACGCCATCTGCTCGCTGCGATCCTCGTCCAGGTGCGCGGCTTGCGCTGGCTCCGATTTCACGTGTGCAGTAGCCGTGACGACGCGCTGCGCGACAGCCAGCCCTGCCGCCAGCCGGACGCGCGACGCCCACGGCGCTTGGCCGCGAAGCTAACGCCCAGAGAGAAGTTCGCGTAATGGGTGGGCGCGTCGCGCGCTTGGACTTGACGCAGTCATGCAATCGCGATGCGTGCTTCCAGAGCGTGCAGAGTGAGCACGGCGTTGACGAGGGCGCTCAGTACGCTGCGGCGGCGATCGCGTGGCAGCTCGTCGACGATCTGCCTGTGTGGCGTCGGGGCGACCACGGCCGAGCGCGAGGTGGGTACTCGTCCCGATCATGAAGCTGCGGATGACCTGTTTGGTCGTGGGCTTGGAGTGGTCGATGAGGAGGCAGAGGTTGTATCGGCCTCGGCCGTCGCGGCCAGGGCGGCGGTGGCGTGCGCAGGCGCGCAGGACGCCGCATTCGGATGCGACCCAGGCGGGCGCGAACTCCCTCCGAACATTAATCCGAAACAATCCTCGGCCATCGCTGCGCCGATCACTCGTTGTAGTCAGACCGTCTGCGTCCACTGGCCGTCATCGCTCAACCGGTCGCAGCGTGAGGACCTGGAACCTCACAGCCATCGCCGCCCGGCCGCCCGCCGTCGACCATGGCTGCGGTTCCGTGCGAAGAGGTCGATGAGTAGGTGCATCCGAGCCGGTGCGCCGCACAATTGCCGCAAGCCTACGAGTCGCGGTTCCCGTGGTGGTCGCATTCCTTTAGCAGTCGTCGGGCGGCGGCGGCCGCGCCGTCGGTCACGATGTGCGCGGCCAGAGAACGGGCGCGCTGGGCGACCGCGGGCCGGAGAGCTTGCTTTAGTGCGGCTACGAGGTCGCTTGTCTCTGCGTCGCTGGCGACGGGCGTTCCTGTCCCGAGGGCGCGGATGCGCTGTGCCCAGTAGAATTGGTCTGAGAACATCGGGGTGATGATCTGCGGTATGCCCGGTCCATCCCCAGTAGATCGCGGGCGCACGGGTACCAAGCACCACGCGATCGTCGATCCCTCCGGGATCCCGCTGAACGTCTCGGCCACCG
>DASVPU010000340.1:0-3259 GCA_036389475.1 Solirubrobacteraceae bacterium
AGGTCGATGGAGCTGCTGGCGCAGTCCGCGACGCCGCCGTTTCCCCTTGACGGCGATGTCGAGCTCGACGAGATGCTGCGCTTGCGCAACCGCACGCTGGACCTGCGCCGCCGGCAGATGGTCGAGGCGCTGGTGCTGCGCCACGAGGTCGTGCGCACGATCCGCGAGACGCTCTCCGACGAGGACTTCCTCGAGGTCGAGACGCCGATCCTGACCCGCTCGACTCCGGAGGGCGCGCGCGACTTCCTCGTCCCGGCGCGGATGACGCCGGGATCGTTCTACGCGCTGCCGCAGTCGCCGCAGCTCTTCAAGCAGCTGCTCATGATCGCCGGCTACGAGCGCTACTTCCAGATCGCCCGCTGCTTCCGCGACGAGGATCTGCGCGCCGACCGCCAGCCGGAGTTCACGCAGCTCGATCTGGAGATGTCCTTCGTGGCCGAGGACGACGTCATCGACGTCAACGAGCGGTTGATGGCGAAGGTGTTCGAGCTCGGCGGCCTGGATGTGCCGCCGCCGCCGTATCCGCGCGTGGCCTACGACGAGGCGATGCTGCGCTACGGAAGCGATCGTCCGGACCGGCGCTTCGGGCTGCAGATCACGGACGTCTCCGATGCCCTGAGAGGCTCGGCGTTCAAGGTGTTCTCGTCGGTGCTCGGCAGCGGCGGAGTGGTTCGCGCGATCAACGCGGGCGCTCGCGAGGTACCGCGCTCGGAGCTCGACGCGCTGACGGAGGTCGCCAAGCGCGCCGGCGCAGGCGGTCTGGTGTGGGCGTTCGTGCAGGAGGACGGCAGCTGGCGCTCACCGATCGCGAAGTTCCTGTCCGCGGAGGAGATGTCCGCGGTGAATTCTGCGTTGACCGCTTCGCCGGGCGACCTGCTGCTCGCCGTCGCCGACACGGCTGACGTGGCGGCCGGGGCTCTGGGCGCGCTGCGCCTTCACCTCGCCGAGCGCTGGGACCTCATTGCGAAGGGCGCGCACGACGTGCTGTGGGTCGTCGACTTCCCGATGTTCGGCTGGAACGAGACCGATGGCCGCTGGGATGCCCTGCATCACCCCTTCACGGCGCCGATCGGCTCCTTCGACGATCCGGGCGCGTTGCGGTCGCGCGCGTATGACCTCGTGGTCGACGGCTGGGAGCTCGGCGGCGGCTCGATCCGCAGCCACGATCCGGCGGTCCAGCGGCAGGTCTTCGAAGCGATCGGGATGGACGAGGACGAGGCCGAAGCGCGGTTCGGCTTCCTGCTGGAGGCACTGCGCTACGGTGCGCCGCCGCACGGCGGGATCGCCTTTGGCATCGACCGCATCGTGGCGTTGCTGTTGGGCAGGGACTCCATCCGCGACGTGATCGCGTTCCCGAAGACCGCCAGCGGATCGGACCCGCTGACGGGCGCGCCGGCGCCGGTCGACGACGCGCAGCTGCGCGAGCTCGGGGTGCGGACCGTGGGGACGGCGGGCAAGAGCGGGTAGCCACCCCGCGCCCCGCCCGCGCGTGGCGGACGCGTGTACTAGGACACCAAGGCCCTCTCACGCGAGCGCGGCGGCGTGCCGAAACGCCCCGCATGGATCAGGTATCGCGCCCGCTACTCATCGCCCTCGGCGCGATGGTCGTATTTCTTGCTGTCTGGCTTGTCGCACTGAAGCCCAAGCCCGTGGCCGTGACGAGCACGCCGCTGGCGCCAACGAACGCCGTCCCGCTGGCCAAGCAGGCCGCGGCCACGTCCGACGCCGCCAACGCCAAGCTGAACGCGGCAGCCAACGCCGCTGGCGGCACGGCCACCACGGCGACCCCCGCCGCGGCCGTCGTCAACCCGGCCAAGCCGGCCGCTTCGCCGACGTCGTCCAAGTTGTCCGTCGACGCCGCAGCGAAGGCCGGCCGCCGCGGAGATGCCGCGGTGCTGCGCGACATCCGCGCCAAGAAGGTCGTTGTCATGCTCTTCTGGAGCCCGAAGGGCTCCGATGACATCGCGACCCGCCGCGTCATCCGCGGGCTCGACCGCCGCAATGGGAAGGTCGCCGTCCACGTCGCCCCGATCGGTCGCGTCGGCCAGTACGACTCGATCACGCGCGGCGTGCGCATCATCCAGTCGCCCACGACGATCGTGATCGACCGCAAGCACCGCACCCGCGTGATCACGGGGCTCACCGAGTCACAAGAGCTGGGGCAAGCCGTCGGCGACGCGCTCGCCGGCCGTTAGTCACCGTCCTGGGGCGTACCGCCGGCTCGTGGTCGACGGCGACGATCGCCGGACGGCGCTCGGGTAGACCGTCCGGCGCGGGCGCCAACGCCGCACAGACCCAACCCGACGCGAGCCTCATGCGCCGAGTCCGATGTGCCGATACAGCGCATGGCTGCGTTCACCCGGCTGGATGCCGCGTGACCACAATCTCGTTGCTCGCTCTCACATGGCGAACCGCTACCTCAGGACGGAACATGAACCTCTATACGTGCATGGACGCGCTGCTCTGCGAGATGGAGGATTTCGTGCGCGAATACCACGGCTACGACAGCCCGAGCTGGCGCTGCGGTGATTTCGCGGCCGGCGCGCTGCTCGAGTTCAAGGGCCGCCGCGGCGACGGTCGGCTCGACCACTGGACCGTTGAGGATCTGCGCGAGTTCCTGCTGGGCTGGTTTCCCCGGACGGTCTACGCGGACGAGGATCTGCAACGCGACGTGCCTGACTGCGTCACGGTCTTCTTCCGTTTCTTGGCGGCCCGCGGCTCGCTCAATGGCGACTCGCTGGACGAGCTCGAGGCCGCGTGCGAGAGCCTGCGCGGCCAGTTCCTCAGCAGCTGCAGCGACCCCGGCCGGTGGAACCCCTCCAAGGTGTGGCTCAGCCTGATCGCCGCTCCTGCGCCGGTGGACGCGCAGGACGCGCCGGCTGACTTCGCCGACGAGCTCCCGCAGCGCCAGCGCTCGGTCGGTGGGATTCGGCGCAGGTCAAGCAGCGCTTCACGGGCGGCGCGAACGGAGGCTTCGACGCCGGCGTCTCGAAGGACGTTGCCGGGCTTGAGGTAGCCGGCGCCCGTCGATGGGCTGCGGGTCGTGGGCGGCGGACGGCTGTGCTTCGCGTCAACGACACCAACGAAGCCGCCTACGACCAGCGCCTCGCCGTCACCGCAGCCGAGACGATCCTCGCGATCACCGCGCAGTACCTGCTCGCGCTCGGAGACTACGTCGAGCTTCACGTGCGACAGAACTGCGGCTCGCCACCGGATCTCGGCGGCGGGCCGCACATCGAGACGAGCCTGTCGGTGACCG
>DASVPU010000341.1:0-2432 GCA_036389475.1 Solirubrobacteraceae bacterium
CAGTTCGGTCAGCGCGCGGCGCAGGCGCGGGGTATCGTCGCCGCGCAGCTTGGGTAAAACCTTCTGCTTGATCTGCTGATCGAGCGCCTGCTCCGGTGGCAACACGCCGCGCGCCTGCTCGACATAACGCAGCATCTCGGCGACGGTCCGATAGCCGAAGGGATGCCCGGCGCGCGCCATGATCGCGTACACCCGCGTGATGAGCCGCCAGGCGGTCTCGTCCACCGGACCACGGTAGGAGCGGCGAAAGGCGTCGAGATCGACATCGGTCAGCTCGATCACATTTGCGCGATCGAGCAGCTTGTCAGACAGCGTGTGGGTGCTCTCGTCCACGTTGACCGTGCCCGTGATGCGCACGTTGAGCGGGATGCGGAAGGGGTTCTGCAGCAGCTCGCCGGTAACTGTCTCGGTCGTGGCGCCGGGCGCGCCGATGTCGATCATGTGGTCTTCGGTCTCGATCGCCGAGAGCATCGGGGCGAGGTAGTACTCCGGTCGTGCCAGGTTCAGCTCGTCGAGACAGACGAAGAACGGCGAGGCCGGATCGGCCGCGGCGCGGTGGAGGAAGCGCAGGAACGGCGTCGGGTGGAACTTGTTCGTGAGCGCGTTGTAGTAGCCAAGCAGATCGCGGGCGTTGTGCCAATCGGGCTGGACGGCGACGAGCAGGTAATGCTCATTCTCCTGCCCCGGCGCAAGCGTGTCGCCGTAGACCGCGTCGGCGTAGAGGCGGGTCAGGCGCGTCTTGCCGGTGCCGGAGATGCCGGGCAGGATCACCAGCGGCTTGGTCTGCAAGGCGACGTGGTAGGCGCGGATCAGCGAGTCGGAGAGCGCGAAGCCGCGAGCGTGGATGCGCTCGACGATCACCTCGATCGGCGGGAGCGCGAGCTGAGGATAGCTCGCGCCACGTTCGCGCAAGAGCGCCGCGCCGTAGGGTTCCAGCGCCTCGGCCTGCTCCATAATCGCCTCGTTCAGCGGAAACAGCACCAGCGCATCCTCGATCAGTTGGGCCGCGAAATCGGGCTGGGCGATCCGCGCGTCGTCCCAGGCGTAGGCGAAGCCGGCGAGCAGGTAGGCCGCACCGCGGTTGGCGAGGTAGCGATCCATCCAGGTCTCCGGGAACGGGAGAGCGGGAGAAGGGGAGACGGGGAGCTTCGGCTCTCCCGTTCCCCCGCTCTCCCGCTCTCCCGCTCTCCCACTCGGTCCTCGCTTCTCGGCGAAACGAACCTCGTCGATGCGTTCGATCAGCGGCTGCCAGACGGCGCGCCCCTCCTCCCAGACGCGGCGCAGGTCGTCTTTGCGGCGGCGTGAGAGCTGCAAGGCGACGACGATCAGCCGCTCGGTGCCGCTGACGGCAACATAGATGCCCGCGCCGCGCGGCGGGCGATCCAGCGCGAAGTGATACTCGTCGATCGGCGCCCGCTCGCCGACCCCCCGGTTGACATAGCGCTGACTTCTGAAGCTGATCTCGTAGAGCGGCCACTCGCGCGGAAAGCGGCGCATGCCCTGGTCGCGCAGCGCCTCGGCGAGCGCGGCGAGCAGCGGGTGCAGGCGCTCCTGCACCGCGGTCCAGCGTTCGGCGACGCCAGGGACGAGCAGCGCCTCCAGCGCGTCGGGGGTGAAACCCGGAAACGACGATATGGGTGTCTCAGACAGCGAGGATTGAGCCATACGATGCCAGAGGCTAGAGGCTAGAGGCTAGAGGCTTAAAGATTGCCATAGCCTATGACCTATCGCCTATTGTTCAGCGTTCAGCGTTCAGCGTTCAGCGTTCGTCGGTCGTCGCGGTAGAGGGAGATCACGCGGTGGGCGGCTTGAGATACCGCCGATCCTCGAAGGTATCGTCGACCTCGGACATCGACGCCGGGATGTCGCGCGGCTCCGTGAGATAGATCTCGGCCAGCGCCTCAAGGACATCGTGCAGCTCGGTGCAGAGATCGTCGAAGATGTCGGCCAGGAGGTCGGCATCGAACAACGCATCGCCGATCGGCCAGACCTGGTGCAGCGTCAGCGAGTGGACGCGCGGCGGAAGCCCCGGCGCAAACGAGAGCACGACATCGGCGCGGACCGGATTCTCGGCGGTCGGGGCGACGCTGCTATGCAGCTCTTGCATCGCGCGGGTGACCTGCGCGAGCGCCGCCAGGTCGCGCGTCTGATCCGAGATCAGCGGCAGCGCGTAAGTGACATCGACCTCCAGCCCGACACCGGCGCGCGAAGCTAGAATGCGCTCGTCCACGATACCGTCGAAGTGATCGGGCGGCCCGCCGCGCAGCGAGAAGACCGTGAACTCCGGCGACCATCGGAAGGCGATCACCGCGCGCAGCGGCGGTTCCTCCGGCGCGCGATCATCCTCGACACCTTGTGGCAGACACGTGATGCTCAAACTGCGCCCAAGGGCGTGGGTATCGAGTAACTCTTGCGTATACGCGACGTTCAGG
>DASVPU010000342.1:0-29307 GCA_036389475.1 Solirubrobacteraceae bacterium
TGGTTCATGTGGATGTCGTGGACGCCGTTGCCGGGCACGAAGCCGAAGATCTTGTCCGTCTTGCCCTGCTCAGGGCCCCAGCGCTCGCCGAACGCGTAGACCGTGGCCTGCTCGTCAGCGATCGCGCGGCGGACGTAGTGCGCGAGCTTCTCGTTGAGGTCGTTGTCCGGGCCTGGCACGTCGAACGGAAGGGCCCGCATGTCGTCGCGATTGAAGAGGTTGCCGCGGATGAAGTCCAGCGCGGCGCCGCCCGGCCGATGCTCCAGAGCGCTCCAGCCGCTGGGCAGCGCGGAGACGACGTCCAGGATGGCGTGATGGAAGTCCGAGTCGACGAGGTACATGAGCTCTGACGGCTCCAGCTTGGACTCGACGTTGACGGCGATGCGGTAATGCGTCAGGTCGTCGACGACGTGCAATTGAAAATGGGCGTTGGCACCGGATGCGAGCCGGTGATCGATCACGCTGCCGCGTAGCACGCCGTAGTTCCGCAGGGGCATGCGCTCGACACTACGCGGAGCGGACGTGGCGATCTATGCGATCGGTCACAGTGTCGCGAGCTCGCGTGACTCATACCGATCGCCGGTACGGCGGGGATGGTCATCTGCCCGCCAAACGACCTCGACTTAGGAGGAACATGTGTGGCTGAGCGCGAGCCGGACCCGCGGGAGCACCGCGAAGGCGTACGGGAGCCCGACGAGGCCAAGAGCGGCCCCGGTGTCAACACCGAGGCCATCGTCCCGCGCGAGATGATAGACGACCCGCCGCCGCAGGACACCTCCGATCCGCACGCGCTGACGGACGAGGCGATGGGCGAGGTCACCGACCACTCCATACCGACGAGGCGATCGACCAGGACGCAGGCGACGAGGCCGACGCCACGACCGACGGCGGCACCGGCGTCGGCGTCGGCGAGTTCGAGGAGGACAAGCCGATCTCGCGCGTCGACGCCCCGAACCTCGCCGCCCAGACCGACCACAAGGTGTGCCGGCGCGTCAGTTGAGGCGGGCGCGGAGCGCGCGGAGCTCCGCGCCGAGCGCCTCGGCCGGCGCGCGCTCCAGCGGGAGCTTGAGCCGCAGCTCGGCGGATCTGATCGCCCGTCCGAGGTCGCCGCGCCGCGTGTAGGAGCCGACGAGGTTGTTGAGCATCCGCAGTGCCGTCTCGTGCGGGCCCCACGGCCGTGCTCCGGCAGGTGGCTGCGCCACGGGTATGCCGCCCTCGAACGGGTCAAGTAGCTCCGGCCCTGCTGTCTCGAAGCGCCCGACGACGTAGTGGCCCGGCAGGCCGATGCCGCTCAGCGCGATTCCCGAGCGGCCGGCGACTGCGACGTACACGACAGACAGGACGATCGGCAGGCCGGCGCGGCGGGCGAGCACGAGGTCGAGCATCGAGTTGTCCGGATGGTCGTACTCCTCGCGCTCGCCGATGAAGCCGTGGCGGCGGCCGAGCACCTCGCGCAGCGCAGCGAGCCCGTCGCCACCGAAACGCCGGACCTCGTTCCCGAGCTCGTCCAGCCGCGCCAACGCTCCGTCAGCATCGATGTCCTCCCGAAGCTCGGCTGCGAGCGCGAGCGCGAGCTCGTCGATCTGCGGCGCTGCCTCGGCGGCGAGCTCGGCGAAGGTCGGGATGGCCATCGTCTGATTGTGACGGGCCAGCGGCGCCCGAGGTGCCATCATGCTCGACATGCCGCCAATCAAGATCAGCGAGGCGAACGGCTTTACGGCGCGGTCCGTGATGCACGCGCAGTTCTCAGCGCTGCCGGCGACGGCGACCGTCGGGGAGGTTCGCAAGTGGTTCGCGACCAGCGCGAGCCGGCGGATGGCGTTCATCGCCGACGACGGGCGCTACGCCGGATCGTTGGCGCCGGCGCACGTGGACCGCGAGGTCGATCCGGCGCGGCCTGCGGTCGAGGTCGCCGAGCGGGGACCGACGGTTGCGCCCGATGCGCCCGCGACGACGGGCAGTGAGATCGCGCTGCGCACCGATGGGCGACGGGTGCCGGTGGTCGATGAAGCCGGACGCCTGCTCGGCGTGCTGGCCGTCACCAGCGACCTGCAGTCCTTCTGCGGCACCGGCTGAAGGGCTCTGTCAGTTCAGCTCGCGGGTCTTGATCGCCTCATCTGCGTCTCCGCGCCCGCTCTCTCGACGACAGAAACGCAGCGACGCGCGGGCGGTTCACCGCCCGCCGGAGATGGCGGCGTCAGGCTTCGGTTCAAACGGTCAGCAGGCGCTCGCGCGCCTCGACTTCTGCGGCCGCGAGCTCACAGCATGTGTCCATCAGTGGACCCGCCAGTGCGCGTAGCCGCGCGATGCGGTCACGCTCCTCGGGCGATTGGTAGCTATCCAGGTCGCGTTCGGTGACGTAGGAGCCGGCGGCGTCGCAGAGCATCAGCGCCTGGTCGCGTGTCAGCGTCAGGATCGCCAGGTCGCCGCCGGCGGCGCCGAGCAGATCCTCGAGCGTCATCAGCGCGCGCAGCGCGAGAACATCGTCAACTTCCTGCATGCCGATCCGCGAGAGCTCGTGGCGCCTCCAGGCCAACGCTGCGCCCAGGACATCGATCTCGGGCCGGCTTGCGACGGCGTCGCACAAGACCGTGCGCCCGTCGGCTGCGATGCGGTAGCTGCGCTCCATCAAAGCCCTCATACCCATATCCCCATCATCGGCAGACATCGCGCGCAGCGATATGGCCCTTTGGACGGGATTTCATCCACCGGTGCGGCCAGTTGTGTAGGACGCAGGCTCATTGCCAGGCACGCTACCAGCGGCTCAGCGGGGGCGGCGTGCAATCGGTCACACGACGGCGCAGGCCTGCTTGACGGCCGCGGCGAACGCGTCGATCTCCTCCTCGGTCGTGTCCCAGGAGCACAGCCAGCGCACCTCGCCCGTATGCTCGTTCCAGACGTAGAACGGCCAGTCGCGCTGCAGCGCCTCGGTGACGACGCGTGGCACGATCGCGAACACGCCGTTGGCCTGCACCGGCTGCGTGATCGTCACGCCGGGGGTGGCGACGAGTGCTGCGCCGAGCCGCGCGGCCATCGCGTTGGCATGGGCGGCGTTGCGCCGCCACAGATCCCCTTCGAGCAGGGCGATGAACTGGGCGGCGAGGAAGCGCCCCTTCGACGCGAGCTGCAGCGTCTGCTTGCGCAGGTAGACGAAGCCCTCCCCAAGCTTGGGATCGAGGAACACGACCGCCTCGCCGACGAGGATGCCGTTCTTCGTCCCACCGAAGGAGACCACGTCGACGCCGACGTCGGTCGTGATCGCGTGCAGCGGGATCTCCAACGCGGCGGCGGCGTTCGCCAGCCGTGCTCCGTCCACATGCAGCAGCAGGCCGCGCTCGTGCGCGAAATGCGCGAGGGCCGACACCTCGTAGGCGCTGTAGCGTGTCCCCAGCTCGGTGCTCTGGCTGATGCTGACCACGCGCTGCTGCACGGCGTGCTCGTCGTCTATCCTGGCGATCTGCGACTCGACGAGCTCCGGCGTGAGCTTGGCGTCGAGCGTCGGGACGGCCTGCAGCTTCGTGCCCGCGATCCGTTCCGGCGCACCGCACTCGTCGACGTTGATGTGCGATTGCGCGGCGCAGACGACCGATTCCCACGGCCGGCACAGCGCGCGGATCGACAGGACGTTCGCGGCGCTGCCGTTGAACACGAGGTAGGACGTCGCCTGGTCTCCGAAGTGCTCGCGCAGGAGCTCCTCGGCGCGCGCGGTCCACGGATCGGCGCCGTAGGCGGCGGCGTGACCGTCGTTGGCCTCGGCGATCGCCGCGAGCACCTCCGGGTGCGCTCCGGCGTAGTTGTCGGATGCGAAGCTCTTCACGCGGTCAGCGTAGATGCCGCCGCAGGCAGAGGCGGTCGACGCGCGGCGCTACCGTTGAGCGCAACGGACATCTCGCCATCCGCCGCGCCCATGCTCACAGATCTGACCGAGCCGAGAAGTGAACCCCGCGATCTGCAGGGGCTCGCCAGGCGCCATCTGTGGATGCACTTCACGCGCATGGGCGGCTACGCCGCGAGTGAGATCCCGATCATCGTGCGCGGCGACGGCTGCTATGTCTACGACGAGCACGCCAAACGCTATCTCGACGGGCTGTCGGCGCTGTTCTGCGTGAACTGCGGCCATGGCCGCGCCCAGCTGGCCGATGCTGCCGCCGAGCAGGCGCGGGAGCTCGCGTTCTTCACCACCTGGAGCTATGCCCATCCCAGGGCGATCGAGCTTGCGACGCGGATTGCCGCGCTCGCGCCCGATGGCTTGGAGCGCGTCTTCTTCACTTCCGGCGGATCTGAGGCCATCGAGTCGGCGTGGAAGCTGGCGCGCGCCTACCATCGCATGCGCGGCGAGAACCGGCGCACGAAAGATCATCGCCCGCGAGCTCGCCTACCACGGCACGTCGATGGGCGCGCTCGCCGCAACCGGTCTGCCCGAGCTGCGGGCGCCGTTCGGGCCGCTGGTGCCGGGCGCCTGCCACGTCCCCAACACGAACTCCTATCGCTGCCCCGACGACGGCCGCGGTGCCCTGTGGACCGCCGACGCGATCGAGGAGCGGATCCTCGCCGAGGCGTTGAGACGGTCGCCGCCGTGATCCTCGAGCCGGTCCAGAACGCGGGTGGGTGCTTCACCCCGCCGGATGGCTACTTCCCGCGGGTGCGCCAGATCTGCGATCGCCACGGCGCCCTGCTCATCTCCGACGAGGTCATCTGCTCGTGGGGCCGCCTCTGGTACCACTTCGGCTGCGAGCGCTTCGGGTACGTGCCCGACATCATCACGACCGCGAAGGGCCTGACGTCGGCCTACGTCCCGATGGGGGCGATGATCGTCGCCGATCACGTCGCGGAGCCCTTCATGCACGGCAGCGCGTCGTTCGCACACGGCTTGACGTTCGGCGGCCATCCGGTCGCCGCGGCGGTCGCGCTGGCCAACCTGGACATCATCGAGCGCGAAGAGCAGTGCGCACGCGTTCGCGCCAAGGAGGTCGGCTTTCGCGCCATGCTCGACAGCCTGCGCGATCTGGACATCGTCGGCGACGTGCGCGGCGCCGGCTACTTTCAGGCGATCGAGCTCGTCCGGGACCGTGTGACGGGGGAGCGCTTCGACGCCGAGGAGTCCGAGGCGCTGCTGCGTGGCTTCGTGTCGCCGGAGCTGTATCGCCGCGGCCTGATCTGCCGCATCGACGACCGCGGCGATCCGGTGATCCAGCTGGCGCCGCCGCTCATCGCCCGTCGGGAGCAGTTCGACGAGATCGAGGCGATCCTGCGGCCGGCGTTGATCGACACCTGGGAGCGGGCGTCGCACCCGCGATGCTGACCGTCGACGTGCTGCGGATGACGAGGATGAAGCTCGATGATCCCGCGCGACAGCATGAGTACGACCGGATCGAGTTCTGGCTTGCGCCGCGCGGGCGGGAGCTGGCGCTGTGAGGATCGGCGTCCCGACCGAGATCAAGCGCGACGAGTTCCGCGTCGCGCTGACGCCCGCGGGCGTGCGCGAACTGGCGGAGCACGGCCACGAGGTGCTCGTGCAGTCCGGCGCGGGAGTCGGCAGCGCGATCGAGGACGAGCAGTACACGGCGCAGGGCGCACGGATCGTCCCCGACGCGGCTGCGGTGTTCGAAGCCGCCGAGCTCGTCCTCAAGGTCAAGGAGCCCCAACCCCGCGAGGTCGAGCTGCTGAGGTTAGGGCAGACCCTGTTCGCCTACCTGCACCTCGCCGCGGCTCCCGAGCTCGCCGGCGAGTTGCGGGCTTCCGGCGCGACGTGCATCGCCTATGAGACCGTCGAGGACGCGGCCGGCCGGCTGCCTCTGCTCGCGCCGATGAGCGAGGTGGCCGGAAAGATCGCGACGCAGGCCGGCGCCTTCATGCTCGAGAAGCCGCTAGGCGGGCGCGGCGTGCTGCTCGGCGGCGTCCCCGGCGTGGCGGCCGCCAACGTCCTCGTCATCGGCGGCGGTGTCGTCGGGACCAACGCGGCGCTGATCGCGATCGGCATGCAGGCCAACGTGTTCGTCTTCGATCGCTCGATCGATCGCCTGCGGGAGCTGGATCTGCTGTTCGACGGCCGCGCATCGACGATCTACTCCTCGACGCTCTCGATCGAGGAGATGCTGCCGCGCGCGGATCTCGTCGTCGGCGCCGTGTTGATCCACGGGGCGCGCGCGCCTCACGTCATCACGCGCGAGCAGCTCGCGCTGATGAAGCCGCGGGCGGTCCTCGTCGACGTCTCCATCGACCAGGGCGGCTGCTTTGAGAGCTCGCGCCCGACGACGCACTCCGACCCGACCTTCCAGGTCGACGACGTCACCCACTACTGCGTCACGAACATGCCGGGCGCCGTGCCGATCACGAGCACGTATGCGCTGACCAACGCCACGCTGCCCTACGTCCTGCAGCTGGCCGATCGGGGTGTCGAGCAGGCGATCGCGGCGAATCCGGCGCTGCGGCTCGGCGTCAACGTCGCGCGCGGTGAGATCGTCCATCCGGCGGTCGCGCAGGCGCTCGCCTCGGGCCGATCTCCCTGACGACGGCAAGGAGCCATCCGCGATGAGCGCAGTTCGGCAACGGCGGCTTGGGACTTCGTCGAGGGCGACCTCGATGTGCCGGGCGACGTTCGCACCGAAGAGCGGCGTCGCGCGTCAGCGCCGGGGCGGGTGGCGGCCGGGTCTCGAGGGTGTTCCGGGTTTGTCGCTCTCACGACGACGAACCCGGAACACCCCCAGGCGACGGATGACGCGATCCACCTTCAGCGGCGTTGTGTAGCCGCCGTCGGCGAACACGCGCTCGGCGAGTCACGCCAGGCCGAAGCCTGAGCGGCGCATGATCGCGACCGTCGCCGGTGCCGACAGCGCGTCGACCCATGCGTTCGCCACGGCGTGGCGCTCACCGACCAATGACCGCGGCTCCGGGCGATGCAGGGCGGCCGCTACCTGACGGGCGTCGTCAAGGTCACGATCGACCAGCCGCGCCGCTGAAATCCCGCCGCAGTCGTCCTGTCCGCGCCGGAATTGCAGGACGGACCACTAGCTCGTACGTGCGAAGAGCTCGGGTGATGGCGAGGTCGCGTCTTTCCATGACACGATCAGCTTGTAGGACAGCAGGACGGCGCCGCTGAGCACGACGAGCAGGATCCCGATCGCCAGCGCGATGTCGAAATTTCCGTCGAGCTGCTCATACACGGCGAGCGTAAGCGTCTGCGTCCGGCCGTGGACGTTGCCGGCAAAGACGATCGTCGCGCCGAACTCGCCCACCCCGCGCGCGAACGCGAGCACCCAGCCGGCGACGAGGCCGGCGGCCGCAAGCGGGAGCGAGACGCGCCAGAACGTGCGTGCCGGGCCGGCGCCGAGCGTCCTGGCGGCGTCGGTGAGCGCCGGGTCGACGGCTTCGAACGCGGCGATCGCCTGGCGAATGTAAAACGGCGAGGCGACGAACGTCACAGCGACCACGACTGCCCACTGGGAGAACGGCAGGACGATGCCCGCGTGCTCGAGGGCGCCGCCGAATAGGCCGCCGGTCCCGAACGCGGCGAGCATGCCGATCCCCGCGACCGCCGGCGGCAGCACGAGCGGTAGCTCGACGAGCGTCACGACCAGGGAGCGACCCGCAAAGCGCTTCGTGGCGAGCAGGTATGCCAGCGGCGTTCCGAGCGCGAGGATCAGCACGTTGGCAATCGCGTTGGTCCGCGCGGTCACCGCCAGCGCGTCACGCACCACGGGGTCCGACAGCAGGGCGGGCACACTTCCGAGGGGGATCTCGGCGAGCAACGCGACGATCGGAAGCGCGAGGAACATGAGCATTGTCCCTGCGCACAGCGCCAGGAGGGCCGGCGCCCCGAGCCGTCCAGCGCGACCGCCGCGGCACGCGGCGGCCGGCGCCGTCGCGCGCGGATGGGCGATGTCGACGGTCATCTGGACCGGCGCCCTGTGTCTAGCCCTTCGGCGGCAGGCCGAAACCGGCGGCCTTCAAGATTGAACGGCCACGTCCCGAACGGACCTTGGCGATGAGCGCCTTGGCGTTCGCGGCGTCAACGCCCTCGCGTATGACCTGGCAGATCTGGTAGCGCACCGGCGGCTGGGTATAGCGCGGCAGCCGGATCAGCCGGATCCTGTCGGACGCGATTTGCGCGTCGGTGACATAGGCCAGACCGGCATCCGCCGAGCCGAGTGCGACCTTCGAGACGATGCTCGCGACGTTTGACTCCTGGCTGACGGTGTTGGCCTGCAGGATCTTCGACAGCCCGAGGCGTCGCAGCAGCGCGCGGGTGTATGAGCCGATAGGGACTCTGGCTGACCCGACCGCAATCGTGCGCCCGCCACTGCGCAGGCTGAAGATCGAGCTGACGCTGCCCGGGTTGTCCTTCGGCACGATCAGGACGAGCTTGTTCGTCGCAAACGTCACGGGCCGCGTGCAGCCGCCCTCCTTGAACAGCGCCTGCGGTTCCTGCGGGCTCGCCGAAGCGAAGACGTCGGCCGGGGCGCTACGCTCGATCTGCTGCAGCAGCTGGTTTGAGCCTGCGAAGTTGTACGTCGGGCTCGCGTCGACCTGCGTGAACACCTCGCGCAACGAGGACGCCGCGTAGACGTTCAGCGCGCTGGCCGAGGCCGGCGCAGCGAGACCGAGCACAAGGCAGGTCATCAGCGCCGCGCGCACGCGACGAGCAAGCGGATTTCGGGGGAGGTTGGTCATCAAATGGCTCCTCCGGCGTCAGTCCGGGAAGTCGGGGGTCGACAAGAAGGCATCGAGCCCGGCCGCGTCGGCCTCGAGATCGATCGGGCTGAACAGCCCGCCCGGCGTCGCGTGACCGGCAGCCCCGCGCAGCCACGCCAGTTGCTGCGCGTCGTACGCCAGCAGGCGCTCAAGGAACAGCCGCGTGCTGCGTCCTGAGTCAAGCCGACGCCGTTGAGGTACACGCGCACGAGCAACGCCTCGAGCTGCGCGCCGAGCGCGAGGATCCGCGCCTTGGTGCGCACCGCGCCCTTGGGCAGCAAGGTGACGAAGTCCGACGACAGCGGCGCGCCGGCGCCCAGCGCCACGTTCGGGCGCAGGATGTGCTCGCGCTTACTCGACGCGACGCGGTTGGTGTGGCGTCGCTGAGCGGCAGTGAGCCCGGTCTTCGCCTGCTTGATCGCGGCGCGATAGAAGTCGCGGCTCGCGCGCTCGGCCACGGTCGCGAACGACATGAACGCGAGGTCGTCTTCGATCGGCGCCGGCGCGGGCAACTGCGCGTTCGCCGGCGCAGGCACGACCGCGACCGCAGCGGCGGCGACCAGGCCACTCGTTCCCAGACGCAGAAAGCCTGTGCGATCCAGCTGCGTCACCGCCAACTCCTCCTCGCTTCGGCTGGCTAGGCATTGCCCAGGCGAAAAAATATAGTTCATCTAGGATCACGCGATGGTGCGGCTGGCCAAGCGTGTCCTCGTCGCGGTGCTCGTCCTCGGGCCGATCGCAGGCTGCGGCTCGGATCGCAGCAGCACCCGGTCCCGCGGATCGGACACCGCCACGACCGCAGCCGCGGTGCTGCCGTCGCTCGCGCGGCGCCCGGCGGCGCGGGGCGAGATCGTCGTCGTCGGCCAGGCATCACCCCAGACGCACGGCCCGTATGCGTTCGACGGGCGGTACCGCGTGCGCTTCGAGCAATACGCCCCCGAGGACCCCAAGCTCGACTTTGGCTCCCAGACCTCGTTCACCGCGACCCTCACCTCGCGCCGGGGCGATCCGCGCGGTGACATCGACCTCTTCCAGGCCGCTACGCGCGACGGCCAACGCCAGCTGACGATTCGCGGGCGCTACTACGTCGACGTCAGCTTTGGCGACTATCCCTACGTCATCCGCTTTACGCCGCGTCGCGCGTAGCCGGTCAGCCATGTCCCGCGACGCTTGGGAGCGGAATGTTCGCGTTCGTCCGTGGGGTCGGTCATACTGTTCGTGTGGACGGGGGAGCCGCCGCGGTTCGGCGAGTTGCCTCTGCTCATGGCTTGGTGTCGGAGACGTGAAGCGGAGGGGATGAGCCGCGGAGCGGATCTGCACTCCTATAGGGGAACGAAGGGGGATGACATGACGGCCCAGTCGCCGACGTTGATGCGATGCGAGCGCTGCAGGGCGGTCATCAGTACTGCCGAGGCCACCGAGCTGATCCGTCACAGCGTGCCGTGCGGAGTGTGCGGTGGCACGCTCACGCTCTGCAACGGCCGGCGGCGGCCTCGCTTCGGCGCTGGGCGCGACGCGAGCGACGTGCCCAGCAGACCCAGGTAGCTGGCGCGCGCACGCTCGCCGTTCCTGGCTGTACGTCTAGTACAGGCCTGCCGCGGGCGGCGTATGGTCGGCTGAAGCCCGTCCCGCAGGATCAAGTCGGCCAAGGATGGCCGCATGTGTCGTCATGCACCGCGTCGATGAAAAACCGTCTCGTGGTCCCGCTCGCTTGGATTCCAGTGGCCGGCGACAGGAACGCGAACTCTTTGAGCGTGTCGCCGACGGTGATCGGCGAGCGCGGGAAGAGCTCACGGCGCGATACATGCCGCTCGCGCGTTCGATGGCGATGCGCTATCGACGCTCCTCCGAGCCGATAGACGACCTGTTGCAGGTGGCGGCGGTCGGGTTGATCAAGGCGATCGATCGCTATGAGCCGACTCGAGGCGCGTTTAGCTCCTACGCCCTGCCCACGATCGCGGGGGAGCTGAAGCGCCACTTTCGCGACTACTCGTGGGCGGTACGTCCACCGCGTGAGCTACAGGAGCTCACGCAGCGCGTCGATCGCGTCGGCTCCGAGCTGACGCGGCAGCTCGGTCGTTCCCCGACCACCGCCGAACTGAGCAGCGCCGCGGGTATCGACGAGGAGAAGCTGCTTGACGCCATGCAGGCGAGCAGCGCGCGTGGTGCGGTCTCACTGCAATCTCCCTATGGGGAAGACGGCACCGTCGAAGAGCGGATCGGAGACGATGACGGTGGGATCGGCTCCGTCGAGACGAACGTGGTGCTGGACGGTCTGCTGCCGAGCCTTACTCCGCGACAGCGCGAGATCCTGCGACTGCGCTTCGAGGAAGACATGACGCAGGCCGAAATCGCAGCGCGGATCGGCGTCGGTCAGATGCAGATCTCGCGGATCCTCCGCCAGTCGCTGCAACGCCTCCGCGAGGCGGCCGACGCTCAAGCACCGTCGCACGCTCCGCGACCACCGCAGGTCTAGAACCCGCACGGCCCTCGGCTGGGAGCCGGCGCGCACGTTCTAGGCCTGCCGTCGCGCGGCACAGGCGCGGCTTCTGGACTGGTTCGGGGACTTCATCGATGAGCGGTACGCGTGTCGCGGCCAAGGGATGCATCGCACCAATCTCGACACGACGATCGCTTTCGACGTGGGGTGGTCCTGCGCGTGCTCCGGCAGGCGGTCGAGGTTCAGCGGCAATCCACGCTCAGTTCCCGTCCGCCCGCGCGGCGATCTGGATCAAGTTGCCGCACGTGTCGTCGAGCACGGCGGTAGTGACCGGGCCCATGGGCGTCGGCTTCTGCGTAAAGCGGACCCCGAGGCTGCGAAGGCGCTCGTACTCGCGCTGCACGTCCTCGACCCCAAAGGAGGTAAAGGGGATGCCGTCCTCGACGAGTGCGGCCTTGAATGGCTTGGCGGCAGGGTGCTCGTCTGGTTCGAGCACCAGCTCGACCCCGTCGGGAGCGTCGGGCGACACCACCGTCAGCCAGCGGTGCTCGCCGAGGGGTATGTCGGTCTTCGGGCGGAACCCGAGCACGTGGGTGTAGAAGGCGAGCGCCTTCGCCTGATCGTCGACCAAGACGCTGGTTACCGTGATCTGCATGGATCCTCCGGGCGCCGCTGACGCCAGCGTTCGCCGATCTGCTCGAGGGGTTGCGGGTCGAAGTGATGAAACTTGTACCGGCCCTCGCGCCGCGTCTTGACCAGGCCGGCGCCGACCAGCACGTCGATGTGCTGGGAGACCGCCTGCCGTGATGACGCGACACGGTGCTTGGCCGCGAGCCTCGAACACAGCTCGAACAGGGTCTGGTCGTCCCGCTCGATCAGCTCGTCGAGAATCGCGCGCCGCGTGGGATCCGCCAGGGCCTTGAAAACGTCCCCCACAGAGGACAAAGATAGGCAAGTACCGCCTTGCGTGTCAAGGATCGCACGAACGCGGCGGCCGGGCGATCGATGTCGCCCGCTTCGGTCCCGCTACCGACACCCGCTGAGCGTTGGTCTTGGGACACTCCGGGGCTGGCGCGGCGGGGCTACGGTTGGCCGGCCGGCGTCCGGTGCGGCGCGCGAACCGCTCCGGCCGGCGGGCACCGAGGCCTCGGCCGCGGGCGCCGCTGCGGACGATTGGAAAACCTGCGCGGGGTCGCGCTGAAAACGCGCTTGACTCTCCACCCGATGGAGGCTTCATCGTGCAGGGCATGACGATCGGTCAGCTCGCGGCGCGCTCGGGGCTCTCCGTGCGCACGCTGCGCTTCTACGCCGACGCCGGCGTGCTGCCCGAGGTCGCGCGGAGTGAGTCGGGCTACCGGCTGTTTGACTCCGACGCGGTCGCCCGGGCGCGCCTCGTGCGCACGCTGCGCGAGCTCGGCGTAGGGCTGGCCGACGTCAAGCGCGTAGTGACAGCCAAGGCATCGCTCGCCGATGTCGCCGCCGCTCACGCGCGCGCCCTCGACGCCCAAATCCGCACGCTGCGCCTGCAGCGCGCGGTGCTGGGCGCCGTCGCCCGATCCACCGACTCCGAGGAGCTTGAGCGCATGACCGACCTGTGCACCCTGACCGCCGAGGAGCGCCGCCGCATCCTCGACGACTACCTCGACGCCGTCTTCGGCGACCTCGCCAGTCCCGTCGCGGATCGATTGCGGATCGGCGCGCCCGAGCTGCCCGACGACCCCACCGCCGACCAAGTCGCCGCCTGGGTCGAGCTCGCCGAGCTGCTGCGCGATCGCGACTACGTCGAGGCCAGCCGCCGGATGGCCCAGCGCGCCCGCGCCGAGGGCACCGAGCCCGACGACGCGCACTTCGCCGTCGAGGCGATCGGCGAGCACGCGGGCGCCGCGGTCCGAGCCGGCGTAGATCCCAGCTCGCGCGAGGCGCTGGCCGTGATCGAGCACGTCGAAGCGATGACTCCGGGCGGTGGCGCAGACCGAGCGCAGGTCGCCGAGCGCATCGCCGCCTTCACCGATCGCCGCGTCCTTCGCTACTGGACGCTCGTCGGCATCGTCAACGCCTGGCCCCAGAGCCCCATGCCCGAGGACGCGGTGGATGCCTGGGAGTGGTACGCGAAGGCGCTTCGCGCACACGCCGCCTAACGCGTGCCGATCAGCGCAGGGCACCGCGCCGGGTCAAGCCGGCGGTCGTGCCGAACGGGCCCAACCGCGACGCCTTCACCCGCGTTCACCAGCGAGTTTTCGTCGTCGCCTCGCGGGGTGCGGCGTGCTGCGCCGCCGGCTGCTGTTCGCGCTCTTCGCGCTGGCACGAACATGGGCACATCGGGCGACTCTGAGCTCGGTGACTACCCGCCGCGTCCAAGGCGCTGGTGCAGGCCAAGCACTTCACCGGTGAGCTGCTCGAGCCGCCAGATGCCCCACGACCGCGCCGCGAAGTCGCACGCTTGTTGGCTTTCGGGAGCTGGACGCACGACCATCCGCGGCAGCCGCGCGAGGCCGAGGCGCTGGGCCTGCCGGTGCGCGTCGGCCTGCCCGCCGGGGAGCGTGACCTCATGCTGTTCTACCTCCAGCCCCGCGGCCGCGAGCCGGCGGTGGAGCACGTTCCGGTTCGCCGGTGCGGCCGTGGCTTCCGGTGCGCCGCGGTCGGGGGCAGCGTTGAGCCCGCCCGTTGTAAGCGCGCCAATGCGCGTCGCGGTAGCGATCTACTCACCGGCTTGTATGAAATCGTCGCGCGGGAACCGAGGGTCTACACTCGTGGTGCAGCTTGCGAGACTTGTCGTCTTCCTCACTCGCGCGCGGCACCAACATCCGAGGGGCGAGACCGGAGCGGGCGTGATGCCCGACATACCCGACGCACCCGTCGAACCTCGCACTTCCATAGGGTCGTTGTCGGCAGCGATCTCAAACGCCGTCGTCGGGCTCCTGCACGACTACACCGGGCGCGGACCGACGCATGCACGAACGACGATCGGACCCGACACGATCGTGGTGACGCTGCGCGACAGCCTGACAAAGGCCGAGCGCACGCTTGCCAACCACGGCCAGGCTCTGGAGGTGCTGGCGATGCGCCGCGCTTTTCAGAACACGATGCGCGACGAGCTGATCACGGCGGTCGAAGGGCTGACCGGCCGCACTGTCGAGGCGTTCTTGAGCGACAACCTGCACGATCCCGACGTCGCCGTCGAGATCTTCCTGATGTATCCAACCGACGGAGAGCTCACCCGAAGGGCCTGACCGCGCCGCCGGTCGGCGCGGTCGATCATCCGTCCGCCGTCCTGAAGTCGCACTCATTCCTTGAGGCGCCGAAGTCGAGAACGGACCCGTGCGGATCCCTTCTCTCTCGCCCGGCGGCCCAGGCGGCGTCGGAATGCGGCGATCGTCGTCAACGGTCGCCCTCGACATCGGTCCCGACGCGATTGTCGTCGTGCAGTCCTCGGGCACCGAGCGCGCGCGCCTGCGGCGCGCCATCGTCCATCCCCTACCCGTCGGCATCGTGGTCGACGGCGAGGTCGTCAACTCCGAGGCGCTCGCCAGCGAGCTGCGCACGCTCTTCGGCGAGCACAAGCTGCCGCGCGACGTGCGCGTGGGCCTCGCCCACCCGCGTCTCATGGTGCGCATGGTCGAGCTGCCGGCGACCCTCGACGGACCTGAGCTCGCAGGCGCCGTACGTCACCTCGCCGTCGATCTGCTGCCGGTTGCGCTGGACCAGCTCGTCGTCGACTACCGCCGCGTCGGCCGCACCCGCGACCAGCAGCGCATCCTCATGGCAGCGGCCCGGCTCGATGGCATCGAGCGGCTCATGGTCGCGCTCGACGCGGCAGGCCTGCGCTGTCAGCGCATCCAGCTCTCGGGCCTGGCGCTGCCGGCGGCACTGGACCATCCCAAGCTCGAGGACGAAGCGATCCTCTACGTCGCCGCCGGCGCGCTGACCAACGTCGTCATCACCGAAGACGATCAGCCGCTGCTCGTCCGCGCGGCGTCGGCGGGCTCCGAGTCGATCGCTGCCGGGCTGGCCGAGCGTGCGGGGATCACCCACGAGACCGCGCGATCGCACGTCGCCGCGATCGGCGTCGGATCCTTGCCGCGCCCCGGCTCGCCGGAGCCGATGGCCGACGACCTCGATGCCACCATCTCCTTGCAGGTTCGCGAGGGCCTGCGCCGGATCGTCGCCGAGGTGCAGTCCTCGCGCGGCTTCTACTCCGCCCGCGCCGACGCGCGCCCGATCAGCGCCGTCGTTCTGACGGGCGCGATGACGACCTGGCCCGGCGTCGCGGACGCCCTGCGCGATGAGCTGCACCTCCCGGTGCTGGCCGCCGGCCGCGAGTCCTGGCCCGACCTGGGCGATACATCGCTTGCGCCCGAGCGCCTCGACGTCGCCGTCGGTCTCGCGCTCGCCGCCGACAACGAGCGTCCCGATCTACGACCCAGCCGCTCGGTTCGCAACAGGGGCCGTGCCGTGCCGTCGCGCCTTGCACAGGTCGCGTGCGCCATGACGGCACTGCTTGCCGCAGCGGTCGTCTACCTCGTCGTGATCTCAAACCAGGTCAGTTCCGGTCGCGAACGCCTGGGGCAGATCTCCGGTGAGATGATCGCCACCGAGCACCATGCGGCGCGGCTGAGGCCCTACGCGGACTTCGCCGGCGCCACGATCAAGCGTCGCGAGGCCGTGACGCAGGTCGCCAACACGCGCTTCAAGTGGGATGGCGCGCTCACAGAGCTTGCTCAGGTCGCGCCAGCTGGCATCTGGCTCACGTCCGCCAAGGGGACGCTCACGCCGACGACACAGGTCGAGGGCGGCGCCGGCGACGGGACCACCTCCGGCCTGCGCGCCGCGATCGCGGCGCCCGCCCTCGAGCTCGTGGGCTGCGCCGCCCGTGAGAGCGCCGTGCCCGCCTACATGGATCGCCTGCACGCGATGACCGGCGTCACCGAGGTCGGCTTCAGCCGCAGCGAGCGCCTCGAGAAGAGCGGCGAGCGTGCCGTCGGCACCGCCTCGTCCGATGGGGACTGCCGCGGCAACGACCTGAAGGCGGCCCGCTTCGCGATCGTGACGTATTTCAATTCCAGTCCCGCTGTCGCCGCGGCCGCCGGCGCGCCGGCGGCACCCGGCCCAGCGCCAACCCCGGCCGCGACGCCACCTTCCAAGAGCGCCTCCAAGACAGCCGCCGGCGATGCCCAGGCGCCGGCTACGTCTCACCAGACCGCCGCCGCAATGACGGGAGTCACGCCATGAATGACCAGACTCGGATGATCGCATGCACGCTGCTTGGCGGTGCGGCCATCCTTGCCGTGTTCTGGTTCGCCGCGATCGCGCCCAAGCACAGCGAGAGCGCCAAGGTCCGCGACAACGTCACCGCCCAGGAGAGACGGCTCGCCGATGCGAAGACGCAGGTCGCCGGCTACCAATCGGCCCGCAGGCAGTTCCCCCGCCTGATGGCCGAGCTCAAGCGACTTGACGTCGCGGTCCCCGGCCGTGGCGCGATCGCCAACCTCCTGCGCCAGTTGCAGCGACGGGCCCGCGTCAGCGGCAGCGACATGCGCCTGGCTGCGTTGAAGACCGGCGTTCCGCCCGCCGCCGGCGGCGCCGTCTCGGCGACGCCCGGCGCCACCCCGGGTCCCGGCGGTCTGGCAGCGCTGCCGTTCACGTTCGAATACGACGGCAAGTACTTCGACCTGCTGCACATCCTGCGCGCGGTGCGCAAGTCCGTCAAGGTCCGCCGCACCGGCAGCCTCGCGATCCGCGGCCGGCTGTTGACGATCGACGGCCTGACGTTCAAGCGCCCGCAAGCGGATGCCTCGCGGACGACGGCGATCGTCAACGCGACGGCCTACATCGCGCCCGACGGCGCAGCCTCGCCGCGGGCGCCGGGCGGCGCCACAAACCAGGGAGCGAACTGATGTTGCACGAGCTGCTGACCGAGATCGTTCGCCGGCGCCTGTGGCCGATTCCGCTGGTCGCCGCGACCGTGGCTGTGGCAGCGCCGTTGCTGTTCATGAAGTCCGCCCCCGCCGACGCACCGTCGGCCGCTGCGCCGGCGCCCGCTTTGGCGCCCGCCGGCAAGCTGCCCGCTCGCGCTCAGCGGCTGCTGGCGACCAGCGACGCCGGCGCCACGAGCGTCCGCCGCGGCGCGACGAGGCGGTCGCACGACCCCTTCGCGCCGCCGTCGGGCCGCAAGTCCACCGTCAAGCCCGCCGCCGGCGCCGCGACAAAGGATTCGCGCGCCGCGGCCGCAGACACTCCGGTCCCTGTCGTCATCACCAACTCCGACGGCTCAGTCCCGAAAACCGAGTCGACGCCGGCCACCCCGGCCACCAGCGCTGATCCGCCGTCCACGCCCACGGCGAGCGCGGCGGCCGTCGATGTGCGTTTCGGCAAGGAGGCCGACGCCAAGCTGCGTAGCGGGATCCCGCGCCTGGAGACGTTCGTCGCGCGCGGCAACGTCGTCGCGGTCTTCGTGAAGTACTCCCCCAGGCGTGACAAGGCGGTGTTCGCGATCGCTCCGAGCACGCTCATCACCGGCGATGTCGAGTGCCGCCGCAAGGAGGGTCTGTGCCGTTACGTCGACATCCCGGCGGGCAAGCATGCGCGCCTGACGTGGAGTCTGCCGGACGGGACGGTCGTAAGCCGCCGCCTGGATGTCGTGCGAGTGCATCGCAACGGCTAGCGGCGCGGCAAACATGGCGATCGGCGCCCAGCAGCTGGATCGGCCCTCCGGGGAGGACGGGATGACGATCGTCGAGGTGATCGTCGCGATGGTGATCCTCCTCGTCGGCCTGCTCGGAGTCTTCTCGATGCTCGACACCGCCAACGGCGTGACGAGCGACAACCTGGCCCGTGACGGCGCGACCGCGCTGGCGCGCGAGCAGCTCGAACGCGCGCGGGAGATGACGTACTCCGACCTCTCGGACCCGGCGAAGGTCGCGATCGCGCTGGTACCGGCACTCGGGGACTCCGACGCGCCGGTCGCGGCGACGTTCGTCACGCGCCGGCGCGGGGTCACCTACACGACGACGATCACGACCTGCGTGCTCGATGATCCCTCCGACGGGATCGGCCTAGCGCCGGGCACCCCCTGCCGGCCGGAGACACTGCCGCCGGGGCACCCTTCCGTCGTCAACAGCGGCCCCGGGACCACGCTGCTGGCCCTGAACGTGCTGGGCATACCCGTCACCGGAGGCGGCCAGGTGGTGCAGGCACTGTGCAACCTGGTCGGCACGGGCCTCGACGGACTCATCGGCCAGGGCGGCCTGCTGCATGGACTCATCTCCTCCGGCGCCGACGTCGGCCTATGCACCACCACCGGTGGCCAGGTCGCCGTGGACCATCAGGCGGCGGACGCAACCGCGGTCACCACGACCGTCAGCTGGTCGCGACCCCGGTCGGGTCACGTCAGCCAGCGCACTCTCATCAGCGGCTCGAAGGTCGAGGTCCAGCCATGACGACGTACGATCGATTCGACGCCACCGGGGAGGATGGCTTCACCCTCGTCGAGCTGCTCGTGGCGATGACCCTGACGCTGCTGCTTGCGAGCGTGGCGCTGGGAGCCTTCGAGACCTTCGATCGTGGTGTAGCGGCGAACAACCGCCTCACCGACGCTCAGGACACAGCCCGCCGCGAGCTCGGCGTGATGGTTCGCACGCTGAGGGAGGCCGGTGCGCCCGCCGGCGCCGACGGCGTGCTGCCGATCGCCGTGACGCGCACGGGTGACAACGACATCGTCTTCCGCTCGCGGGCATGGCCGGGGGAGCCCGACACGGGAAGCACCGCCGACCACCTCGAGCGCTTCTGCCTGAACACTGCAACCAAGATCCTCTGGTTCGACGGCAAGCACGCCAACACGGCGGGCTCCGCGGATCCGGGGACCGCTTGTCCCTCGACTGCCGCGGGCTGGACGCGCCACCGCGAAGTCGCCAGGAAAGCGATCAATACCGCCGCCAGCGCGAAGAAGCTCTTCAGCTACACCTCGCGTGACGGACAGGTGCGGTCCGTTCAGATCTCGCTGCGCCTCGACGGCGGCGGCGCGACGACCTCGCGCGAGCTGCCGCTTGCCAGCGGAGCCAGCGTACGCGGCGCGCTGGGGCCGCAGGTGACGGCGAGCGACATCTCCACCCCCACGTGCGCGCAGCCAGGTAGAGCGCTGCTGTCGCTGGACGTCGGGACGCCGCTGAGCTTGGCCGAGGTACCGCTCGCGGGCGGCTCGGAGGTGAGCATCCCGGTCGGACCCGGGAAGATCCTCGTCGCCGCCAGCTCTGCGACTCGCTCCGTGCGGCTCGTCGTGACAGATCCGCTGGGGCTGCAGACCGTCCTGTTCAAGACGGTCAGCCCGTGTACCTGATGATGACCACGTTTCGTCGCCAAGAGGGCGTGGCCGTCGTCACAGCGATCATCCTGATGGCAGTCATGCTCGTGATGGGCACGGCAATGCTGTCGCTGGTCGACACCCAGACCGAGCAGACGAGCAAGGAGCGCTCGGCGGAGAAGTCCTACAACCTCGCCGAGGCAACGCTGAACTCGGCCGCGTTCCTGCTGGCTCGCAACTGGCCGCAGTCAGCCGCCGGGAGCTCGTGTGGCAGCCAGACGATCACCGGCACGCTGGCCCAGCCGGCCGCCGGCGCACCCGCGACCCTCACCAACCAGGTTCAGCGCCTGCTGGCGCAGACCTACGAGGGCGACGCGGCAAGCTCGTCGCGGTGGTGGCTGACCGTCTGCGATTGGGCGCAGACGCAGTACTCGTCGTGGGACAAGAGCCTGCTCAACGGCCCCGGCTACGACACGTCGCTGCAGATGTCGCCGGCGGCGCAGCCGCGGAAGCTGTGGGTTCGTGCCGAGTCGCTGGTGGCGGGCCGCCGCCGCGCCGTGGCCGGGCTGGTCCAGGCCGGCCAGGCTCCGATCTTCCCGCAGGGCTACTCGGTCGTGACCGGCAAGATCGGCGCGGATCTAGCGAACGCGGTCAGCGGTGTCCTCGCCGGCGACCTCGTGGCGTCGCTCCTGGGCACGCACCCGGTGTACGAGGGCGGCGTAGTCGGCCTGCGTTGCTCGCTGCTCGATCAGGACCAGATCCTCGCCGACAGCGAGCTCCTGGGCTGCCTGTCGGGCCTCTTCACCACCGTCAACGCCCTGTCGAGGCCGCTGAGCAGCCTGCTCAACGGGACCGAGTACGTCACCTACCAGTCCGACACCCTGATCGGCGACGACAAGATCGCGTCGCTGCGCCAGCAGGCGGACGCCGGCTGCACCTACTACGCCTCCAGCAGTTGCACGGGCAGTACCGTCGGCAGCGGCGCTTCCTGCAAGGTGACGAGCGCGACCGCGGCCCAGGTCGTCTTCATCGAGCAGATCGGCGACGGGTCTGGGTACTGCGTGCTGGACACGTCCCCGGCGACCAACCCCAACCCGGCCGCACGAGCGCTCGTGATCGGCAGCGGAGGGGTGCGCGTGACCGGAGGCGGCCGGTTCACCGGGGTGATCTACGCGCTGCGCCGCAAGAAGGCGACCGCCGGCGGGGCCGACGTGCGCATCCAGAACAACTCCAAGGTGCGCGGCGCCGTGTTCATCGACGACAACGCCGCGCTGACGCCCAAGCACGGCGAGATCCTCGTCGAGCCGGCCGCGTTCCCGTGCCTGCTCAACCTCTGCAACGTGCTCGCCAACCTGCTCGGCTCGCTCAACGGCGCGCTGCCGGCGGTGGAGTACGACCAGAGCGCGGTGCTCGGGGCGTCGAACTTCGACAATTCCTCACTGGTCGCGGGCACGTTCCGATCGGTATCGCCCAGCCATTGAGCCCCCAGCGTCGGGGACGGATCCTACGCCGCCTCGTGTAAGGCCTCGATCTCGCGCAGTCCGGCAAGTCGCTCGAGCGCCTGCTCCTCGAGCTTGCGGGTCTCTGGCTGCGTGATGCCCAGCAGCCGGCTCGTCTCGCGGATGCCGACCGGCCCGCCGCCGCCGTTGACGCCGTAACGCAGCTCGACGACCTTGCGCTCCTCGTCCGGCAGCCCGTGCAGCGCGCGGCGCAGCGCGCTGTCGCGCAACGCCACCTCGACCTCCTCGGCCGGTCCGGCGCGTTCGTCGCCGAGCAGCTCGCCGAGCGCCGTCTCGCCGTCCTCGCCGATCGGGCGGTCGAGGCTCGTTACGGTGCGGGTGAGATCGGCCATCGCCCGGACCTGCTCGAGCGGCAGCTCTGCCTGCTCGGCGATCTCCTCGTCGGTGGGGTCGCGTCCCAGCTTGGTCTCCAGCGCCCGCCTCGTGCGCTGGATCTTGCGCTCGCGCTGGGCGATGTTCGTCGGAACGCGGATCGTGCGCGCCTTGTTCTCGATGCCGCGCTGGATCGCCTGGCGGATCCAGTACGTCGCGTAGGTCGAGAACTTGAACCCGCGGCGCCAGTCGAACTTCTCGGCCGCGCGGATGAGCCCGAAGATGCCCTCCTGGATGAGGTCCAGCAGCGGCAGCTCGTTCTGTGGGTACTTCTTCGCGATCGAGACTACGAGCGCGAGGTTGGAGTTGATCATCCGCTCCTTGGCGGCGGCGTCGCCTTGCTCGATGCGCTTGGAGAGCTCGACCTCCTCGGCCGCCGTCAGCAGCGGGTGGCGGCGGATCTCGTTGAGGAACAGGCCCAGCGCGTCGGTCGTGGCGGCGGCCAGCCCGCCGTTGCCGTAATCCGTCGCGGGGATGTTGCTGCGCCCGCAATCGTCGGTGACCTCGAACCCGCGCGTTTCGAAGGCTTCGTGCAGCGCCGGCAGGTCGTCGTCGTCGACCTCGAGCCTGCGGGCGAGGGCGTCGAGCTCGGACAGGTTGACGCAGCCGCTCTCCTCGGCGCTGTCGAGGAGCCGTGCGAGCGCTGCGGGTGGATGGTCGAGGTCGAGGTCCATGGTCCGTGGGCATTACCCCTCTTAGGCCATTCGGGAACGATGCCACGTGGCGATCAGCGTGGCCGGTTTTTCTTTCGCTGCCGCTTGGCGGCTTTGTCCTTGGCGCGCCGCTGGCGCTGATGGCGCTCGCGCTCGCGCGACGACATCCGCTTCTGCTCCGGGGTGCGCAAACCGCGCTCCTGGACCGGTGCGGCCTTATGCGCGTCGCGCACGATCAACCAGCCGATGAGGACGAGGACCGCCCCCGCGGATCCGAAGATCAGGATCTTCTGCAGCGTGCTGAGGCCGCCCTCGTCGACCTTGGGCGCCTCTGGCGGCGGCGGCGGCTCCTGCTGGGTCAGCGGCGCCGGCGCGCGCGGGCCCAACTGGGCCGCGGCGATCGTGGCCGGGCCGAAGCTCAGGATCACGGTCGCGATGACGACGGCGAGCGCGCGCACGAATTGAGCCTAACGCCGTGAGCGCCATGTGGTCTCCAGGGCCGCGTGGCGCTGCGAAACGGGCAGCCGGTGTGGAGGCGGCGTAAATAGACTGTGGCGGACATGGCAAAGCAGCGGCAGGTCCGCATCGAGCAGAAGGGCCCGCTGGCGGCGATGGCTCAGCTGGAGATGCGCTCCGACGAAGAGCTCGCGGCCGAGACGAAGTACCGCGCGGCCGCGCAGGCGATCCTCGGCGCGCGCGCCGCCGAGCGCTATGACGCCAAGGCCGCGCGGGAGCATTTCCGCAAGGCGATCGCCGCGGCACGCCCGCAGGAGCGCATGCAGCTGCAGCGCATGGCCAACGCGTCGCTGGCACTCGCCGAACGCCGCCCGGACGACCTCAAGACCGCTGTCGAGCGGCTCGGCCAGGAGGCGCCCTCCAGCCGCCAGCTCTTCGTCCTGCGCCTCATGGGCCTGATCGCGCCACCGCAGGGTTCGAGCCTGCCGCTGCGCATCCGCGGCGGCCTGATCATCTTCGCGATCGTCGTCGTGCTGCTCGCGCTCGGGTTTGGCATCGCGACGCTCGCGTCGCTTCCGTTCGGCGGCACCTCCACGGTCAGCGCGATCTTCCTCGGCCTGCTGATCGTGGCGGTCGCGCTCGTCGCCCTCGGCTTCATCGGCAAGCGACGTCAGCAGGCGGCCAAAGACAAGGCGCGCGCCGCGCGCTCTGGCGGCTGATGTGCGGCCGCTACACGCTCGCGACGTCTGACCCGTCGCAGATCCGCGCGCGCTTCCCGATCGGGGAGTCGCTGGAGGTCCGGCGGCGCTTCAACGTCGCGCCCGGCGACGATGTCCTTGCGGTCGTCGGCGGGGACGCAGGGCCCGCGGGCGCGTTGCTGCGCTGGGGGCTGGTCCCCTTCTGGGCGTCGGACCCGCGCGAGGTCGGCGTGACGACGATCAACGCCCGCGCCGAGACGGTCGCCGAGCGCCCCGCCTACCGCGACGCGTTCGCGCGCCGCCGCTGCCTGATCGTGGCCGACGGCTTCTACGAATGGTCGGGCGGCGTTGCGCACTGGATCACGCGCCAGGACGGTCAGCTGTTCGCGTTCGCCGGGCTGTGGGCGACCTGGCGACCACGCGAGACCGGCGGCGGCGTCGAGCCGCTGCGCAGCTGCTCGATCGTCACGACGGCCGCGCAGGGTCCGGTGCGCGACCTACACGACCGGATGCCGGTGATCCTCGCCCCCGACGACGAGCGCACGTGGCTCGACCCTCGGACACCGGCGGACGATCTGCATGCACTGCTTGCACCGGTGGATCCCAAACTCGTGTTCCGGCCGGTCAGCCGCGCGGTCAACGATGCGCGCCACGACGACCCCGACTGCCTGGATCCGCCCGAGCAGGGAGCGCTGTTCTGAGGAGATACGAACTCGATCCGCCCCGGCGCCGGCCCTCAGGCCGCCACCAGCAGGCCCGTCAGATACAGGGCCGCGATGCCGGCCAGGATCCCGCCGACGCTGAGCGGGTGCAGCATCCGGCCGGCGGCGTCACGGATCGTCGGTGCGAGCTGGACGATGACCTGGACGATCGCGCCGATGCCCAAGCCGAGCATGAACGTCGACAGCTCGGCGTTGTTGACCGACGCGCCGATCACCGCGCCGACGATCGCGGGCCCGCCGGCGATCAGGCCCAGCAACAGCAGCCGCGGCAGCGATGGACGCTTCGCGCCACGGGCGAACGGTGCCACGATCGCGAATCCCTCGGTCGTGTTGTGCGCCGCAAAGCCGATCACCAGGAAGGCTCCGAGCGCGAGCTCGCCGATGGCGTACGCGGAGCCGATCGCCAGGCCCTCTCCCAGGTTGTGCAGTCCGATCCCGATCGCCACGAGCAGCGCCAGGCGCGAGGCGTCGGCGGCCGCGGCGCGTGCGTCCGCGCGCCGCGCCGACAGGTGGCGGTCCAGCGCGACGAGGCAGAGATATGCCAGCGCGGCGCCTCCGAACAGGAGCTTCAGCCCGCCGAAGGCGCCCGGGTTCTCCGCGGCCAGCTGGCTTCCCTCGATGTACGCGTCGACAGCCAGGAAGCCGAGCAGCCCGATCGTGAAGCCCATGAACGCGGTCAACCAGCGCGCCCGCATGCCGCTCAGAAACGGCAGGAACAGCATCCCGAGGATCACCGGGACGACGCCGACGTACGTCCCCAGCAGCGCCATCGTCGCGTAGAACTTCCCGCCCGCCGCCGGCGTCTGCACGGTCGCCGCGATCTCGTGCTCGATCGCAAAGCCGGTCGACGTGATGATCGCCACCAGCGCCGGTGAGCCCTCCTGCCACGGATATCTCAGCGTGAGCTTCGCGCTCTGCAGGCGTCCGATCTCGCGCGCGCTCGCATCGAAGTCCACGTAGATGTCGTTGACGAACACCTGACCGACGGTCACCGCGTCGGGCCCCGTGTTGCGCACCGTCAGCTCGATCGTGCCCGGCTTGAGCACCGTGTGCTCGAACGCAAGCTCTTCGATCGGCGGGCCCGTCCGCTCCGGCAGCGTGTTGGCCCCGAACAGCGCGAGCGCCGCGAGCGCCGTCGCGATCAAGGCGAGCGGCACAACCGCGAGGACCCAGCGCGGGACCCCACTAGCAGGCGCGGCGTGATCGGAGGCCTCCATCAGCTCACCTCGAAGAGCCCCATCCAGCCTAGATCGGCGAACTCCGTCTTGTGCGAGTGAAACATGTACATCCCGGTGTGCGGGAAGCGCAGCTCGAGGATCCCGCGCTGGCCCTGGCCGAGCACGATCGTGTCGGTGAACTCGGTCGGCTGCAGCCGTGTGCCGGTCGGAAAGTAGTCAAAGAAGTTCGCGTGCAGGTGAAACGAGTTGATGGGATCGAACTCGAGGATGTTCACGAGGTAGATGCGCACGAGCTGATCGCGCTTAACCTGGATCGGCTCGTTGACGTAGTGGAAGGCGACCGTGTTGACGGCGTAGACCTGGTTGCCGGCGAAGTCGAACGTCGTGTTGAAGCCGTTGAGCTGCATCATCATCTCGTCGGCCTCGGCGCGCCCCTGCCTGGGATCGACGATGAACGTGCCGTACATGCCGCGGGCGATGTGCTCGGCGAGCGGCCCGACGTGGCAGTGGTAGAGGTGCAGGCCGAACGGCGTGGCCTCGAACTCGTAGGTGAAGATGTCCCCCGGCTGCAGGATCCCGCGCCCGATGTCGGGCACGCCGTCCATCTCGGCGGGGTGGATCCCGTGGAAGTGCATCGTGTGCGGGTGCGCGGAGCCGTTGGCGAACTTCACCCGCAGCAGTTCCCCCTCGCGCGCGCGCAGCGTCGGCCCGGGTATCCGGTCGTTGAAGGTCCACGCGGGATACTTGATCCCGGGCGCGATCTCGACCTCCTTGTCGGCGGCATAGATCTCCCACTCGCGCAGGACGCGGCCGCTGGCCAGCCGTCGCGTCTTGCCGTAGTCGAAGTCGCGCAGGATGTCGGTGGGATTGAAGCGGTTGGCCTTGTGGTCGACGGTCTCGCCCTTGCGGAAGGTCGCGCCGCTCGTGCCGCCGCCATGCCCGCCGCTGTGCGCGGTCGAGTGCGGCGCGGCCGCCGCGGCGCTCTGCGGACCCGCTGCGAGCGCGGCATGGACGCCCTCGTGCGGGACCATCTCGTGTAGCAGCGCGACAGCGGGCGCGGCGGCAAGGCTTCCGGCGAGCATTCTGCGTCGTGTAAGGCGTCTCACGACCAAGATTATGGCATGCCACAACCCCACCGCAAAAGATTGAAAACACGCGCCTTGGGAGCGGGTCGCAAACGCCTACCGCCTGCTGGAGCGGATCCGCACCGACGTGATGACGACCGGGTCGATCGGCATCTCGGTCGCCGGATCCGTCGGCACGGCCGCGATCCGGTGCACGATCTTCCTGCCTCCGACGACGGTCCCCAGGAGCGCGTAGTCGGGCGGCAGCCGCGCCTGCTGGGCGGTGACGATGAAGAACTGGCTGCCGGACGTGCCGGGCTGCTCGGTCTGCGTCTTCGCCATCGCTACGACGTAGCGGCGGTACTTCGTCTTGCGCGGCGGCGCCTCGACGACGCTGTACCCCGGCCCGCCGTTGCCCGTGCCCAGCGGATCGCCACCCTGGATGACGTAGTCGTTTCCGCCGGGCTTGGCGATGCGATGAAACGTCAGGCCGTCGAAGAATCGGTTGCGGACCAGGCCCGCGAACGACGAGGTCGTCTTCGGTGCGGTGCGCACGGCGAGCCGGATGCGGATCGTGCCGCAGTTCGTCCGCATGACCGCGATGTACGTCCGCTTCGGATTCAGGCGCCGGCGCGAGCGCCGGCGATTGGCGTCGGTTGCGGGCTGCGGGGCGGCCGCCGCGTCGCACCCGTCGCGAGTGGAGCGAGGCCGGACGGCCGCGGTGGCGGTCTTCGCGGCCGTGGTTGTCGCCTGCTTGTCGCCGATCTTCGAGCTGTCCTTGCCGCATGCGACGAGCACGAGGCAGGCTAAGAGGATCACGATGAGAATGCTGGCGCGGCGCACGGCGCAAGCGTAGTCGCCGAAGGAGCGCTGCGGTCGCGTGTGGCCGAGCCGCTGCCCCTGGGGTCGTCAAACTCCCCGCCGTGCCCGTCAGCTCCCTCGTCGCGCGCTACGACCACGTCCTGCTCGACCTCGACGGCTGCGTCTGGGTGGGCGAGAGGGCGACGCCGGGCGCCGTCGAGGCGGTGGCGGCCCTGCGCGCCGCCGGCAAGGGCGTCGCGTTCGTCACCAACGATGCGCGCCTGAGCGGCGAGGAGTTCGTGCGCAAGCTGTGGCGACTCGGGTTTCAGGCTTCGCTCGAGGAGGTCGTAACGGTCGGAGGCGCGCTGCAGTTCCTCTTGGCGGAGCGCTTCTCCGGCTCCACGGCCGTCGTCATCGGCTCGCTGGCCGTGCACCGCCACGTCGAGGCTGCCGGCCTGCGGATCCTCAACGCGACGACGTTCGCCAGCCGCGCCGACGTCGTCGTCGTGGCCGGGCACGAGCGCTTCGATTACGCCGAGCTGCGCGACGCGACGCAGGCC
This sequence comes from Solirubrobacteraceae bacterium, assembly GCA_036389475.1. Classification (GTDB taxonomy): domain Bacteria; phylum Actinomycetota; class Thermoleophilia; order Solirubrobacterales; family Solirubrobacteraceae; genus CADCVQ01. The sequence goes on from DASVPU010000342.1 coordinate 27,452, forward strand.
GGGCTGCGCGGCGCGTTCCTGCTCGGCGCCAACCGCGACGCGACGTTTCCGATGGCCGACGGTCCGTGGCCGGGATCGGGCGCGATCCTCGCGGCGGTCGAGACGGCGTGCGGGCGCGCCGGCGTGACGGTCGGCAAGCCCGAGGCGGGCCTGCTGCAGACCGCGCTCGACAGGCTCGGGCCGGGCCGCGCGCTGATGGTCGGCGACCGCGTCGACGCCGACCTTGGCAGCGCACACGCAGCCGGGATCGACGGGGCGATCGTCCTCACGGGAGCGTCGGATCGCGAGCAGGCCGAGGCGGCGTCGCAGCCGCCGGCCGTCGGCATCGCCGAGCGGTTGGAGACGCTTGTCCTGGCTTGAGGCTGGGCCACGCCTCAGCCTCGGCACGCCGCGCGGGAATGCGATCCTGGAGACGTGATGCTGCCCACCAAGATCGCGATCGCACGTGCCGCCGGGACCCTCTCGCGCCGCAGCGGCCGCGGTGCGACGAGCCTGCCGGGCAAGCTGCTCATGCGCATGGAGCCGCGCGCGATCGAGCGCCTTTCAAGGCGCCTGCGCGACGGCAGCGCGGTCATCTCGGCGACGAACGGCAAGACGACGACCGCTGCGATGGTGGCCTCGATCCTCCAGCGCAATGGCGCCCGCCTGGTCCACAACCGCGCCGGCGCAAACATGGCCGGCGGCGTGGCGACCGCGCTGCTGAACGCGGCCCGCGGCGGCGTGATCGCCGGCGACGTCGGGCTGTTCGAGGTCGACGAGTTCTGGCTGGACCGCGTCGTCGCGCAGGTCCGGCCGCGGGCCCTGCTGCTCTCAAACCTCTTTCGCGACCAGCTCGACCGCTACGGCGAGCTTGAGACGATCGCCGACCGCTGGGCGGCGACCGTTGCCGCCGCGCCGGCCACGCACCTCGTGCTCAACGCCGACGATCCGCTCGTCGCGGACCTCGGGCGCGAACGGGCTGACGGGCGCCTGCTGACGTACTTCGGCGTGCAGGACGACGGCGTGGCGCTGCGCGGGCTTGCGCACGCGTCGGACTCCAAGCACTGCCGTCGCTGCGGTGCGCCGTATGTCTACGACGCGATCTACATGGGCCATCTCGGGCGCTACCACTGCCCCAACGGCGATGCTCGCCGGCCCGAGCCGGACGTTTCGGCGAGCGCCGTCGTGCTGGACGGCACGCGCGCGGCGCGCTTCGAGCTGTCGATGGCGGGCGAGCGAGCGAGCGTCGCCCTCCCGCTGCCCGGGCTCTACAACGTCTACAACGCGCTGGCGGCGGCGGCGCTGACGGGCGCGCTCGGCGTCGCGCTGCCTGACATCGTCGCCGGCCTGGAGGCGACGAAGGCCGCGTTCGGCCGCGCCGAGACGGTGCGCATCGGCGGCCGCCACCTCGCGATCCTGCTCGTCAAGAACCCCGCCGGCGCGAACGAGGTACTGCGCACGCTCGCGCTCGACGACGGCGACCACGACGTCCTGGCGGTGCTCAACGACCGCACGGCCGACGGGCGCGACGTCTCGTGGATCTGGGACGCCGACTTCGAGGGCATCGCCGGCCGCGTGCGGCGCGTCACCTGCAGCGGCACCCGTGCCGCGGAGCTCGCGCTGCGGCTGAAGTATGCGGGCGTGCCCGCCGATCGCCTGCACGTCCTGCCGGCCCTCGATCGCGGGCTGGATGCGGCGCTGGCCGCGGGAGAGGGACGGCTCGTCGCGCTGCCGACCTACACGGCGATGCTCGCCCTGCGCGAGCTGCTCGTCGCGCGCGGCGCGGCGACCGGGTCCTTCGCATGACCGCGCCGCTCGAGCACGTGGTCTGGCACGACGTCGAATGCGGGCGCTACGACGCCGATGTGACGCTCTGG
>DASVPU010000343.1:0-3081 GCA_036389475.1 Solirubrobacteraceae bacterium
TCTGCGTCAAGGGCTGGTGATGGTGGCCGTGTGACCCACTCACGTGGCCCGCCGCGGACGCCGCGCGGAGTTCGGGCCACGACGCTCGGCGGAGCCGCAGGTCCAGCGTCGTGTGGTTCAGCTCTTGACCGACCTCGCTGGTCACAACGAAGAACACGGCGGTCAGTCCGCGCTTCGACAGCAACGGCATCACCGTACTGAGTGTTTCTGCATACCCGTCGTCGAAGGAGATGGCGACCGCAGGACGGTCGGTGCGGATTGGTCGCTCGTCGATGAGCGCGCTGGCGGGACGAACGTAGCAGTGATCTTCCAAGAGGTCGAGCACATACGTGAACTGCCGTACGGACATAGACGTGAAGTGCGGCAGCTTGCGCCCGATGTGATGGAAGTACAAGACAATGGGCCACGGCGCCTGCGCCGGCGGCGGCGGCGCCGTGTCAATAGCGCTCATCGAACATCCCGACTGGTGCAGCGGCCGTGGTGCGCCCGCGCAGTCACGCCGCCTCGTTCGATGGTGATCGTGGCACCCATTCCTCCCAGCCGGCGGCCCCTGCCCGGCGTCAGCCCTGTCTCACACCAGCTTCTCGAGGTGTGTTCGCATCCGCAGAGAAAGGCATCTATCGAGCATCCGAAAGTGGGCCGGTCGGGACGTTCGCCGCCTTCCTGAAGGGGCCTGGCGTGCACAGGATCTGGGAGCGCAATGTGATCTTCTCCGACACCGTCGAGACATCTATCGTTCATGGCTATGCGGGTCTGAGCAGAGGCCGGGACGAGGACAACCGGCCGCCGATGTGCGGTACTCGGCTGGCACGACCAATCGTTGGCGCCCGGCGGCGCCTGGTCGACGTGCGTGGTCGCGCAGGCGCCCGCGCCGGGAAGGAAGTAGTAGACGGGCAGCTGCGCCGGATGCGGTGGCCGGCGCTACCACGACGATGATGCTTGCCAAGAGCGTGGCGAACCGCAGCAGTGAGCGACGCATCAACAGATCCCTTCGTGTCGGCAGGTCTTACGCGAATCCGACGGCCCGGGCGTGGGCGCCCGGGTAGCCACTGGCCCGATTGACTGCAAGAAGACATGCCGTGAGCCTGCGGTGGCACAGCTAAGCCGCGGTCCACGTCGCGATTTCCCCAGCCGCGTCTCTGGCGTCGCGCGCGTCTGCTCTGCGGAGCATCGCTGGCACGATCAGCGCGTTGCCGGTGCCCGGGCGGCGCGGCGCTTGCGGGCCGCGACGCCCGTGCTCGTCGTGATCTTGCCCTGAAAGAGCCATGACGTTTGGCGCAGCGAGAACTCCAGGTCGCACGGCTCGATCGCCGAGACCGCGTCCCGGGCGATGACGACGTCATACCAGCGCAGCGCGGCGCTCGCGGCGGTGTAGTGCACGCAGATGTTCGCCACCGTTCCGCACAGCACGATCGTCTGGACGTTCCACAGCCTGAGCATGTGATCAAGCTGCGTGCCATAGAACGCGTCGTAGCGGACCTTCTGCACGACCAGCTCACCGTCGCGCGGGGTGAGCTCGTCGATGATCTCCCAGCCCCACGTTCCGCGCAGCGCGTGCTCGGGCCAGATCTCGAACTCCGGATCGCCGGGATCGTGGGTGTCCTGGCTGAAGACGACGCGCATCTCGCTGTCGCGCGCGAGCTCAAGCAGCCGGCTGATCGCCGCCACCGTGCCTGGGGCATCCCTGACCTGCAGCGTGCCCTCGTCGCGCACGAAGTCATTCTGCATGTCGATGATGACCAGCGCGGTGCTCGCCGAATCGAGCATGAGGCGCTTGTGGACCTCGTAGTCGGGGATCTGCACCGTCGTAGGCATCGCTGCTCCTCTCGGGTCGGGTGCGCCTAGATGAGTAGTTCCACGGCCTGCGTCGGGCCGTGGCTGGGAAGGGGACATAACGCAGACAGGTCGAAGACGGCGCTGCCTAGTACCCAGCGCCGACCCAAGGGGCCTCGATGGACGCCGACCTCGACCTGCTGCTCATTGCAGTGTTCTGCACTGCTGACGATCTCCTGCTCGTCAAGTCCTATAACGCGAGAAGAATCGTGACCGATGCCGAGGTCGTGACGCTCTGCGTGGCGCAGGCGATCATGGGCATCACGTCTGATCCGCGGTTCATCGCGGTCGCCGCCAAGCGCTTGGCGCACTTGTTTCCGCGGATCCCCAAGCGGTCGGGGTTTTACAATCGCCGCGAGCGGTTGTCGGACACGATCGAGGCGTTGATCGACGAGTTCGCTCGTCACAGCGCCGGCTACACCGACACTGTGCTGCTCGTCGACAGCACCCCGGTCGAGACCTGCCGCTCCCGCGAAACGGTCAAGCGCGGCGGGGCGAGCAGCCTTGACGACGCGCTCGCCAACGCCGCTGACTATGGGTACTGCGCCAGTCACAGCCGCTACTTCTACGGCTTCCGGCTGCACGCCCTGTTCGCCTGCGACGGCACCCCCAGAGCGCTCGCGCTGACCAGTCCGAAGGTCGGCGAACGCGATGTCGCGCTCGCACTGCTCGCGCGCGTCCAGCGCACCGGACACCTCGTCGTGATTGGCGACAAGGGCTACGCCGCTAAAGGCTTCACAGCCGACGCCGCCACGCTGGACGCCACGATCGGGCGCCCACGCCGAAAAGACGAAGGTGGCCACGGCCCACACCTCGCGCCGATCCGCCAGCGCATCGAGTCGATCTTCTGGACGGCCAAAGACATCCTGACCATCGAACGCCACGGCGCACGCACCCTGCACGCCCTCAGAACCCGCCTGGTCTGTCGCTTCGCCGCGATGGCAGCCGCCATCGCGCTCAACCACCGTCTCCGCCGCCCACCACGTGCGCTGAGCGCCTACTGCGCCTGAACGCGTGGAACTACTCATCTAGTGGCACTCCCGACGTCCGCGGCGGCCATCGCGTCGGTCCGGCCAGAGCCCGCGATCGCACCGACGCCGCCGGCGGACGGCGACCTGTGCCGGCGCTCATGCGCGCTGCGCGATGCCGAGCAACCGCTGCACCAGCACCTCGCGCGGGATGTCCTTTTGCAGGACGGCCGTCGCGCCGGCCTCCAGCGCGGCGCGCTGATCGCGAACGTCGCTGAGC
>DASVPU010000344.1:0-9941 GCA_036389475.1 Solirubrobacteraceae bacterium
ACACGCGGCGATGGTAGTCGTGCTCACATCAGACCGGCCAGGTCTCCTGTCGCCAGCCCATGTCCCAGAACATCCACTCATAGCGGGCGGTCACGGTGAACCGCTTCGCGGCCGCGGCCCTATCGGCGTCGGACAGCCCCGAAGCGATCCGGTCGGTCAGCTCCAGCACCGCCTGAACGACCGTCCCGAATTCCTCGCCGCCGTATGTGTCGATCCAGCGCGCGTACAGCGCATCCGGCGATCCGCGCGACAGCAGCTCCAAGCCCACCATGCGGTAGATCCAGTAACAGGGCAACACCGCCCCCAGCGCCTCAGCGAACGACCCGCCGTAGGCGCTGGACAGCAGGTAGCTGCAGTACGCGAGGTTCGTCGGCGCCATCGGCGTCGCCGCCATGGCGGCCTCGGTCAATCCCAGCTCCACGAAGAACGACTCGTGCAGCTCGCGCTCCACCGCGATCGCGCCGGCCGCGTGCTCGGCGAACATCTTGATCGCCGGCTCGTCTGGCGCCCGGGCGGCGCAGATGCTCAGGGCACGCGCGTACTCGCGCAGGTAGTGCGCGTCCTGGACGACGTAGAACGAGAACTTCGAGCGATCGAGCTCGCCGCTTGTCAGCCCCGCCACGAACGGATGGACGAGGATCTCTGCGTAGATCTCCTCGATCCCCTCCCACAGCCGAGAGGAGAAAGGGGTTTCGCCCTCCGGTCCTCGCAAGCTCGGACCTCCGGCCGACGTTTCCTACGAGTTTCCGCGCTGATCGATCGGCACGTACTCGCGTGCGCGGTGCCCCGTGTAGATCTGACGCGGTCGCGAGATCTTCTGCTCCTTGTCCTCCACCATCTCGCGCCACTGGGCGATCCAGCCGCTCGTGCGACCGATCGCGAACATGACGGGGAACATCGCCACGGGCAGCCCCATCGCCTCGTAGATGAGCCCGGAGTAGAAGTCCACGTTGGGATAGAGCTTGCGCGAGATGAAGTAGTCGTCCTCGAGCGCGATCTGCTCGAGCTCGTAGGCGATGTCCAGGAGCCGGTTGGCGCCCTTGACCTCGATGACGTCCTCGGCCGCCTTCTTGATGATCCGTGCCCGCGGGTCGTAGTTCTTGTAGACGCGGTGGCCGAAGCCCATCAGGCGCTCCTTGCCCTGCTTCACGCCCTCGACGAAGCTCGGGATGTTGTCCCTGGTCTCGATCCGGCGCAGCATTCGCAGTACCGCCTCGTTGGCGCCGCCGTGCAGGGGCCCGTAGAGCCCGGCGATGCCGGCCGCGACGGCCGAGTACGGGTCAGGTCGGGCCGAGCCGACCGAGCGGACCGCGCTCGTGGAGCAGTTCTGCTCGTGGTCGGCGTGCAGGATGAACAGGATGTCGAGCGCCCGCTCGAGCCGCGGATCGGGCTCGTACTTCAGCTCGGTCATCTTGTACATCATGTTCAAGAAGTTGCCCGAGTACGCGAGGTCGTTGTCGGGATAGACGTAAGGCTGGCCCTGCACATGGCGGTAGGCGAACGCCGCCAGCGTCGGCATCTTGGAGATCAGCCGGATCGTCTGGATGTCGCGGTTGGCGGGATCGTCGATGTCGTTGGCATCCGGATAGAACGTCGACAGCGCGCTGGTCGTTCCGAGCAGCATCCCCATCGGGTGTGCGTCGTGGCGGAATCCCCCGAGGAACTCCTTGATGTTCTCGTGGACGAACGTGTGGATCGTCACGTGGTGCGTCCAGTCCGTCAGCTGCTGTGCGGTCGGCAGCTCGCCGTAGACGAGCAGGTAGGCGACCTCGAGGTACGTCGAGTGCTCGGCCAGTTGCTCGATCGGGTAGCCGCGGTACTCGAGGATCCCGTTGGTCCCGTCCAGGTAGGTGACCGCCGAGCGGCATGACGCGGTGTTCATGAACGCCGGGTCGTAGGTCATGAGGCCGAAATCGTCCTCGGCGATCCGGATCGCACGGAAGTCGAGGGCCCGTACGGTGCCGTCGACGATCGGTATCTCGTACGTCCGGCCGGTGCGGTTGTCGACCACGCTGAGCGTGTCTTCGCCGGTGGATTCGGAGCCGTTGTTCGCGGGACGGCTCTCGCTAACGCTGTCTCTCTGTGTGCTCACCCTTTCGATTATGCACGCCCCGAGCCCGATCTACGCAGGCCCAGGCGTCCAAATTTGGGCGACCGCAGGTGACGCGCTGCTAGAGCGCCACGAAAATGGCGCAGCCCAGCGCGCCCGCCACGAGCGCGACACTGAGGGCCATCACGCCCCGGGCGGCCTGCTCGTTGGCCGGAAACTCGGGCTTTTTGAAGCCCACGACGCTGATGGCGATCGCAAACGCCACGAGTAGTCCGCCGGCGATGAAGAACGGCAGCTCGGACTTGTGGTGCTCTTTCGCCGCGTGTTCGGCCGCCGCGAGCAGGAACGCGAGATCCATGGCGGGCGCGACCTTATCGCACGCGACCGGACGCCGGTCCGCCCTCGTAGCGGCTCTCGGTCGCCTCGATCTGCCCGTGGTAGTGGCTGCCCAGCTCCGGGTGGCCGTACGGGCGCAACGCGGGCGCGTCGAGCGTCATGAAGGAGAGCTGCGCGATCGGCTTGGTCGCCCAGAGCTTGATCGGCACGCGCGTGAGGTTCGTGATCTCGAGCGTCAGCGTGCCCTTCCAACCAGGATCGACGAAGCCGGCGGTCGCGTGGACGATGAGGCCCAGGCGGCCAAGGCTGGATTTCCCCTCGATCCGGGCCACGACGTCATCCGGCAGCTCGACCCACTCCAGCGTCCGGCCGAGACAGAACTCGCCCGGGTGGATGACGAACGGCTCCTCGTTTGAGATCTCGATCTGCTCGGTGAGGTTCGTCGGCGGCTTGGCGAGGTCGATCGCGGCGGCGCGGTGATTATGAAAGACGCGAAACGTGTTGCCCAGGCGCAGGTCGATGCTCGCCGGCTGAACCATCGCCGGATCCCAGGGATCGACCGTGATGCGGCCCTCCTGCACGAGGCGCAGGATCGTGCCGTCTGAGAGGACGGAGCTTGGGGCGCTCATGGCGCCCTGAGACTAGATGGTTGATTGCTGATTCGCGTGCATGCGGGGACAGCTCAGGGCGGATGCCGGGCACCGCACGGATGCGAAGCAGGTACCGGTGGTAGCTGCGAGCGTGCAGGTGGCGATCCGGCGCCGATCTTGGCCTGTCATCCGCGGTGCGCGAACTTGGAATCAACCATCTCGTGGTTCGTCCTGGAAGTCCCTGCGCGTTTGATCAGCGACCGACCCAAGCGGGTGCGGACTCGCAGGACGGACCCCTAGTGCTCGACGCGGCGAGCGCGAGCGACGACCGTCCGCACGCGCGGCGGAGCCGGGGCGGGCGGGGCACCATGCGGGTCGCGGCGCGGGTTGCGCGGCAGCGCCGGGCGCGGGTGCGGATAGCGCGGGCTGGGATCGCGCGGGCGCTTGGTGCCGCCGTCCTCGTCGGTTGCCGCATCGGGCTCTGGGGTGGCGTGGATCGCCCACCAGACGATGTAGAGCAACCCGAAGATCGGGATCTTCAGGAAGACCATCAAAAAGATGAAGGTTGCGCTCATTCGCACGAAACCATACCCCGCAGGCGGGAGCGGCGCACGCTTCTCGGAGCGATCCGCGTGCCAATACGTCTCGCTGCAGGACGCTATAGCCCCAGCGCCGAGATCGGGCCGACCGCCAACGCGCCACCTCCGTGATCCGCTGCGGGGATGCTTCCGCTATGGCACGTCATGGATCGACGCCCCCTCGCGCTACTCGCGGTCTCCGCGATCTCCGTCGCGGCGCTCGGCGGCCAAGTCGCCGCGTCCGCTGCCGCCACCAAGACCGTAACGCTGAAGGACATCGCGTTCTCCCCCGAGAGGCTGTCAGTCGCTCGAGGGACGACCGTGACGTTCCGCTGGCGCGACGGCACGACGACACACAACGTCACCAGCACAGGCGCTAAGCGCTTCAAGACCATCCCCGACAGGACGACGGGCACGGCCCGCAGGAAGTTCACGAAGGCAGGCGTCTATCGCTACGCGTGCACCCTTCACCCCGGGATGACCGGGCAGATCACCGTTCGCTGACCTCAATACCGATCAGGAGAATCCCTGTGTCTGCACTACTCAACGTCGACATGCTCGACGCCGACGGCGCCATCCGCGAGTCCGCCGAGGCCGCCGGTTTCGATCGCGGCGACTTCCTCAAGAAGGGCGTTCTCGCCGGCGGCGGCCTGCTCGCCGGCGGCGCGTTCTTCACGCAGTATCTCGGTACTGCCGAGGCCGCGATCGCGACGAAGCGCTCCAAGAAGAACGACGGCAAGATCCTCAACTACGCGCTTACGCTCGAGTTCCTCGAGGCCGCGTTCTACAAGCAGGCCGTCGACAACAAGGCGTACGGCAACAGCCCCGACCTGCAGAAGTTCGCCGAGACCGTCGCCCAGCACGAGGCCACGCACGTGAAGTTCCTCAAGAAGGCGCTCGGCTCGGCCGCGATCAAGTCGCCGACGTTCGACTTCGGCAAGGCCGTCACGGATCAGGCGACGTTCGCGGCGACGGCGCAGGTGCTCGAGGACACCGGCGTCTCCGCCTACCTCGGACAGGTCGGAAACATCCTGCAGAAGGGCGTCCTGTCGGCCGCGGGCACGATTGCCACGGTCGAGGCGCGCCACGCCGCGTGGATTCGCTTCATCAACAAGGACACCCCCGCGCCCGCAGCCTTCGACACGCCGAAGTCCGAGAAGGCCATCCTCAAGGCCGTCACCGCGACGGGCTTCATCAAGTAGCCGCACCGAACGGGGTGCAGCGAAACAGGGCGGGGCTTTGCAGCGGCGGAGCCCCGCCCTCGTCTTGCCGGCGCCGTCGGATGAACGCCACCCGGCGGCGGCCGATTACGCTGTGCGCATGCGGATCTCGGTCGCAGCGGACGAGCGCACCGGCGTCGCCGGCGCAGTGGTCGAGGCGCTGCGCGCTCGCGGCCACGAGACGCTGCTGCACGGAGCGCTGAACGAGTACGAGCGCGATGACTGGGCGTGGTGCTCGGAGGCCGCCGCGCGCGATGTGGTCGAGGGACGCGCGGAGCAGGCGGTCGTCTGCTGCTGGACCGGCACGGGCGCGTCGATCGCCGCCAACAAGGTCGGCGGCGTGCGGGCGGCGCTGTGCGCCGACGCGCAGACGGCCGGCGGGGCGCGGCGCTGGAACGACGCGAACGTGCTCGCGCTCAGCCTGCGAACGACGTCCGAGGCGCAGCTGGGCGAGATCCTGGACGCATGGTTCGCCGCCGGCCCCAGCGACGAGGATGGCGACCGCGCCAACATCGCGCACCTCGACGAGATCGTCTGACAGGACCTACTTCAGCGCGACCGCGCGGGTCTCGAACGCCGTCATTCGCCGCAGCTCCTCCACCCGCTCGACGATGTCCTCCCTGGTGAGCCGAGCGACGCGCTCGGTGCCGAACTCCTCGACGTTGTAGGAAGCCAGCGCGGTCCCATACGCCATCGCGAGGCGCAGCACGTCGGGCGTGGCCTGGGCTCCGTGCGCGGCGATGCAGCCCAGGAACCCGCCGGCGAACGTGTCTCCGGCGCCGGTCGGATCGGCGACCACGTCGACCGGAAACGCAGGCACCCAGAAGGAGTCGTCGGGCGTGACGAGCGCCGCGCCGTACTTGCCGAGCTTGACGACCATCACCTTCGGCCCGTGCTGCATGATCTGACGCGCACCCGCGACGACCTCGCGCTCGCCGGTGAACAGCTCCACCTCGGAGTCGTTGAGGATCACGCAGTCGACCTCGGAGATCGCAGCGACGAGGGCGTCCTTGGCGATGTTGATCCAGAGGTCCATCGAGTCCAGCGCGACAAAGCGGGCGTTCTCGCACTGCTTGCGAACGTTGAGCTGCAGCTCCGGGAGGATGTTCGCCAGAAACAGGACGTCGGCGTCCTTGGACTCACGCGACAGCTTGGGATCGAAGGTCTCGAAGACGTTGAGATCGGTCGCGAGCGTGTCGCGGGAGTTCATGTTCTCGCCGTAGACGCCGCTCCAGAAGAAGGTCTTGCCGCCCTCGACGTGCTCGACGTCGTCGGTGTTGACGCCGCGACCGTGCAGGACGGCGTACTCGTCCTCGCCGAAGTCGTCGCCGACCGGGCCTACCACGCGGACCTCGTCGAAGAACGATGCGGCCAGCGAGAAGTGCACGGCGGCGCCTCCGAGCATGCGTTCGCGCGCGCCGTGAGGCGTCCGCACGGCGTCAAAGGCGATCGATCCGACGACGGTGACGCTCATGAGGGCGCGACCCTATCCATTCGCCGTGGAGGTCGCCGCGCTCGCGGGCCGCGCCAATCCGGGGGCTGACGGCGAGACGCGCTCGCTGGTGCGCCTGTCGCGACGGTAACCTCGCCGCCCCATGCGCGCGATCCAGATGTCTGAGTACGGCGGGCCGGAGGTGCTCGAGCTCGTCGAGCTGCCGGTCCCCGAGCCCGCGGAGGGCGAGGTGCTCGTGAAGGTCGCCCGAGCCGGCCTGAACTTGGCCGACACGCACCGGCGCACGAACACCTACCTCGCCAAGGACGAGCTGCCGCTCGTGCCGGGCTTCGAGGTCGCGGGCGTGCGCGAGGACACCGGTGAGCGCGTCGTCGCGCTGTGCGGGTCGGGCGGCTATGCGGAGTATGCGACCGCCCCGGCCGCCCTGACGTTTCCGATCCCGGGCGGCGTGAGCGACGAAACGGCGCTCGCGCTCGTCCTCCAGGGACTGACGGCATGGCACCTGTACCGCACGTGCGCGAAGATCGCGCCGGGCGAGACCGTCGTGGTCCACGCCGCGGCCGGCGGCGTCGGCTCGCTCGCGGTGCAGCTCGGCAAGCCGCTGGGCGCGGGGCGCGTCGTCGCCACGGCCTCGACGGAGAAGAAGCGCGCGCTGGCCCTCGAGCTCGGTGCCGACGCCGCCGTCGACGGCGCGCCAGAGGGCCTGAAGGAGCGCCTGATCGAGGCCAACCTCGGCCGGCCCGTCGACATCGTCCTCGAGATGGTAGGCGGCGCGGTGTTCGACCAGTCGCTGAAGGCGCTCGCCCGGTTCGGTCGCCTCGTGATCCACGGGATCGCGTCGGGAGAGAGCAACACGGTGCGAAGCGGCGACCTCATGCGCAGCTCGCGCGCCGTTGTCGGCTTCTGGTTCATGCACTGCATCGGTCGTCCCGAGATGATCGACGAGGCGCTCGCCGACCTCTTCGCGCGGGTCGCGCGAGGGGAGCTGCGGGTGGTGACGGGACCGGCGTATCCGCTCGGGCAGGCCGCGCAGGCGCAGACCGACCTCGCCGAGCGGAGGACAACCGGGAAGGTCACGCTCGACCCCGCGGCGTAGCCGCTTGCGGCCGTCGGCGGCCGCGAGCTCCGGGGAGCGCATGCGCCGGCGGTCAGGTTCAGCCGCCGGCCGCGGCAGCCTGCCGGCGACGCAGAGACTCGTCCAAGTTTCTCGTCGTCGCATTGACCTGCGCCTCGACCGCGTCGCGGCTCGCCGTCGAGAGCTCGAACGGAGATCCGAACGCCCCGCGGCGCGATCGGACGCGCCCCTGCACGCGGTAGGTGTCAGCGTCGAACAGCGACCATGCAAGGGCGGCGGCGCCGTCCTTGTTGACCGCCACCTGGGCGCCGACCGCGTCGTCGGCGACGTTCGAGACCGTGCCGAGCGAACCGACGACGCCGCGCGATGACCGCGACCGCGCCTGGACGCGCACCCCTGCGCGGTCGAATGCCAACCACGTCAGCAGCGCGTTGCCGTCGCCGTCGAGCGCGACCTGGGGTTCGTAGCCGTCCTGGCTGGGATCGGAGAGCTCCAGCCTCGGGCCGGCCGTTCCTTTCTGCGAGCGCGCCCGCGCCTGCACGCGCGCGCCATCGCGCGTGGACAGCCACCATGTGGATAGGGCGTTGCCGTCATCGTCGATCGCGACCTGCGGATCCCACGCGTCCTGGCCGGCCTGCGACAGCTCGTCCACCGCGCCGAGCTCGCCCGCGACCGACCGCGTGCGCGTCTGCACCACGCCGCTCTGGCCGTCGTAGGCCAGCCAGTCGAAGACGACCGTGCCGTCGTCGTTGATCGCCGCTCGGGCCTCGGGGGCCGCCAGCGGCGTATCCGACACCGTGAAGACCGGTCCGAGGAGGCCCTGAGGCGAGCGCATGCGGGCGTGCACGACCGGCCGCCCGAGCGCCGGATCGAACACCGGGAAGGTGAGGATCGACTCGCCGCGCTCGTTCGTCGCCACTTGCCCGCCGAGGGCGCTGAGGCCCGGGTCGGACACATCGGCGATCGGCCCGAGCACGCCCTCGCGCGACAGCGACCGCGACTGGACGTGGATCGTGAACGTCGCGGAATCGAGTACGCCCCACGCGAACAGCGCGTCGCCGTCGCCATCCACGGCCACCTGCACGCCAAAGGAGTCGAGGGCGGGATCGGAGATCGCCAGCAGCGGTCCGAGCCTCCCCTTCGAGGAACGGGTGCGTGCATGCACGTGAGAGCCAGACGCGAAATCGAACGTCTCCCACGCGAGCACCGCATCGCCGCTCGAATCGGCGCCGAGCTGCGTCCCGAACGCATCGGTGGCGAGATTGGAGATGTCGCTCACGGGCCCGAGTTCTCCTCGCCGCGAGCGCGATCTCAGCTGGATCCGCGAGCGCCCGCTGGCGCCGTCGGCCAGTGCCCATGCGAACGTCGCGCCGCCGTCGTCGTCGATCGCGACCCTGGGATCGAACGCGTCCTGCTGCGAGCCCTGGGCGGACTGCCAGCTGCGGCCGTGCAGATCCCAGCGCGAGCGGATCGGAGCCCGACCGCGCGGCGATCGGAGCGCCTCGATCCGGCGCCGCTCAGCGGTTCTCGTGGCCGGCGGCGGGGCGAACGGCTTGACGTCCTGCTCGCAGACTGCTGTCGACGGCGTCGCACCGTCGACGAGGTAGCGCGTGATCGCGCTGTCGGCACACGCGGAGAGAAACAGCGAGGTGTGACCCCAGCCGTGCACGGTCAGCAGCGCCGAGCTCGGAAGGAGGTCGTGGACGACCACCGCTCCCTCGTAGCGTGTCGCCGGATCGAACTGGTTGCCGACGACGAGCACCGGGTGCGCGGTCTGCTTCGTGAAAGTGCCGATATACCGATCGGCATCCCTGCCCGTCCACTCCGCACAGGAACTTGAGAGCCAGGTCCATATGCGGCCGAAGTACCCGAACTGCTCGTCGGCCTGCGCTCCCGCCAGCGACCATGCTTCGTAGCTGCCGGGGTTGTCGGTCTCACTGCACGACACACCGAAACTGCCCTCGATCGCGTTCGGATACAGCGACCAGCCGTGCCTGGCGAGGTAGGCCTGCAGGCGCGCGCCGAGCAGCGCCGGCGAGGTCGAGTGCTCGAACTCGGCGAGGAGCGCGGCGAAGCCGCCCCAGCCCGGTGACGAGTACATCGCGTCGCGCGTTAGCGCGATGAGGTCGGAGTAGGTGAACTGCAGGGTAAAGCCGTCCGGGAAGACGATCTGCAGCGGGCTCTGGCGCGCGCGCTGCGCGAGCGCTGCGAAGCGTGCCTCCGATCCACCCGAGAACGCGCAGGCCGGACCGGCCTCGTCGCACAGCCGGAAGAACTCCTTGAGCGTCGCCTGTGATCCTGCGTCGCTTCGCAGGCGCGTCGAGAACGGCAGTGTCGCCGCCTCGTTGTCGCGGCCGGTCGCCCACGCGATCGGAACGAGCACGCCGTCGACGACCAGCGCCCGCACGTTGTCGGGGAAGAGGTTTGCGTACGTCACACCGAGGTACGAGCCGTAGGACAGCCCCGCGTAGGACAGCTTCTCGTCACCGACCGCGCCGCGCAGGACGTCGAGGTCGCGCGCTACGTTCGCCGTCGACATGTGGTCGATGATCGAGCGGGCACGCTTGGAGCACGCGCCGATCAGCGAGCTGTCGATCGTGGCCTTGAGGTGCTCCTCATCCGGCGTCGTCGGAAACGCG
>DASVPU010000345.1:0-46975 GCA_036389475.1 Solirubrobacteraceae bacterium
AACGGGCTGCGCGGTAGGTTGGGCGCGCGCGGGCCGAGAAACCGCGCGTTGTCGGGCCGCTTCGCGTCGCCGGCAGGGAAGCGGGCGAGGACGTAGACGTCGTGTGGCCAGCGCGCCTCGGCGGCGAGCAGCTCCAGGCCGGCGTGGTCGAGCATCGCCAGCAGCGACGGCGTCGTGAACGTGTGGTGGTGGATCGCGCGGTGCCTGAGGTTGTCGCGGCACCAGGCCGCATGGGTCGCGGGGTCGGTGACGTCGCGCGAGAAGTCGTGCAGGGCGAGGCTCTCCTGGAGGTGCGTGCGGTCGGCCTCCCCGGTGTCGCGGCGCTCGTCGTCGACGAGATGCGCCAGCGCAGTGACGGGCCGGCGGCGATCGAACGTGCCCTCCTTGTGCGGCGCGACCATGAGCAGATGTCCCCCGGGCCGCGCGACGCGCCGCCATTCGCTCAGCGCGCGCAGCGGGTTGGCGAGATGCTCGACGACGTGCGAGCTCAGCACAACGTCGTAGCTGGAGTCGGCGATCGCGTGCAGGTCGGCCGCTTCGAGGATCCACAGCGCGCCCTTCGACGTTGCGTCGGGCAGGATGTAGGGGCCGGAGCTCATCGTCCCGTGCCACACGGTCTCGACGGAGAACTGGACGCCGTCGATCCGCTCGAGAACCGGGTATGCCGGTAGCAGCCCGCTGGCCGCGAAGACCGCGCTCGGGCCGCCGAGCTCGAGCGCGCGAGCTCCATGCAGCGGCTCCCAGAACGCGCGGGGCAGCGGTCGGCGCGTGTGCCCCGCGGCGCGAAAGCGCAGCGCCCGCAGGCGGTCGCGCAGGTGCATGCTCACCGCCCGACCGCCCGGCGCAGACGCGCCTCGGCGAGGTCGCGCAGCATGAACGCCATCCGCGTCTTCAGGGAGTAGCCCGGGTAGTGGCGGATCCGCGCTCGCCGGACCGGCGCGTCGCGGATGGCGTTCCAGCGCGGGCAGAGGAGCTTCGTCGCTCGCAGCAGCGGCGTCTCGCGGACCGGCCGCGGCGGGTCGAGGTCGTAGCCGAGCAGGTGGCAGATCGCTGCGTTCTCCCACCACCGATGATCGGCGTACTGCTCCTGAGCCCAGATCTCGTCGAGCAACGACGCCGTCCGCTCGCCGCCGCGCAGCACCATGACGCCGGAGTTCGGCATGCGGCGGTCTTCGAAGTCGTGCTCGACGAGGCCGAGCAGGTGCTCGCCGTCGAGCTCGGCTGCGACGTCGGCCCGGCCGTCGACGATCATGAGGTCGCAGTCAAGCCACACGAGCACGTCGTAGTCCAGCGCGAGCTCGCGCAGCAGCCTGATCTTCGACCACGGGGCCGGCCGCGTGGTTTGGATCGGCTCGGTTCGTAGCACGAGCTCGTAGCCGTGGCGCTCGGCGTATGGCTCGAAGGTTCGGCGCGAGAGCGCGAGCAGCGTGCGCTGCGGGCCGCTGCCGATCGACACGAGCGCCTTGCGCGGCGTGGCGACGCCCTGCCACTTGGCCCGGAAGCGACGGCGGTTGCGACGGTGAATCGAGCGCAGCGTCTCCGATCTCCCGTCGAAGCGCAGCCGGCGCCACGGTGGCGCGCGCCGAGAGATCCCGAACTCGTGCTCGTACTCGACGCCCGCCACCGCGTAGCAGCGCAAGCCCAGGCGGGTGCGCACCGCCGTGCAGAAGTCGACCTCCTCCCAGGAAGCGGGGGCGTAGGCCTCGTCGAAGCCTCCGGCCTCGTGCCACGTCTCGCGCCGGGTGGCGAAGAGAAAGCCCGAGACGACCTCGCAGGGCTCCACGTCTGCGGCGGGCCGTCTGGAGAGGTCAAGCCACGCGCGGTGCTCGGCGCGCTCGAGATCCCAGCGCGTCCCGACGGGCCCGACGACGCCGGCCTGCGGGCGCTCGCGCAGCGTGCGGTGCAGGAGCTCGAGCGATCCCTCCCCCAGCAGCACGTCGTCGTTGCAGAACACGAGCGTGTCGCCGCGCGCCGCGCCGGCGGCGGCGTTCCAGCCCGGCGAGACGCCGCGGTTGACGCCGAGGTCGACGCTCCGCACGCCGTCCGGCACGCCGGCCGCGGCGGCGGCGATGCCGTTAAGCGCGACGACGAGCTCGCCGCGCAGACCGCCGAGCGCCGCCGGCACGCTCGCCGCGAGCGTCGCGAGGTTCGGGGCGTCGTGCACGCGGTAGACGGGCACGCAGACCGATAGGTCGCAGGCTTCGGTCACGGCGTCCGCTCCTGCACCTGGACGGGGTTTCGGCGCAGCTGCTCGAAGATCTCGGGCGGGATCGCGCGCATAAGCCAGAGCGCGAGGAGGTACAGCGCGGTCGCGACGAGCGCCGCGGGCAATGACGGCAGCCGCGCGGCCAGCACAACTCCAACGGCGAGCGCCGCGGCGACGGCCACGGGACCGATCACCCCCAGCGGCGGGCGCAGCTGCGCGTCGACGCGGACGAGCACGACGAGATAGACCGCGGCAAGCCAGATCTCGCCGCCGATCACGGCCAGCGCGCCCCCGATCGCACCGTGCGGCGGCGCGAGCAGCAGCGTGAGCACGACGCTGACGGCAAACGCCGAGAGGTTGGCGAGCAGCAGCGCGAGATGGCGGCGCAGCGTCAGCAGCGCATAGCTCCAGGTCGCGACGAGGAACGAGCCGATCATCGCGATGCCGAGCAGGGCGAGCGCATCGGCCGACGGCGCGGCAGCGGCCCCGCCGATGATCCTGACCGCGAACGGCGCCCCTAGCGCCGTGGCGATCGCCACGGCGACGCCCGCGATGATCGCGACCTCGAACAGCCGCCCTAGCGCGTAGCGCAGGCGCTCGGCATCGTCGCGCGCGGCGCGGCTGAGGATCGGTAGCGCGGAGGAGACGAGCAGCAGCGGGATCGCGCTCACGATCTCGATGATGCGAAACGCCAGGCCGTAGTAGCCGGTCTGCACAGCGGTCGAGACGACGGTCATCAGAACGGCGCCGATGCGGAAGTACAGGACCGCGATCGCTGCTGCGGCGGCGTACGGGATCGCCGACCGCAACAGGCTCCACCAGCGTTCGCGATGAAACGAGAAGCGCATCCGCACCTCTGGGCCGCAGATCCGCGAGGCGATCGGGATCGCCAGCAGCGCCGCCGCGCCGTTGAGCGCCAGGAAGGGGTCGAGGCCCGAGCCGAGCACGACGAGCACGACGATCCCGGCGCCGACGAAGACCTGGCGCAGCAGCTCCAACGCCGCGAGCCCTCCGAGCCGCAGCTGCGCGCTCAGCGGAAGCGTGTAGTTGCCGAAGAGGTTCATCGCCATGAGCCCCGTCGCCGCGATCATCGTGCCGTAGACGAGCGTGCGGGGGTAGCCGGCCAGCAGCGCGAAGGCGATCGCGAGGAGGCCGCCGAGGGCGGTCAGGACGACGCGCAGGCCGAACATGTCGCGCATGAGCTGCGCGCGTCCGGCGGCGTCGCGCTGCGCGTACTCGCGCACGCCGATCGCGAACAGCCCCGCTTCCGTGAGCCCGTTGACGATGAAGATGAGCGAGCTGACGGTGACGAAGCGCCCGAAGTCCACCACGCCGAGGTGGCGGACCATGAGCGGCGTCGCGAGCAGCCCGATGAGAATCCCGCCGGCGTAGGCGCCCGAGCGAAGCGCGCTGCCGCGGATGACCTTGCCCCCGGCCGCGGTCGAGTCCAGGATGTCCGTCGTGCTCACCGCGGCCCCGGCGCCATGCCGACCGCCGCGAGCAGCTCCTCCGCGCGGCGGACGGTCGTGTTCGCGCGCGCCCACCGCAGCGCCCCTGCCTGGATGCGCGCGTACGCCTCGCCGGAAAGCGCGCCGACCCGCGCGATCAGCGCGCCGGGCTCGGAGTAGGCGAGGCAGTTGACGCCGTCGCGCAACCCGTGCGGTGCGCACGTCTCAGGCTTGCGGTGCAGGTCCCGGAAGCACGGGACGGCACCGTTGGCGGCGATCTCGTAGTGGCGCAGGCAGTCCCATCCCTCTCGCTTGCAGGTGACGCCGAAGCGCGCGCGCTGCAGGTCGGCGCGGTAGGCGTTCTCGCAGGCGAAGACGTGGCTCGTGCTCCCGCCAACGAACGGCGCGAGCTGCGCGTCGACGACGTGCGTCGCGAAGTCGCGATCCTTCTCCGGCGGCGCTGCGAGGATCTTCCCTTCGGGGATCGAGAAGGCCGTCGGCCGCAGCCAGCGCACGGTGCGCGCCGCGAGCGGCGGCGGCAGCAGCAGGTAGGAGCGAAACCAGCCCGTCCAGGGCGTGATCTCGCGCTTGAAGTACGTCGCGCGGGTGTGCGCGCGGGGCAGCGCCCACCAGCTGCGCCGCCGCCACCAGAACCCGCCGTAGGGGTACGGCTCGACCCGATCGGCGCCGTCGAGCACGGCGACCGGCACGCGCCCGCGCAGGCGCGGCCCCCACTCCGTGAAGAGCCCGAACGTGCGCCAGATGTCGCCGAAGACGACGAGGTCGAACTCGCCGGCCTCGGCCCGGAAGAGCGCGCGGTGGCGGTCCAGCGGCACGTCGTCGAGCAGGCCGTAGAGCGTGAAGCCGCCGCCGCGCACGAGCCCGGAGCCGCCGGCGTAGAGCACGTCCTGCTTGGGAAAGTCGATCGCGTCGGAGCCCAGCAGCTCGCGCAGCCCGTGCAGGATCCCGTCGCTGAGGTAGTCCTCGAACCCCGGCGTGACGAAGAGGACGCGCGGGCTCATGTGCGTCGGCGGTAGAGCACGTCGTAGGGCGACGCGCGCTCGACCGCCTCGTAGCGCGGGGCAAGCAGGGCATCGAACGCGCCCCGCTGGCGGTCGTGGTCGAGCATCTCGACGAGCACATAGCGCGGCGCGTGGCGGTCGAGGTCCACACCGCGCAGCACCTCCAGCTCGAGGCCCTCGAGATCGAGGCACAGCAGGTCAGCATTTCCTGCCCCCGTCTCGTCGAGCAGCGCGCCGAGCGTCCGCGCCGGAACCTCGACCGCGTATGCGCGCTGGCCCGTGTACGAGCGCCCGTCGGCCGCCTGCGGGCGCTCGGCCGCACCGCCGGCAACCGTCGACATGAGATCGTCGAAGCGCATCGTGACCGTGGCGCCGGCGTGGTCGTCGGCGACGAGCGCGCAGTTGACGACGCGCGATCGCGGCCGCCGGCGCGCGGCCGTCCGGGCAAGCGCCGGGATCGCCTCGACGAGGACGCCGCTCCAGCCGCGATGGCGCTCCAGGTAATACGTGTTGGACTGCGTGTAGCCGTCATGCGCGCCGGCCTCGACGAACACGCCGCCGCGGCCGGGCAGGTGGCGCTCCAGGACGGCGTCGAGGTCGAAGAGCGCCGGTCGCGAGTAGCGCAGCGACCCAAGGCGCTCGTACACGCCGCAGCGCAGCCACGGCCCCCCGGCGAGGTAGAACAGGCGCCGTGCGTGCCAGGGAACCCGGCGCAGCTGCGGGAAGCCGACCATCGGCCGAAGGCTAGTGGTCCGTCCTGCAATTCCGTGCGTGTTTGGACGGTCGCTAGGCGGTGATCAGCGGCCGATCCAACGGGTGCGGAATTGCAGGACGGACCACTAGACGTGGCGGCGGGCGTCGCTCGCCGCGGCTGCGCGGCGCGCGACGGCTCATGCCTCAACTGACCTAAACCTCCAGCCGCGACTCCTCGAGGTCGAGCTCGCGCAGGATGCGGTTCATCACTTCGTTTGAGAGGTCGCCGTCGCTTCGCATCCGCAAGAGCGCCTCGCGCTGCGCCCCAAGTAGGTGGTGCAGTGTCCGCTGGTAGGCGAGCGTCCGATCTTCGTAGCCGTCGTCGTCGATCTTGCCGGTTCGGGCCGCGAAGCGGCGGGTTCGGTACTCGTAGAACCTTCGCAGCCGCTCGACCGTTTCGGTTCGCGTCCAGTCCTCGGCCGCGAGCCTGTCGAGCGCGTCGAGTGCGGCCTTTGCTGCCGCTAGACGGGCGCGACTCTCCTCGTTGGCGTCGGCGCCCTCGTCGCTGATCCCGAGGTGACGGATCAGGGCCGGCAGGGAGAGCCCTTGTACGACGAGGGAGAAGAAGATGACCGCGAACGTGAGGAAGATGACGAGGTCGCGCTGCGGAAAGGCCTCGTGGGCGTCCGTCGTGAGCGGAAGCGCCAGGGCCACGGCGAGGGACACGGCTCCACGCATCCCGCTCCATGCCACGACGAAGCGGGCCCGAGGATCAGCCCGCCGTGCGCGTTGTGAGGGCCGCCGGTCGATCGCCCGGACCAGGTAGGGGACGGTGAAGAACCAGACGAGGCGTACTCCCACGACGACACCCGTCACGGCCAGCGCGTAGCCGGCCAGCGTGTTCGCGGAGTATCCCGAGAGGCTGTCGACGACGGCTCGAAGCTGCAGTCCGATCAGCACGAACAGAATCGCGTTGACGATGAAGTCGAGGATGTCCCAGACGAAGTAGCCCTGCAGGCGCGTGCGGGCCGGGAGGATCTGCGGCCCGCGGATGCCCATGTAGATGCCGGCCGTCACGACGGCGAGGACCCCGGAAGCCTGGATTGCCTCGGCCGGCACGAATGCCGCGTAGCCGGTGAGCAGCGAGATCGTGACGTTGAGCTGGGTGTCGGTGGTGCGCGAGCGGATCTGGGCCACGACCCATCCCACCGCGATGCCGATCGCCACGCCGCCGAGTGCTCCGAGCCCGAAGTCGAGGCCGGCGTCGCCCAGCGAGAAGCTTCCGGCCACGACAGCGCCGACCGCGACGCGGTAGGCGACGAGCGCGGTCGCGTCGTTGAAGAGGCCCTCGCCCTCGATGGCGCTGACCAACCTCCGCGGGGCGCCAAGGCGCCGCATAATCACGGCGGCGGCCAACGGATCGGTGGGTGAGACAATCGCACCGAGGACGAACGCGGCCTCCCAGGGCATACCTGCGATCAGCGCGTGCGCGGCCCAAGCCACGGCGCACATCGTCAGTAGCACAAGCCCCACTGCGTTGAGCGTGAGCGCGCGCAGGTTCGCCCGCAGATCGCCGAAGTTCGCGTAGATCGACGCGCCGTACAGAAGCGGCGGCAGGAAGACCACCAGCACGACATCGGGGTCGAGCTCCACCTGAGGCAGCCCGGGAACGAACCCCAGCACGGCCCCGCCGGCGACGAGCACGATCGGATACGGCACCGACAGCAGACGGGCGAGCGCGCTGAGGCCCACGACGGCCACCAGCAGCCCCGCGATCAGAAGCTCGGCTTGGCCCACGGCCTCGAAGTCTGCCTACCGGCCTCGCTCCGTCGGCCGCGCCGGCTGACGGCGCTGGGCTCGAGCTCCTCGGCATCGATTCGAGCATCTGTGGCGCGGCGCGCCGGACCAGGCCGATCGGCGTGGTCCGGGGCCGCACCGCTACCGGCCGCCGATGCGGCGCAGCACGTCGCGCAGCTCCGACGCGGTGCGCTCCCAGGAGAACGCCGCCGCCCGCGCGCGGCCGGCGTTGCGCAGCCGCGCGCGCTCGTCCGGATCGACTAGCAGGCGGGCGATCGCGCTGCCGATCGCGTCGACCGACAGCGGGTCGACCATCACCGCTGCGTCGCCGGCGACCTCCGGCAGGCTCGAGACGTTCGACGTGATCACCGGCGCCCCGGCACGCATGGCCTCGAGCACCGGAAGTCCGAAGCCCTCATACAGCGACGGGTAGCAGAACAGCTCGCAACCGCCATAGAGGGCGGCCAGCTCCTCGTCGGGCACGTAGCCGGTGATGCGCACGCCGGCGCCGCGCGCGCGCCCGAGGATCGAGTCGGCCTCCCAGCCGGCCGGTCCGACGAGCACCAGCTCGTGCGCGTCGCGGAGGGCCGGCGCGAGCTGCGCCCATGCGTCGAGCAGCCGCTCGAGGTTCTTGCGCGGCTCCAGCGTTCCGGCGGCGAGCACGTACGGTCGCGGCATCTGCATCCCTGCCTTCCTGCAAGCCCCGAAGAGCGCGGCGGCGGCAAGTGGAATCACCACGGTGCGCGGCGCCGACGACGGCACCCGCTCCACGAGGTCGCGCCGCGTCGCGTCGGAGATGCACACGAGCGCTTGCGCCCGCCGCACGCCGACGTCGATCGTCGCCTTCTCGATCCGTGCCGCCCGCCGCTGTGCCTGTGCGCCGGGGATGAACGGCACGAGGTCGTAGACGATCACGGCGCACGGCACGCTCGTGAACCAGGTGGTCAGGTAGGAGTTCGTCGACAGGAACGCGGCGCACTCGCGCGACGCGCGGCGGGCGGTGTCGAGGTGCCAGAGCGGGTCGGGGCGGTTGACGGCGCGCCATTCGAAGCGCTCGTCGAGCCCCAGCTCGGCGGGCTCGCGGCAGTACAGCAGGTATCGCTCGTCGCCGTCCAGTCGCGCCAGTGCCGCGAGCACCTCGCGTACGACACGTCCCCGGCCGGCCGGCACCTCGGCCGCCGCGCGGGCGTCGATGCCGAAGGTCGGGGCCACCGGGCGAGTCTAAGCTCCGCCGCCGTGCACATCGGCCTGAACCTCCTCTTCCTCGTGCCCGGCGAGACCGGTGGCATGGAGGTCGCCGCCCGCGCGACGCTGCCTGCGCTCGCGAGCGCCGCTCCCGGCGTCCGCTTCACGGCGTTCGTCAACCGTGAGGCCGGCGGCGAGACGTGGGGCGAGGACATCGGCGCGGTCGTCATCCCGATCAACGCTCGCAACCGCCTCGAATGGGTTCGCGGCGAACAGCAGCTGCTGCCATGGGCCGCGCGCGGCGCCGGCTGCGATCTCGTCCACTCGCTCGGCAGCACCGCTCCCGCCTGGGGGCGCTTCCGGCGCGTCGTGACGATCCACGACCTCATCTACAAGCGCTTCCCCGAGGCGCACGGTGCGATCAAGGCGATCGGCATGCGCGCGCTCGTGCCGCTCGCGGCCCGCACCTCGCAGCGCATCATCGCCGTCTCCAACGCCACGCGCGACGATCTCGTCGAGCTGCTCAAGGTGCCGGCGCAGAAGATCGACGTCGTCGCGCAGGCGCCGGCGCTGCCGCGCGTGAAGCCCACCTGCGAAGCGGAGCTTCGCCTGCGCCACGGGCTCGGCGAGCGGCCGCTGCTGCTGACGGCCTCCGCCAAGCGCCGCCACAAGAACCTCATGCGCCTGCTGGACGCGCATGCGCTGCTGTCAGATCGCCCGCTGCTCGTCCTGCCCGGCTACGCCACCGACCACGAGGCCGAGCTGCGAGCCCGTGCCGAGCAGCTCGGGATCGCCGGCGACGTCCGCTTCCTGGGCTGGGTGAGCGACGAGGACATGGAGGGCCTGTACGCGGCCGCGGCCGCCTTTGTCTTCCCGTCGCTGCACGAGGGCTTCGGACTGCCCGTGCTGGAGGCAATGCAGCGCGGCGTTCCCGTCGCCTGCTCGGGACGCTCGGCGCTGGCCGAGGTCGCCGGCGACGCCGCGCTGCTGTTCGACGCCGAGGATCCGAGGGCGATCGCCGACGCCGCGCGCGCGCTCCTCACCGATTTCCGGCTCGCCGACAGGCTGCGCCGCGACGGCCGCGCGCAGGCCGCCCGCTTCACCTGGCAGGCAACCGCGCGCGGCTGCCTGGACACCTACGCACGCACGCTGCGGCGCCCGGTCGCGTAGGTCGCGACGACGGCCGCGAGCGATCCGTCGAGCGACAGCCGCTCGACGTTGTCGGCGAACCAGCGCGCTGTCGAGGCTCGCATCGCCGGCCCCGCCTCGGCCACCCGCACGATCGCGTCGGCCAGGTCGGCCGGCGCGGCGGAGCGGGCGATCGTTCCGTTCAGGCCCTCCTGCACGAGCTCGACCGCGGCGTTGTCGGGGCCGGCCACGACGACGCTCGGCACGCCTGCCGCGCTCGCCTCCACGACGATCAGCCCGTACCCCTCGCGGCTGGAGGGCAGCACCATGCACAGCGCGCCGCGCAGGGCCGCGTCGACCTCCTCTGCCGACACGAACCCGGGGGCCCGCAGCCAGTCAGCGGCGTTGGCGGCCGCTATCCGCCGCAGGACCTCCGGGCGCTCGGGACCGTCGCCGAAGATCGCCGCCCGCAGGCCGGGCAGCCGCTTGCGCGCCTCCACGAGCGCGGGCACGAGCGCGGGCGCGCGCTTCTCCGGGATATGGCGCCCGGCAAAGACGATCTCGCCGGCGCCGTCTGCGCAGGTCGGTCGCACAGCAGCCGTTGCCTTGACCGGCGAGAACATCCCCTCGAGCACCTCCACCTCTCCGCGCAGGCCCGCGTCGCGCAACCGATCCGCATACAGCCGCGAGAAGACGATCGCCCGCTGCGGCACGCGCGCGCACAGCCGCTGCACGAGATGGCCGATCCGCCCGCCGAC
This sequence comes from Solirubrobacteraceae bacterium, assembly GCA_036389475.1. Lineage (GTDB taxonomy): Bacteria > Actinomycetota > Thermoleophilia > Solirubrobacterales > Solirubrobacteraceae > CADCVQ01. The sequence continues at coordinate 10,238 of DASVPU010000345.1, forward strand.
GCGCCCGAGGTACTCCGTCCAATACGCGAGCGACCAGACCTCCCACCAGTCGACGGTCAGTCCGAACCGATGCAGCGGTCGCACGAGCGCCACCGCGAGCAGCGAGAAGAACGGAAACGACGCGGTGTGCACGACGTCGTAGCGCCGGCCGTGGCGCAGCAGGTGCCACAGCACGCCCGCGCCGAAGACGAGCGGCGGCAGGATCCGCCGGCGGCCGTCGACGTACAGCGCCATCCGCGGTCCGGCTGTCAGGATCCGCACGCCCGGGACGTCGACGACCGCGCCTGGCTCCCACTGGCGCAGCGTCAGGTACGTCACCTCATGACCCTCGCGGGAAAGCCGCTCGGCGACGCTGCGCAGCCAGCGCTCACCGCCGCCGACGGTGTAGGGGAACAGGCAGTCGTAGACGACGAGGATCCGCACGGGCTCAGCGTCGCAGAGGCGGCGGCTGCTTTGGTTAGTCTGTTAGCCGCAGCGCAACCCTCCCCAGGTTCGCGCGTTGTTGCCTGCGAGCCCGTCACAGCGCGTCGGCGCGGACATAGCCATGGCCTCGATCCAGAGCACACCAGCAGGCCTCGACGGTCAGGCGACCATCGAGGTGTCCGTCGTCATCCCCTGCCTCAACGAGGCGGAGAACATCGAGGAGTGCGTCCGCCGCTCGCAGCGGGCGCTAGACGAGGCTGGTATCGCCGGCGAGGTCGTCGTCGCCGACAACGCGTCCGACGACGGCAGCGCCGAGCTCGCCGCGGGCGCCGGAGCGCGCGTCGTGCACGAGCCGCGGCGCGGCTACGGCTCGGCCTACCTCGCCGGCTTCGCGGCCGCCCGTGGGGCGTACATCGTGATGCTCGACGCAGATATGACGTACCCCTTCGACCAGATCCCGCACTTCGTCTCCGAGCTGCGCGACGGCGCTCAGCTCGTCATGGGCGATCGGATGGACAACATCCAGCCGGGCGCGATGCACTGGACGCACCGCTACATCGGAAACCCGCTGCTCAGCGGCACGCTCAACCTCTTCTTCCGCACCGGCATCCGCGACGCGCACTGTGGCATGCGCGGCTTCCGGCGCGATGTCCTGCCGGCGCTGGACCTACGTACGACCGGGATGGAGTTCGCGTCGGAGATGATCATCCGCGCATCGAAGGAGAAGCTCGTCATCCGCGAGTTCCCGATCGAGTACGCGCCGCGCGCCGGCAAGTCCAAGCTGGCGCGCTTCCGCGACGGCTGGCGGCACCTGCGCTTTCTGCTCGTCCACAGCCCGACGCACCTGTTCATCGTTCCCGGAACGGTGATGCTTGCGCTGGGCGCGCTGATCGCCGCGATCTCGTTGCTGCAGATCAGCCTGTTCGGCCGCGAGTGGCAGCTGCACTCAATGATCGCGGGGGCGCTGCTGTGCATCGTCGGCACGCAGGTCGTCGCCCTCGGGCTGTGCGCACACGCCTACGGCACGTACTTCATGGGCGAGCGCGATCCGTGGTTCGATCGAGCGCGGACGCGCTACCGCCTCGAACACGGCCTGCTTCTGGGCGGCGTGATCGTCGCCTGCGGCGTGATCGTCGCCGCCGCGATCGTCGTCGTCTGGATCAACCGCGGTTTCGGACAGCTGTCGGATGAGCGCTTGGCCGTCGGCGCCGCGACGCTCATCATCGTCGGCCTGCAGATCTTCTTTGCGTCGTTCCTGCTGTCGATCCTCGGGCTGCGCCGCCGCGAGCCTGCTGCAACCGAGTAGCTTCGCGCGAGCAGCGCCAGGACTCGACACCGCCTTCGCCCAGGGCGACGGTGGATCGGGGCTACCGATCAACGGCGTCTGGCTACAGCAGCGCGCTGCCCGACAGCGCGGGGGAGCGGGTCAGCGCTGGGTACCGCCGAACGGGTGCCGAACGCGCACCTCCACGCGCTTCTGCGAGCTCGCGCTCACCGGCGAGCGCCAGCCACGGTCGCGGGCGGTTATGGCCTCTCACCGGCGGCGGCGACTGCCAAAGCACAGACCGCCGCCGCCGATTACCCAACATCGCGCGGTTGCGCAGGGGAGTAAGCCCGGCCTAAAGCTATGCCGCGAGCGGCTGTCACCGCGTGCGACAGCTCAGTACTTCAGCAGACGAACGGCCCGCAGTTGGGTTCCGGCAGGGGATTCCCGTGCCCGCCGTGCCCGCCGTGCGGGGGGGGCACCGGGATCGCGGCCTGCGAGACGGCGGGGACCGTTGCTGCGGCGAGGCCGCATGCGGCGATGGCGCCGATGATGGTGGTGCGGATCTTGCTGTGCATGTGAGGCCTCCGGCAAGGGGTGTTGGTGTCACCCCTCCGTACGTTGATTGAAGCGAGCGTTGGGCTCGCGGCTGTTTATGAGTGCAGCTGCTTTCACGAGTCGCGCTCGATACGTGTTGATACATGTCAGAGCGCCGTCGGTGTCCCCGTAATCAACTGTTAAGATCGGCTAAGGATCGCGGGCTCGACGTCCGTGCTGATCGCGAAGTCCGAGTGCGCCAGCTGGTCTTGCAGAGCGCCCGAGAACATAGCTGAGCTTGCCGCCGATGGTTTGTGTGAGCGGGCTCACACGCGCGCGCCTTTACGTGCTTTTGATGTATTCGGAGGCGCTGCCACTCGCTCTGTTTTGCGTACGGCGGCGATCCGAGCTGCCGTTATCCAACTGCCAGGAGACTATTTTTTATGGCTGATGCCATCACCCATTGGAATGACGTGCTGCTTGAGGTCATCCGCCAGGTCGGCGGCTTCCCAGGCCCCGTGGCGCGAGGCGGCGCGATGATGCACGGGGCGATCTACGATGCGGTCAACTCGATCGCGCCGTCGACGCACGCGCCCTACATCGTGTCGATCCCGGCGGCGCCGACGGCGTCGATCGACGCAGCGGTCGCGCATGCCGCACACGACACCCTCGCAGCTGCGTTCCCGACGACGACGGTGCCGCTCGACACGCGCCTGGCAGATGCGCTCGCCGCGCTGCCCGCCGATGCTGATGTCGCCGGCGGTCAGGCTGTCGGCAAGGCAGCCGCGGCCGCGATGATCGCGATGCGACGCGGCGACGGCGCCGACGACAACGCGCCCTACGTCAACGGCACGCAGCCCGGTGACTGGCGCCCCACAAGCTCAGGCCCGGCGGGCACCCCGAACTGGGGCAACCTCAGGCCGTTCGTCATGCCGTTCAACCAGTCATTTCGCCCGCCGCGCCCCGGTGGGTTTGTGACCAAGCCCGAGATGCTCCAGAGCGTCGAGTACGCCGCGCAGCTCAATGAGGTCAAGCGGCTCGGCCGGTTTGACTCGACGAGCCGCACGCCAGAGCAGACCGAGATCGCGCGATTCTGGGCCAATGACCTGGACGGAACCTCCAAGCCGCCAGGCCAGCTGTACACGATCACCAAGATCGTGTCCGAGCAGCGCGGTCTGGACGTCGTCCAGAACGCGCGCCTGTTCGCGCTCGTTGCTCTGGCGATGGGCGACGGCGCGATCGTCGCCTGGGACGCCAAGTACGACACGAGCCTTGACTTGTGGCGCCCGGAGTCCGCGATCACCCTCGCGTTTACCGACGGCAACTCGGCAACCGCTCAGGACGACGACTGGCTGCCGCTGTCGAACAACCCGGCAAGCGGTCACTTCACGCCGCCCTTCCCGGCCTACATCTCAGGACACTCCACATTGGGGGCCGTCCACGCGACGATCATGCGCCGCTTCTTCGGCAGCGACAACGTCACGTTCACAGCAACCAGCGAGGATCCCAACCTGCCGGCGGGCGTCACGCGGACCTTCAACAGCTTCACGGAGGCCGCACGCGAGAACGCACGCAGCCGCATCTACAACGGCGTGCACTACCAGTGGGATGCCGATAACGGCTTCCTGTCGGGCACCGCACTGGGCGAGTTCGTCTACGCCAACGTGCTGCGACCGATCGGCAACTCGCCCGCGCCGCAGGCAACGCTGGCGAGCGCAGTTCCCGCCAAGGCGCCCGGGGCGCTGTACGTCATGAGCAACCAGGCCACCGGGAACTCCGTCACGGTCTTCGCTCGCGCCGCCGACGGCAGTCTCACGCAGGGCAAGACATTCCCGACCGGCGGTCTGGGCATCGGAAGCCTGAACGACCCCAACGATTCGCTGACCTCGCAGGGATCGCTGATCCTCAGCCCGGACCAGCGTTTCCTGTTCGCCGTCAACGCCGGCAGCAACGAAGTGTCAACCCTGGCGATCGATGGCGACGAGCTGGTCGCGGTGGATCGCGTCCCCTCCGGCGGCACGACCCCGGTCAGCGTGACCATGCGCGACAACCTGCTGTACGTGCTGCACCGGGGCGACGCGACGATCGGCGACTCGAACGTCAGCGGCTTCACGATCGCAGCCAACGGCAAGCTGTCGGCCTTGGCGGGCTCCACGCAGCGCTTGACCGGAGGTCCCGGCGCCGCTCCCGCTGAGGTGCACTTCACGCCCGACGGCACGCAGCTGGTGGTGACCGAGCGAACGAACAATCTCATCGATGTGCTACCCGTCGACCAGTACGGTCGCGCGGGAGCTCCGATCAAGAACACATCCAACGGACCTGGACCGTTTGGCTTCACGTTCGCAGGCGACGACGTCCTGATCGTCTCTCAGCTGGGCGACTCGGCGACTTCCTCGTACCGACTGGGCAAGGACGGCACGCTCACGGTCATCAGCGGATCGGTGTCCACAGCCGAGCAGGGAGCATGCTGGGCAGTAACCAACAGCACCGCCGATCCGCGCTTCGTCTACGTGTCGAACGCCGTCAGCGGCTCGATCACCGGCTACCGAATCGCCACCAACGGCGCCTTGAGGCGCCTGACCCCCGACGGTCACACCGCCGTCACCGTGGACCTGCACGCCGCCCTGGACAGCGCCGTCAGCGCAGACGGGCAGTTCCTGTACATCATCACCGCCGGCTTCAACGAGCTCGCGGAGACCCCCATGAACGATCCGATGAGCATCAACGCCTACCGCATCGAAACGGACGGCAACCTCACCGCCATCCATGGCTCCGCAGGACCCGTGCCTGCCATCGAAGGCCTCGCGCCCGGCACGCAGGGGATCGCCGCGATCTAACCACCCCCGAAGTCGGTCCAACCGCGCCCGCGCTGTCACGTACGACAGCGCGGGCGCTCCTGGTTTCTGAGCGGCGAGCAGCGGCTATCTCGCGCGGCGTCCGCCGGGCGCTGCCCGCCGCCCACCTCCGCGACCCTCGCCTGCCGACCTGAACCCGATGTGCAAGCCGACAGGATAAACGTGCTTGACAAGGATAGTTGTCCGTGAGAGGGTGCAGCCATGCACGACATCACGGTCATCGACGACCCCGCCGCCGCCGAGGCGTCGCTGGATCCGATCCGCGCCCGCCTGCTCGCCGAGCTGGCAGAGCCCGGGTCCGCCAGCACGCTCGCGGCGCGCGTCGGGCTCACGCGCCAGAAGGTGAACTACCACCTGCGGGCGCTGGAGCGCCACAACCTGGTGGAGCTCGTCGAGGAGCGCCGCAAGGGCAACTGCACCGAGCGCGTGCTGCAGGCGACGGCCGCGTCCTACGTGATCTCGCCGAGCGCCCTGCCGGCGGTCGCGCCGGATCCGTCACGGGAGCCAGACCAGCGCTCCGCGCGCTGGCTGCTGGCGGTGGGGGGTCGCATGGTCCGCGAGGTCGGTGAGCTCATCACCGGGGCAGGCGCAGCCGGCAAGCCGCTCGCGACGCTCGGGATCGACAGCGAGGTGCGGTTTGCGTCCGCGAAGGAGCGGGCCGCGTTCGCCGTCGAGCTGGCGGACGCCGTCAACGGCCTGGTGGCGAAGTACCACGCCGAGGCCGCCCCCGGCGGTCGTGCGCACCGGTTCGTCGTCGCGCTGCATCCCACCATCACGCACAACAAGGAGCCCCAGTCATGAGCCGTGCATTCGAGGTCACCCGCGAGGTCGAGCTGCCCGCCGCCCCGGACGACGTCTGGACCGCGATCACTGCTGACACCGCGGCCTGGCAGTTCCCGACGGGGATGGAGATCCCCGCCGGCGCCGCCCCGCCCGAGGGCGGGCCCGTCACGACCTGGGACCCGCCGCACCGCCTCGTGATCCGCATGGAGTCGCCGGACGGGACCTTCAACGCGCTCGAATACGCGATCGAGGCCCGCGAAGGCGGCACGGCGCACCTGCGCTACGTCCACAGCGGGATCCTCGCCGAGGGTTGGGAGGATCAGTACGACGCCATCGGCGCCCACACGGACTTCTACCTCCACACGCTCGGGCAGTACCTCGCGCACTTCAATGGCCGCCAGGTCACCTACGTCGGAAAGCCGTCGGCCGGCATCCAGGGACCCGAGTCCGCCGGAACGCCGGACGCGATGGATGCGCTGCGCGCCGCCCTCGGCGTTGCCGCGGACGCCGGCGTGGACGATCCGGTACACGCGTCACTCGGTGACGCCGGCGCGCTCGACGGCGTCATCGACTACTCGACGCCGGAGTTCCTCGGCGTCCGCACCGCCGACGGCCTGTACCGCTTCTTCGGGCGCAACCACTTCGGCAGCGTCGTCGGGATGAGCGCGCACCTGTTTGTGGATGGCGTCGACGCCGCGGAGCACGAGGCGGCGCTCAAGGCGTGGCTCGACGGGGTCTACGCGTAGGCAAGGCCAGCGGCGTTCGGCAGAGGCCGCAAACGCACCGTGCGCTTGGCGGAGCGTTTGCCCCTCCCCGGCTCAGCTGTAGAGCGCGGACATCGTCAGGAACTGCGAGGCCCAGAACAGCGCGAGCATCGCGGTGACGAGGCCGGCCGTGAGCGCTGCCGCGGCGCGCCGGCCGAGCCCGAACGTCGCCAGCACGGCGAGCGCCGCGATCGCCGAAGCCGCCGGAAAGAGATAGCGGCCGAACTCCGGCGTGGTCGGGTCGCCGGGCGCGAAGTAGGCGACCTCGGTACCGAAGAACACGCCGAGGACGACGAGCACGAGGACCGCCAGCTCCCAGCGCCGCCGTGCGACGGCGGCGCGGTTGCGCCACCATGCCACGAGCGCGAGCGGCACGAGCGCCAGCATCGCCAGGACGATCACGGCGTACACCCACTTGGGAAACAGGATCGACGCGAAGCCGAACGAGCCCCAGCCGCGCTCGACGTAGGCGTGAAAGCCCGGGAAGCGCCCGCCGCCGGGCCGCTGGTCGTCCATTCCGGCGCTCGGCGGGACGACCAGCTGCAACACGTACTCCACGAACTGCACCGGATGCTCGAGCGCCTTGGAGGGCTCGACGGCGGCGCCAGGCCGTGTCGGGTAGGCGTTGCCGGTCGCGGCGAACCAACCGGCGCGCGTCGGATCGGCGCTGTCGTGCAGCACGGCCGATAACACCGCTGCGAGCGCGGCCGTGACCACGACCGCGGCGCCGAGCGCCGCGAGCGCCGACCTCACCTGACGCCCGGCATGCCGCGCCCGCAGCGCTGCCCCAACGACGCCGATGACGATCGCGGGCACCAGGAAGAGCCCGCTGCCCTTCATCAGCGCCAGTACCACCGCGGCCGCGCCCAGCGCGGCAGCCGTTGGCACCGTCAGCCCGCGGCGCAGCGCGCGCACGACGAGATAGAGCACGAGCGCCGCGGCGGCACTGACGCCGGCGTCGTTGTTCACCATCCCCGAGATGAACGCGAACATCGGCTGGAAGGCGACGAACAGCCCCGCCGCGACAGCCGGCCAGCGCGGGCGCGGGAGAAGCTCCTGCACGAGCAGGACGACGAACGCGGCCGTCAGGCCGCCGAGGAGCGCCGACACGAGCCGCATCGCCGTGACGCGTGACCAGATCGACCGCGAGCCGGCGGCCAGGTAGGCCGGTGCGAGCGCCGCGTAGTACAGCGGCGTGTAATCCGCGGTCGTGATCCAGCCGCCGCCGTCGTCGCGCCTTGGCTGCTCCTGGGATTGGCGGACCTGCCAGGCGCGCTCGTCGCGCGCGGTCCACGGCGGGCGGCCGAGGCGCTGGCCGTAGTAGCCGCTCAGGCGCGCGCCTTCGTAGGCGACCTGCGTCTCGCTGGAGTACGCACGCCGTGCCGACGGGCCGTTGTCGGGCCCGCGACCGCGCTCGGCGATGGATTGCGCATAGGAGAAGTGCTCCACCTCGTCGGGTGCGTCGAACACAGGAACGATGAGCGACCACGAAGCGGCCGCGACAAAGCCGATCGCACCGATCACGAGCGCCGCCCCGCGCAGCGGCCGCTGCGCGACCGCGCGCGCGAAGACGTAGAGCGCCGCCAGGAAGAGCGCGGGGGTGAGGACGAGCAGCAGGCCCGCGTAGGTCCACGCCGCGACGATCCCGGGACGGAAGCGCGACGCGCGCTCGAACATGTCGGGCAGCTGGGCCAGCAGGCTCTTGCGCTCGCCCGTCGGCGGATGAAACCAGACCGCCACGCGGGCATCGACCGGCTTGCCGCCGAGCAGCGCCGCCGACTGGCCGGTCTCCAGCCCGCGGCGGCCCACGACGTCGATCGGCCCGGACGGCGTCACGCACAGCCGGCCGCTCGAGCTGCGCTTGATCGCGACCGGCATGTCGAGCGTCGTGGGAGCGCTTCCCGCCGGTCCCCCTCGCGGCGCCAGCGCGATCGTGTCCTGCTCGAAGCGCGTGCCCGCCGTCACCTCCGTGGCGACGGTCGTCGGCCCCAGCGGCCCCAAGCGCAGACGCAGGCGACCGGTGCCGGCGGGGATCTGCAGCGCGCCGACGCACAACTGCTGGCCCGGCTGAACGTGCAGCACCGTCCCATCGGAGCCTGCGTTGTTCGTGCCGGTGAGGAAGTCGCGCGGCCGCGCGAGCTCGAACACCATGATCGCCGCGAGCACCACGCCCACCGTCGCAATGGCGATCCGCACGCCGCGCACGTGCGCCGTCGCCGGCTGCTTGTCCTCCAGGCCGGCCACGACGCCGGCCGAGGTCGTCGACGGATCGCTCATGCGCGGGGAGCCTGCCAGAAGCCCGATCGGCCGGCGGCGCTGGACCTGGCCGCGTCCGCGCGGTGCGTTTGCCCAGCCGAACAGGCAGTAGGGTCCGGATGCGCGCAACCCTTCCGCCGCTCGCGCGTTCTCTGTCTGCGCGGACACCCGACGCCGCAGGCTTCCTCTCGCCGGATCGCAATGGCCTCTACACACAGCACACGAGCAGGTCTCGACGCGCGAGCCGATCGCGGCGGACTCTAGTAGTGGTCCGTCCTGCAAGGACGAACCACTAGGCCGCCGCATGCAGACGTTGATCGCCTTCGTCGGCCTGCCGCTCGCGGTTGCCGTGACGGCCACGGGGCTTGGGCTCCTCGCCGAGCGCGCGGTGCGCGCGCGGCTGCATGACGGGCTGCTCGCGCCGCTGGGCTTCTGCCTGGCGACCTGCGTGCTGCTCGGCGTCTACGCGCTGGGCCTGCACGTCGAGGTCGCCGTCGGCGTGCTGATCGCCGGCAGCGTCGCCGGCTTCGCGCTCGCCGGCCGCGAGTTGCCGAGGCGGCTGAACCCAGGCTGGCCGGGCCTCGCCGCGCTCGCGGTCTACGTCTTGTACGCGGCGCCGATGCTGCTCTCGGGCGGATGGACGTGGTCGGGCTACAACTTCCTCAACGACACCGCCGTCCAGTTCCTGCTCGCCGACCACCTCAAGACAGCCGGCACCGACCCGGGAACGCTGCCCCTCACAACCGGCGGCATGATCACGAGGTCATATCTCTACAGCGGCTATCCGCTCGGGACGCACGCATACCTTGCGACGCTGAGCGGTCTGCTCGCGACGCCCGTGGAGGTCCTGTACCAGGGGTTCGTCAGCGCGATGGCGGCGCTCACGGCGATGGCGATGGCCGTGCTGAGCGGGCGAATCGGGTTCGGCGCTCGAACGGCGGCGATCGTGGCATCCGTCGCCGTCGCCTCCAACCTCGCCTACAACTACGGCCTCCAGGGCAGCATCAAGGAGATCGGCGTGCTCTGCGCGCTCGCGGCGGCGATGGCTCTCGGCTTTGAGGTGGTGCGCGCCGACAGGCCGGCCGCTGCGGCTGCGCTGCTGGGGGTGGCGATGGCGGCGATGCTCAGCGTCTACAGCGCGGCCGGCGTTCCGTACGTGCTCGCCGTCGGCGTGACCCTGGGAGCCGCGGTCCTGCTCGTTCACGGGCGCGAGTCCTTGCGGCTGCGGTGGGTGGCAGCCGCCGCCGCGGTCGCCGCCGTGACGGTGGCGCTGGCCGCCGGGACGCTCACGACCCTGTGGCAGTTCTACCGCGTCGCCAGCAACGTCGTCGACGCGGCGGCTCCTGCGGGCGACGTCCTCGGCCACCTCAGCGCGCCGCTGCCGCTGTTGCAGGCGGGCGGGATCTGGCTGGACGGAACGTTCGTGGGCCCGATTGGCCCTGACGAGACGGCGGCGCGCATGACCGGCGTAGGTCTATGGATCGTTGCGGGGCTCAGCGTGCTGGGCATCGTTGCGGTCATACGCAGACGACGCCCGCAGGCCCTGTTCGCGTTCGTCCCCGCGATCCTGACCGCCGCGGTCGTCGCGCCCCGCGTGACGCCCTACGCCGATGCGAAGCTGCTCGCGGTCATGAGTCCCTCGGTGCTCCTGTTGGCCGGCCTCGGCCTGCTCGCGCTGAGCGGGCTCTGGCGCCCGCTGGGCCCCGCGCTCGGGCTCGTCCTGGTCGCCGGGGTCATGGTCTCCGACGCCTACGCGTTTCATGACACGAAGATCGCCCCGCGCGACCGGATGGAGGCGATCGCAGACGTCGCCGAGCGCCTGCCGCGCGGCGGGCTGGTGATGTGGAACGAGTTCGAGGAGTTCGCGAAGTACTTCGCTCGCGCGGCCCCCCTCAACGTCTCGGCGGAGCCGATCACGCCACTGCAGGTGCAGCTGCGCAAGCCGACCGGCATCTTCGGCCACTACTTCGACCTGGACGAGCATACGTTGGCCCATGTGCGGCGCTTCCCCGCGATCGTCTTGCGCCGCTCGCCGGCCGCGAGCCGCCCGCCGGCGGACTACGAGCGAACGTATGTCAACCGCTACTACGAGGTCTGGCGCCGCACATCCGGCGGTCCCCGGGTGCTGCACCACCTTCCGCTTCAACGCCGCACGTCCTCGACGAGACCGGCACCGTGCGACGCGGTCCGCCGCCTCGCCCGGCGAGCTCGCGGCGCGCGCGGCCGGCGTGCCCTCGTCGCAGCGCGTGCGCCGGCATCGGCACACTTCGACGTTCGCGCAGCACGCGACCGCTCACCGTCGTTCCGACCCGATCAGGCGGTGCCGGGCACGATCGCGACGATCCTTCCCGGAGACGCAAGCGGAACGCTCAGCGTGAGACGCGCCGGCGTGCACCAGGTGTGGCTGCGGGGTGACTTTCCGCGCCGCGTCCAGCTGTTCGTCGACGGCAGGCGCGCCGGCTCGGTTCATGGGATCAACACGCCTGGGCAGTGGCTGCAGGCCGGTCCCCGTCTGCGCTTGGCCGCCGGAACGCATCGCGTCCGCGTGCTGCTCGGCGGTGGCTCGCTGCGGCCCAGCGACGGCGCCGTGGTCCGGATTGGCCCACTGGCACTCGTGCGCGACGAGCCCGCGCGCCTGCAGACGCTGCCTGTGAAGCGCTGGCGCACGCTGTGCGGCCAGGAGCTTGATTGGATCGAGCTGGTCCGTCCGTGACCGGCTCACCCTTCTGGCTTGGTTGCGAGCATGTGCAGCGACGTGCCACCCGCGACGTAGGACTTCCAGGCCAGGTATGCGCGCCTGAGGCGCGGGTCGCGCCGGACGGCATGGGCGGCGGCGGCGCGGAAGCCGTCGCGGATGTGCATCCGCGGGCTGATGCTGAACAGCTCCTCGCAGAAGACGTTGTGCAGGCGCGGGCCGCGGACGTCGACGTGCAGGCCGGCGTCGCGCGCCGCCTTGACATAGCTGCGGCGCAGGTAGGCATGCTCGTGACCCTCGAACTCGCTGACGTCCGCGCCGGGATGCAGGTGCGGCTCGCGCAGGGTGCGCAGGGTCTCGTTGACGACGATGAGCGAGCCGCCGGGCTTGAGCACGCGATGCAGCTCGCGCATCGTCGCCCACAGGTTCGCGCGGTGGTTGTGATGCAGCACCTCGCAGCACCAGACCCAGTCCAGCGAGTTGGAGGCCAGCGAGATGTCGAACATGACGCCGAGCACGCGCTCCATGTGCACGCCCTTGGCCTCATACCACCAGTCCGCCGTCGCGAGGCCCTGCATCTGCGCCGTGGTGATGTCCAGCGCGGTGACGCGCAGCCCGCGCTCGGCGAGCATCGCGGCGGCCCAGCAGGTATTCGAGCCGACGTCGAGGATCGTGTCGCCGGGCCGCAGCGGGACGGTGTGCAGGACCTGGTGCATCATGGTCGCCTGGGCGTACCAGTAGCCGTCCTGACGGTAGGGGAGGCTGAGGACCAGCTCGCGGTCCCAGCCGCCGGCGCGCATCTTCTCGGCGAAGCGCCCGAGGCCATCAGCCTCGCGCCGCACGAACGCCGGGACGCCCTCGGGCATGAGGTCGACGATCCCACCACGGATCTTGCGGGCCTCGCCGCAGGTCGTGCACGTCAGCTCGCCCTCACGCACCTCGCGCTCGTCCTCGGCTTCGATCGCGAGCCCGAACGAGCCTTCCGCCTTACAGCGAGGACAGCGCAGCGCGCTCATCGCGTCCCTGCGCATCGCGGGGAACCCTACCGCGGCCCGGCCGGCGCGCGCCGTGCGACACGCTCGGCGCCGTGAGCCGGCCGGACGTCACCGTCGCGGTGCCCGTGCGCGACGCAGGACCGCGCCTGGCGCTCGTGCTCGATGCGGTCCTCGGGCAGGACACCCCGCTCGAGCTCGAGCTGCTCGTCTGCGACTCGGGCTCGTCGGACGGCTCGGTCGAGCTTGCCCGCTCGCGCGGCGCTCGGCTGCTGCAGATCAGTCCGAGCGAGTTCTCCCACGGCGCCACGCGCAACCTGCTCGCACGCGAGGCCCGGGGCGAGCATGTGGCGTTCCTGACCCAGGACGCGGTGCCCGCGACGCGGCAGTGGCTCGATCGCCTCGTCGGCGCGTTCGAGCAGGCCCCCGACATCGGCCTCGCGTTCGGTCCGTATGAGCCCGCGCCGGACGCGTCGCCGATGACCGCGCGCGAGCTCGAGACGTTCTTCGCCTCCTTCGCGGGCCCGCGCATCGATCGCCTGGACGACGAGGAGCGCACGCTGGCGCCGCGTCACCTGCTCGGCGTCCGCGGGTTCTTCACGGACGCCAACGGCGCCGTCGCGCGAGCCGCATGGGAGCAGGTGCCGTTTCGCGACGTGTTCTACGCCGAGGACCAGCAGCTCGCGGTCGACATGCTCCGCGCGGGCTACGCGAAGGCGTTCGTCCCCGGCGCCACGGTCGAGCACTCGCACGAGTACTCGCCGGCGCGTCGCCTGCAGCGCTGCTTCGACGAGTGGCGGGCGCTGCGCGAGGTCTACGGCTGGGTGGAGCCGCTCAACGTCACGACGCTGCGTGACCGCGTCCTGGCACCGGCACGCGCGGACGTGCGCTGGGCACGCGCCAGAGGGCACCCGGCCGGCCCGCTGCTGGCCGGCCGTGCCGTCGCCCACCACGCGGCGCGCATTGCCGGTGCAGCGCTCGGCTCGCGCCACGATCGCCTCGCGCCGGGCGTGCGGCGGCGCCTGTCGCTCGAGTCCCGTACGACCTTCGCGCCGACCGATCGGGAGAATGACGACCGTCGATGAGGCAGCCAGAGGAGAAGCTCACCACGCCCGACGCAGCGATCAAGGCGATGCCTGCCGGGCGCCTGGCCAACCTGCGCCGCCGCATCGCGCTGACCTACCAGTACCTCGGTTGGCGTCAGGTGCTCTGGCGGGCCGCTACCTTCCCGCTGCGCTACACGCCGCTGCGCCACCGCCTCAAGCTCGGCACGATCGTCGAGATCGAGCGGCGCCGGGCGAAGGCGTGGTACGCCGAGAAAGCCCGTCCCGTCACGGTCGTGATTCCCACCTACGGGGACCCGGTGCACGTCGCCGAGGCGGTCCGCAGCGTGCGCCGCACGACCCGCCGCGATCTCGTGCGGATCGTCGTCACCGACGATGCCAGCCCGGCCGCGGACGTCGAGGCGCTGCGCGCCGTCCAGGGGATCGATGCGCTCATCCTCGGCGAGGAGAACGTCGGCTTCGCGGCGAACGTCAACCGCGGTTTGGCGTCGACTGACCTTCGCGGCGACGTCGTGCTGCTCAACGCGGATGTCATCGCTCGCGAGGGCTGGCTGGAGTGCTTGCAGTACGCTGCCCACACATCCAACGAGGTCGGCATCGTCGGCGGCAAGCTGCTGTATCCCGACAACCGCATCCAGCACGCCGGCGTACATCGCAACCTCGGTGCGCTGGAGTGGTTCGACCACCGCTTCCGCTTTAAGCCCGCCGACTACGGTCCGGCGAACGTGATGGCGTGCGTGCTCGCGGTGACGGGAGCGTGCATGTACGTCAAGCGCTCCGTGCTCGACGCCGTCGGTCCGATGGACGAGCGCTATCCGATGGCCTACGAGGACGTCGACTGGTGCCTGCGGGCGTGGCAGGCCGGCTTCCAGGTCATCTACTTTCCGGCGGCGACGCTGACGCACCTGGAGTCCGTGACGCGCGGCACCACGGTGGGCGCGCGCGAATTGGCCTCGCAGGCGGCGTTCTGGGAGCGCTGGCGCGAGTTCTTCGACGCGCGCGGGCGCGCTGTGCGCTTCGGCGACGGGCGCCTGCGCATCGTCTACATCACCGAGGACACAGGCGTCGGCGGCGGGCACCGCGACATCTTCGAGCACCTCAACCGCCTCCGGGAGCGCGGGCACGACGTGAGGCTCTTCACGCTCGGCGAGCAGCCCGACTGGTTTTCGCTGCAGGTTCCCGTCGTGACCTTCGAGGACTACGAAGAGCTCGTTGCGGCGCTCACCGAGATCGACGCGATCAAGGTCGCGACGTGGTGGAACACCGGCGCGCCGGTGTGGCAGGCGAGCGTCCTGCGGGGCATCCCGGTCTTCTTCGTGCAGGACATCGAGACGTCGTACTACCCCGACGACGAGCACTCCCGCCACGCGGTGCTGGCCGGATACCGCCAGGAGTTCCGCTACATGACGATCTCCGGCTGGAACGCGGACCGGCTGCGCGAGCTGGGCCTCGAGTCGACGCTCGTCCCGCCGGGGATCGACCTGCAGAACTTTCGCCCGCTCCCCGGGACGACGCGCCGCGACGACATGCTGCTCGCGATCGGGCGCACGAACCCGCTTAAGAACCTGCCGCTCACGATCGACGCATGGAAGGCGGTGCAGCCGCCGCCGGAGCTGTGCCTGTTCGGCATCGAGCCCGAGCTTGGCGACCAGACCGGAGCGCACTACGTGCTGTCGCCCAGCGACGAGGGCGTGAACGTCCTCTTCAACGAGGCGACGGTGTTCGTGCAGACCTCGACGCACGAGGGCTTCTGCCTGCCTGCGCTGGAGGCGATGGCGACCGGCTGCCCGGTCGTCTGCACCGACGCGCACGGCAATCGCGACTTCTGCGTCGACGGCGAGAACTGCCTGATCCCCGAGCAGACCGTCGACTCCGTCAGCGACGCGATCTCCAGGCTCCTCCAGGACCCTGAGCTGCGCGCTCGTCTCGGCGAAGCCGGCCGTGCCACGTCCGGGGACTACGCGTGGGAGCGGCGCATCGACGAGCTGGAGAGCTTTCTGCAGGAGGTCGCGGCCGTCACAGCTCCTCCGCGATCGGCGACACCGCGCGCTTGAGCGGCCCCGTTCTCGATGCACATCTGGACTGAGCTCGCCGCCGGCGAGAGCGCTCTGCTGGCGATCCTGCTGCTGATCGGCGCAGGCCCGGCCGCCCTGCTGCCGGTGCGCTTCGATGCCGCGTCGCGAATCGCGCTGGCGCCGATCCTCGGCTTCTGCCTTGGCACGTGCGTTACTACGACCGCCCTCGAGTTCGTTTCCGCCGGACGCTCCTACCCGCTGCTGATCGCGCTCGCGCTCGCGTCGGCGGCGTTCGCGGCATGGCGCACGCTGCGCTCGCCCGAGCACGCGCGGCCGTCGCTGCGCGACGGCGCGCAGGTACTCGTCGTCTGCATCGCCGTCGCCGGGCCGCTGACCTTCGTGTTGCACGAGCGCCATACCGTCGGCCCGGCCGCCTACTACTTCACCGACGTCGACAACTACGTCGCCGTCCAGGAGGCCGCCGCCACGACCTCGCTGCGGGAGGCACGCGCTGCGTGGCAGGAGCACGTGCGCACCGGCTCGCGCTTCGCGGACCTGACGCAGTTCATCTACGCGTTCATCGCGGACTTCGGCTCGAACCTCGACGCGACCCCGCTCGGCGCGAACGTCAACGAGCTGCTCGGGCTGTCGTCGATCGACACCTTCGCGCCGTTTCTCGTCGTGCTGCTGCTCGCCGGCGGACTCGGCGCGTTCGCCGCGGTGCGCCGCATCGCCGGGACCCCGACCTGGACGGCGCCCCTGGCCGGGGCGCTGTTCGGCGGGCCACTGCTGCTCGAGCTGTGGTTCGACAGCTACCAGGCAGCGATCATCGCGCTCGCGCTGCTTGTTCCGACCGTCCTGCTCGGCGCCGAGGCAGTGCGCGACCCGCGGCCGGCCAACCTGGCGCTGGTCGCGCTCATGCTCGCGTGCTTCGTCACGGTGTATCCCCTCTACGTGCCGCCGCTGGCCGCGATCGGAGCGGCCGCGCTCGCGTGGCGGGCGATCGTGCAGCGTCGCGCGGGCGCGAGCCTGCCTGCGCTCGGGCGCTCGCTGGCCCTGCCCGCGATCGCCGTGGCCGTCCTGACCGCGGCGTTCGATCCCGTTGCGCTGGTGCGCACGGTGGGCTACTACCACCGCGTCCTCACCGCGGGCTTCCCGTTCCCGCGCGTAAGCTACGCGCTGCCGGCCGAGGTCCTCCCGGGCTGGTTGCTGCAGACGCAGGAGTTCTGGTTTCTGACTCCGATCGGCACCGCAGGCTTGCGCCAGATCCTGCTGGCCACGCTGATCCCGCTCGCCTTGCTCGCGTTCGCCGCCGTTGCCGTCCGCCGTCACGCGATCGGGCTCGCCCTGCTCGGGCTCGCTGTGATCTTCGGCCTTGCCGCATACCTCTCCTACCAGAGCGCCGACGCGTGCACGTATTGCGCGCAGCGCTACCTGCTCGCGCTGGCGCCGATCCTCGCAGTGCTGCTCGCCCTCGGACTGTGGCAGTCGCTGCGCTCGCCCGCGCGCCTCTGGCAGGTGGGCGGCGCCGCCGGCGTCCTGCTCGTCGTGCTCGCAGTCGGCCAGCGCGCGCGCGTCGAGCTCGATCGCTTCGCCGACGCGTCGTTCTTCTTCGACAGCGCGAACCGCGCCGCGCTGGAGCAGCTGCCGCGGGACGGCCGCCCGGTTCACGTCGAGGGCTACTGGGCGAGCGTGGCCGCGCAGGCAGAGCAACCGCTGACGTACCACCTCGCGTCCGACCGGGCGCCCGGACGCGTCTCGATCAGCTTGGGCACGAGCTACGCTAACGCGGTTCAGTACCTGACGCTGGGCCCCGAGCTGCCGCCGGGTCCCGAGTTCCGGCCCGACTATCGCTACCTGTTGACGCGCTTCTCAGGCGTCGCGACCGACCGGCGCGTCCTGGCCCGTCGCGGGGCGGTGAGCCTGATGGAACGCACGCGGCCGCTGGACGTGACGCCGTACACGGGCTTGAACATCGGCCTCGCCCGTCTGGATGCATCGGGCATCCCCTGGGCCCGGCCCGGGGCGCCGCTGCGCTTCCACGTCGTGGGGAGGAGCAGCGCCCGCCGGGTCTGGGCGCGGCTGACGTTCAGGCTCCCGCAGCCGCTCACGGTTGCGGCCCAGCGCGGCGTGCGCGCGCGTGACCGGCGCGGCACGCTGACGGTCTGCGTCCGCGCGACGGGCCGCGCGCCGATCCGCGACGCGCTGCTGCAGCTGCCGACCCCAGCATCGGACGTGATTCGCTTGACCGGGATGCGCGCCGTCACCGGACGCTGCGCGGTCTGATCGCGCTGCGCGTCAGGTCGTCCGCTCCTCGGGATGAAACACGCGCGAGCGCAGCAGCAGGAACGAGATCCCGGTCACGCATACGACGGTCGCGACGTAGACGAGGTTGGTCGGCAGGCTCAGCGCGGATGGCAGCAGCGACGTCGACAGCGCGGTGACCGCGTATTGGGTAAGCGTGACCGTCAGGTAACGCCGAGCCTGGCGTCCGACCGGCAGCGCGAACGCCTGCCCGTCGGCCCAGACGAAGTGGCGCTGCGCGAAGAAGTGCGTCGTCACAGCGACGCCGTAGCCGATGACCAGGGCAGTCTGAAAGTGCAGGCCGGCGACGTTGGCGAGAAACAGCGTCGTCAGCACGTAGACGGCAGCGACGCCGCTGCCGGCGATCGCGTAGCGAACGCCCTGGCCCAGCGAGCCGGACTCGGGCGAGCGCATGTGGAGCACGAGCTCCTTCATCGAGCGCGCCACTACGCGCGGCTCTCGGAGCGTCCGAGCTGGTGGATCGTCTCGGCGTCCTCCCAGCCGTAGGAGGACTCCACGATGAACTTCGGACGCTGGCGCACCTCGTCGTAGATGCGCCCGACGTACTCGCCCATGACGCCAAGCGAGAAGAGCTGGATGCCGCTGAAGAACGTCACCGCCATGACGATCGTCGGGTTGCCGACCGGAAACGGGACTCCCGCAAGCTTGAGGCTGAGATACACGACCGTGACGACGAGCGCGAACAGCGACATCGCCATGCCCACGACCGAGATGAGATGCAGCGGGTAGCGCGAGAAGCCGACCACGCCGTTGAGCCCGATCACGATCGAGCCCAGCGCGCTGTTGTACTTGCCCGTGCCTCCGGCGCGCGCATCGCGGTCGTAGGGCACGCTGGACTGGCGAAAGCCGACGAGGCCGACGAGCCCGCGCAGGAAGCCGTGCCCCTCCTTGAGCGCCACGACGTTGTCGACGACGCGCCGGCTCATGAGGCGAAAGTCGCCGGTGTTGGCCGGGATCTCGACGTCGGCGATGCGGTTGATCACGCGGTAGCCGACGTTGGCGACCAGCCGCTTGACGAACTTCTCACCGGCGCGCGAGCGTCGCTGGGCGTAGACGACGTCAAAGCCCTCGCGCCAGCGGGCAACGAGCTCGGGAATGACCTCGGGCGGGTCCTGGAGGTCGCAGTCGATGACGACGACGGCGTCGCCGCCGGAGGCCTCCAAACCGGCGAGGGTCGCCATCGGCTGTCCGAACCTGCGCGAGAAGCGCAGCATCTTCACGCGCGGATCGCGATCGCGCAGCTGCAGGATGAGCTCCTCGGTGCGGTCCGTGCAGGGATCGACGCTGAAGATCAGCTCCCATTCCACGTCGAGGCCGTCGGCGATGGCGCTGATGCGCTCGTAGACGCGCTCGATGTTCGCCTCCTCGTTGTAAGCGGGGATGACGATGCTCAGCGTCTGGTTCACGAACGGTCCTCGGGCCGGCGGGCGACGAGGAGCCAGCGAATGCCGAACGGCAGCGCGATACCTCGGCGCCGCAGGCCCTCCTCAACCTTCCAGACGGCACGGCCGGCGCGCGAGTCCTTCGTCGAAGCGATGTCGCGCGCCACGCGACGCTCCAGCGCCGTGCCCTGGAGGTTTGAGTGCAGCAGGCGGTTGCGCCGCTTCACGAGCCAGAACGGCCCGAACAGCAGCGCCCCGATCGCGACCTCCTCGACGACCTCGAGCCCGGCGGCGCGCGCCTTGCCGGCGAGCTTGCCGCGGGCGTAGCGCCGCTCGTGACCGAGGAAGCGGTCGTAGTAGTCGTACGTGCTCGGCCCCGCGGGCACGACGATCACCGTCCGCGCTCCCGGTCGCAGCACGCGCGCCATCTCGGTCAGCGCCCGGCGGTCGTCGTCCACGTGCTCGAGCAGGTTCGCGCTGACGATCGCGTCGAGGCTGCGGTCGGCGAGCGGCAGCGAGCAGGCGTCGGCTCGCAGCAGCCGCGCCCGCGGCGTGGCGAGATGCGCCTTGCGCAGCCCGGCGGCGACGAGGTCGATGCCGACGAGGGTCGCGGCCGGATGCGCGCCTTGGAGATCCTCGAGCAGATGGCCGGTCGAGCAGCCGACGTCGGCGATGACCGGCGCCGCCGGCAGCGAACCGAGGCGATCCAGGATCGAGCTCCTCGTCCACTGGTCGATGAAGTGCGTCCGCGTGCTCTCCTCGTGGAACTGCTCGAGCTCGTCGGACCAGTTGACGCAGGGATCGACGTCGACGTAGGCGATGAACGGTTCGCGGCCGCCGTCCGGGGCCAGCCAGCCGCCATCGAACGGCGGCACGATCGTCGCGCCGCGCGGCGGTGCGATCGCCAGACTCGTGCCGTCCCCCATACGGGCACAGCGTAACGGTCGATCCCGCCATCGCCGCCCGGCGCATAGGCTCCAAGCCATGGCCTCGCCTTCCTACACCCAGACCTTCCTGGCCGAAACCGCCGCCATCGCCCAAGAGCTCCCCGGCGACGAGATCGAGGCGATGGCCACCGGCCTCGCAGCCGTGCGCGAGCGCGGCGGTCGGCTCTTCATCCTCGGCGTCGGCGGCGGCGCCGGCCACGCCTCGCACGCGGTCAACGACTTCCGCAAGATCTGCCACCTGGAGAGCTACACGCCGGTCGACAACGTCTCGGAGCTGACCGCGCGCACGAACGACGAGGGCTGGGAGACGACCTACACCGCATGGCTGCGCACGTCGCGGCTGGGCGAGCACGACGCGATCCTCGTGTTCTCCGTCGGCGGCGGCTCGCGCGAGCACGACGTGTCGATGAACCTCGTCCACGCGGTCGAGCTGGCCAAGGAGGTGGGCGCATCGATCTACGGCATCGTCGGCAAGCCCGATGGCACGACCGCGCAGCTCGCCGACGTCTGCGTCGTCGTCCCGAGCCCGGCCGCGCGCCGCACGCCACACGTCGAGGCCTTCCAGGCGGTGCTGTGGCACCTCCTGGTGTCGCACCCAGCGCTCGCCGCCCAGGCGGGCAAGTGGGAGTCGGTGGAGCGCGCTGCGCCGGCATGACGACGGCGGCGGCCGCGAGCCGGTGGCTGCGCGCCCACGCGGCGCTGTGCGCCGTGCTGGGCGCCGTGCTGGCGTTCTACCTGTGGACCACGTCGACGTCCGGCAGCCCGTTTGACTTCGGCAAGCAGCAAGGCGACTACTACAACCTGATGGCGGACGGCTTCCTGCACGGCCACCTGTCGCTGGACCTCAAGCCGGCGCCCGAGCTGCTCGCGCTGCCCGACCCATACGACCCGATCGCCAACGCGCCCTACCGCGTCCACGATGCCTCGCTGTACGAGGGCCGCTACTACCTGCAGTGGGGGCCGGTGCCGGCGCTGCTGGCCTTCATCCCCTTCCGGATCCTGCCGCTCGGCGACCTGCCGCAGAGCCTCGCCGCGGCGCTGTTCGCGTTCGCCGGGCTGTGCTTCGCCTCGGCCCTGCTGCGGTTCTTGGTTCGCCGCTACCTCCCGGGCACCCCGCGCTGGATGGTGGGGCTGGGCATCCTCGCGCTGGCGACCGGCAGCGCCGTGCCGTTCCTTCTGCGCCGCGTCGCCGTCTACGAGATCGCGCTGCTGGCCGCGTACGCGTTCCTCATGGCGGCCCTGTACCTGCTCGCCGCGGGCGCGCTGGCGCGGCCGATCGGCCGGCGGCGCCTCGCGACGGGAAGCCTCTGCCTGGGACTGGCCGTGGGCTGCCGGCCGACGATGGCGCTCCCGGTCGTCCTGCTCGTCGGGCTGTGGTGGTGGCTTCAGCGCCGCGACCGCCCGGCGTCGCGACGTCTGGCTGCGGCGCTCCTGGGCCCGGCGCTCGTCGTCGGCGTCCTGCTGGCGCTCTACAACGCAGCGCGCTTCGGCTCGCCGCTTGAGTTCGGCAACAGCTACCAGCTCGCGGGCGCCGACGTCCGGACCCTGCACGGATACAACCTCGCCTATCTCGCACCGGGGCTGTGGTACTACCTGCTGGCCCCCGCCGATCTCACCGTGGGCTTCCCGTTCTTTCACCTACCGGCGCCCGCCGATCCGGGTGCGCTACCCGCCGGCTACCAGCTCGAGGTCACCGCCGGCGTGCTCGCCAACGTGCCGATCGCCTTCGCTGCGCTGGCGCCGGTTGCGCTGCGCGGGCCGGAGGATCGACCGCTGCGCTGGATCGTCCTCGCGCTCGCCGCTCTCGGGATCGCGCTCGTGCTGTTCATCAGCTTCAGCCTCTTCGGAGCGACGATGCGCTACGAGTCGGACTTCGCGACGCTGCTCGTGCTCGCCGGTGTGCTCGGCTGGTTGGCGCTCGTTCGCCGGGCTGCCAATGCTGCGGTGCGGGTGGCGCTGGCTGTGCTCGGCAGCGTGCTCGTGCTCTGGGGCGTCTGCTTCGGCGTGGCGATCAGCTTCACGGGCTACTACGACGGGCTGCAGACCTTCCAGCCCGCGACCTACCGCGCGCTCGAGGACGCCACGAGCCTCCTTCCGACCGCTTTCGCGAAGCTCAAGGGCCACCCGCTGATCGTGGCGGTCAGCGCTCCCAACGGTGCACAGGACGCGGACCCCGGCCCCGGCTGGCGCGACCCCTCGCTGCAGGTCGGCGCCGCGACCGCGACGCTCACGATCGTCTCCAACCGATACCAGCGCTACGTGATGACGGCCGCAGTGGGCCCGGCCGTTCCCCGCGATCGAGGCACGGTGCTGCGCATCGTCTCGCCGCAGACGCACCGCACGGCGAGCATGCGTGTCCTCGGTCGCGAGGAGGGCGTCGAGCTGGGTCTCAAGCGCGGCATCAATCGCATCGAGCTGTCGACTCCGGGACCGCTCGTGCTCGTCAACAACGTCGCGCTGAGTCCTCCGGCGGCGGGCGCCCGATAGCCTGCCCGCTCGTGGCAAGGAACTTGCGATGACGCGCTACCTCGTCGTCGGCGGCGCCGGCTTCATCGGCTCACACCTCGCCACGCGGCTGCTCCACGACGCCGACGAGAACATCCGCGTTCGCGTCTTCGACAACCTCGTCTCGGGCAGTCGCGAGCGGCTCGCTCATCTCGAGGGCGACGAGCGCTTCGAGCTGGTCGTGGGTGACATCAAGGAGCTCGAGGAGCTGCTGGCGGCGACGGCAGGCGTCGACCACGTCTTCCACTTCGCCGCCAACCCGGACATCGCAGCCTCGATGCAGCGGCCGGACATCGACTTCTGGGAGGGCACGTACCTCGCCAACAACGTCCTGGAGGCGATCCGCCGCCAGCGCGTGGCTCGCCTGACGTACGCGTCTGGCAGCGGCGTCTACGGCGACATCGGCGAGGTGAACGCGACCGAGGACCACGGCCCGATGCACCCCATCTCGACCTACGGCGCCAGCAAGCTGGGCTGCGAGGCGATGATCTCCTCCTACTGTCACATGTTCGGGCTGCACGCCTCGGTGTTCCGCTTCGCCAACGTCGTCGGGCCGCGCCAGACGCACGGCGTGACGTTCGATTTCGTGCGCAAGCTCCTGCGCGACCCGGCGCGGCTGGAGATCTTCGGTGACGGGTCGCAGTCGAAGTCCTACATCCACGTCGACGATGTCGTGGAGGCGATGCTGCTCGTCGCGGCGCACGAACAACCCGGCTACGAGGTCTTCAACGTCGGCACCGACGAGTACGTCACGGTGCGGGAGATCGCGGATCTCGTCGTCGAGACGCTCGGAATGCAGTCCGTGCAGTACGAGTTCACCGGTGGCAGCCGCGGCTGGAAGGGCGATGTCCCGGTTGTGCGCTTCAGCTCCGAGCGCGTCCGCGCGCGCGGGTGGCGCAACCGCTATGGCTCGGCAGAGGCGCTGGTGGCCTCGATCCGCGCGAATCTGCAGGAGGCCCGTGGTCTGGTCGGAGAGGAAGCCCATGGAGCTTGAGCAGCGGCCGATCGCGCACGGCCGCGACGGACGTGCTCATGACCGTGTTGCGCAACGCGCGCTGGCATGAGCTCGCCGCTAGCTGCCGAGGCGAAGCTGGATCCCGAGATCGAGCTGCTCATCCCGGCACGGGACGTCGAGGAGCCGGAGCTGTCGATCGTCATCCCGGCGCTCAACGAGTCGCTGACGATCACGGAGTTCGTCGCGTGGTGTCACGAGGGGCTGCAGGCGGCCGGGATCGCCGGGGAGATCCTGATCGTCGACTCGTCGACCGACGACACGGCGGCGCTCGCCGTCGCCGCCGGGGCGCGCGTGCTACGCGTCCCCAAGCGCGGGCTGGGGCGGGCGTACATGGACGCGATCCCGTACATCCGGGGACGCTGGGTCCTCATGGGCGACGCCGACTGCACGTACGACTTCCGCCGGCTGGCGCCGTTCGTGGACAGCTTCCGCGACGGCTATGAGTACGTCATGGGCTCGCGCTGGAAGGGCTCGATCGAGCCGGGCGCGATGCCGGCCCTGCACCAGTACTTCGGCACGCCCTTGACGACGTGGATCCTCAACCGCCTGTACTCGAGCAGGTTCTCCGACATCCACTGTGGCATGCGCGGCATCACGCTCGACGCGCTGAAGCGGATGGACCTGCAGTCTCAGTCGTGGGAGTACGCGTCGGAGATCGTCCTGAAGTCCGTGCACATGGACCTCAAGACGACCGAGGTCCCGGTCACGTTCCTCAAGGATCGCGAGGGCCGGCTCAGCCACCACAAGCGCAGCGGCTGGTTCTCGCCCTGGTCGGCGGCCTGGATCAACCTGCGCGCGATGTTCGTGTACGGCGCCGAGTTCTTCGTCCTCAAGCCCGGCCTGATCGCGCTGGCGCTCGGGCTGCTGTTGACGGTTCCGCTGAGCGGCGGCCCGATCGACGTCGGCTTCGCGGCTCTTGGCCTGTACACGATGCTGCTCGGGTTCGCGCTATCGGTCGTGGGCCTGCAGAGCTTCTGCCTCGGCTGCCTGGCGCAGGTGCTGTTCGACTACACCGGCCGCGCGTGCGGGCGCTGGTCGCGCGCGTTCCCCTATACGAGGACCGTCACGCTGGCGGGCCTGATGATCGTTGCGGGCGTCGCGCTCGTGCTGCCGCTCGTCGTGCACTGGCTGAGCCACGACTACACGCTGGGGGACCCCGGTGCTACACACAACCACCTGGCGGTGATGGGGCTGACGCTCGCCGTCATGGGCTACCAGTTGTTCGCCTTCACGCTGATCCTGCATGGCAGCATCCTTGCCACGACGCGGCGGCGCCCGAATGCCGCTGACTGAGAGGACGCGCAAGTCCGCCTACGGGCAGCACCGGGAGCCGACGCCGGTCGACCGCTTCGGCGTGTGGCTGAGCGGCGTCGCGGTGCGCCGTCACGCGGACGGCTTCGCCGGCCGGCGGCTGGCCGATCTCGGGTGCGGGTTCAACGCCGCGCTCGCGCGCACGGTGCTCGACGAGGTGGAGTCCGCGACGCTCGTCGACATCGCGCTGGCCGACGATCTCAAGGCCCATCCCAAGGTCACCGGGCTGGAGGGGTCGCTGCCCGACCTGACGCCGAGCATGCCGTCGGCCCGCTTCGACGTCGTCTTGTGCTTGTCGGTACTCGAGCACCTGTGGGAGGACGAGGCGGTGCTCGCGGATCTGCGGCGGCTCCTCGCACCGGGCGGCATAGCGCTGATCAACGTGCCCTCGTGGCGCGGCAAGCGCGCGCTCGAGCTCGCCGCCTTCCGGCTCGGGGTCAGCCCGGCCGAGGAGATGGACGACCACAAGCGCTACTACGATCCCGCGGACCTCTGGCCCAAGCTCGTCCGCGCCGGCTTCAAGCCGAGCGCCATCCGTTGTCGGCGCCACAAGCTCGGGCTGAACACGTTCGCCGCCTGCCGGGTCGATCGGTGAGCGGCGCCTGGTGCGAGGAGCGGCGGGCGTGAATCAGCGAGACGACTGGTCACAGCACTGGGAGGACTTCGCTGACGCTGCCTCGCGCAACCCCGCGCAGGCGTATCGCCGGCGCCTCGCCCTCGGGCTGCTCGAAGCCGACGGTCCACCCCGGCGTCTGCTGGACATCGGCAGCGGTCAGGGCGACTTCCTGGCGGCGGCCCGACGGCGCTGGCCGCGGGCAGTCCTCGCTGGCCTGGAGGTGTCGGAGGTCGGGATAGCGCAAGCGCACGCGAAGGTCCCCGACGCGCGGCTGGAGCTGCGCGACCTGACGACGGACGCCCGCCCGTCGCCGCAGCTGACCGGCTGGGGCACCCATGCGCTTTGCTCGGAGGTGCTCGAACACGTTGACGACCCGATCCGCCTGCTCGCGCAGGCGCGGTCGTATCTGGCGCCGCGAGCGCTGGTCGTCATCACGGTCCCCGGCGGGCCCATGTCCGCGTTTGATCGCCACATCGGTCACCGGCAGCACTTCACGCCCGCGTCGCTGACCGAGGTCGTCCGTGGCGCCGGCCTCGATGTCGACTGGGCGGCCGGCGCCGGGTTTCCGTTCTTCAACCTCTATCGCCGTGTCGTGATCGCCCGCGGCGAGCGGCTCGTCGACGATGTCGCGACGAGCGAGCGGGGTGCGAAGCCGCCGCTGGCTGCGCGAGCGGCGATGGCCGCGTTCGGACCGCTGTTCAGGGCCAACCTGACGCGCTCGCGCTGGGGAACGCAGATCGTCGCGGTCGCGCGCACCCGCGCCGAGGTCGGCGGCGGGAGCCGCGAGCAAGCGGCGAGCACCGCGGTCGGCGATCGGCGCGCCCGCTACTGATCCTGACGTCTCAGCGCGCCCGCCGCCGCCGCAGGCCGGCCGCGACCATCCAGCCGATCAGGGCCAACGCACTCAGCGCGCTCACCACCCTGCCTGCCACGACCGGCAGCGGCGCGCGCGGCCGGACGGTCACCTCCCACGCCGCACCCGTGTGCGGCAGGATTTCCAGGACGGCAAAGCCGGTGTTGTCGCGGCCGATCTTGCGCGCACTGCCCTCGTATCGGACCAGCGGAGAGTCGACGACGTTCGTAGCCAGCCGCGTGCCGGCAGGTTCGCGGCCGCGGAGCGTAATCTCGTCGGGCGGATCGAGCAGCCGCTGCGCCGCGACGACCTGCTCGACCGGGCGCGGCTCGGAGCCCGTCAGGCGGAACTGGACGGGCTGCGCATAGCCGGGCGCTCCGAACGAGCGCGGGACCCTTCCCGCGGAGATGTCGTCCTGGCGCAGCGGCACGCTGTTGGACAGCGCACGTGCGTCGGTACCGAAGGCGATCAACAGCGCGATCGCCGCCTGCAGGCCGATCACGCCGACCAGGCTCGGCGCCAGCCAACGCGGACGCTGCGGTTCAGCGCCCGCCACGAGCGCACAGCCCACCACGATCACGAACGTCAACCACGTGACCAACCGGAACGGGAACTGGATCGACTGCAGCGCAACCGGCAGATGTAGCCACCACGTCGGGTTGACGATCGCGACGATCAGAACGACCCCGAGCGCGGCCAGCGCAAGTGCTCCGCCGGACGGCCGGCGACGGGGACGCCATGCGACGAGCGCCGCCGTCAACCACAGCAGCAACGGCACCGCCGTCTGGACGTAGACGCCCGAGTTGGCGGCCTCGGACGCGGGAACGGCCGGCCACGGCCGCAGGACCATCGTCGTGCTGTGAAAATCGGCCAGCCGGTTGAGGAAGAAGCTGGTCAGCCCCGGCTGGGCGATCCACGTCCATCGCGACAGCCAGAGGTTGGGAAACAGCATGACGGCTGTGAGGCCGCCACCGAGCACCGCGCCCGCGAGCGTGATCAGCACAGCGCGTGCAGCGAACGTCGTGCCACGGACCCATAGGGCGATCAGCAGGGTCATGCTCGCGAGCGGCAACGCGAACACAAGGGCCAGGTTGTGCGTCGCCGCAACCACGGCTACGCCAACGACCACCGCGGCGAGCGCGCGTCGGCGAGGCGCGCCGCTTGTCAGCCGCTCCGCCGCCCCGGCCACCGCCAGCGTCACTCCGGCCATCGCCACCAGCTCCGTCCAGGCACCGCGGCCGTAGAGCATGGCGACGACGTACGGCGCGGTGACAAACCCGAGCCCCAGGACGCTGGCGAGCGCACGATCGACGCCCAGCGACCGTGCAAGCCAGGCGATGCTCTGCTGTGCGACGACGAACGCTGTAACCGTCGCTGCGAGGAACACGGGCCAGGGACCCAGGACCAGAGTGGGGTAGGCCAAGACCCCGAGCAACCCACCCGCGTAGAACAAGTGAAAGAGATAGAAGACCTGATTGGGGGCGTGCAGATACGGGGTCGGCAGGCCGTGCGTCCGCACCCATTCGCTCTGGTTCTCGAGCAGCCACAACGGATTCGCCCACTCAAACCAGGCGTTCTGCCAGAGGGCGAACGGCAGGACGAGCGCCGCGGCGAGGAGCGGCGGGATGCACCGCTGCAGCGCGCGCATCGACAGCGTCGGGTATCGGTGACGTTCGCTCGCTTCGTGATCCTGGCTCTCACGTGTCCCGACGGCGAGCGCGCGAGCGGGCGGCATGGCGGCGACAGTATCCTCGCGGCGTGCGCGCCGCCTTCCTGGACCGCGATGGCGTCCTCAACGATCCGGTGCAGGATCCGGTCGACGGCCGTCCCGAGTCACCCCACCGCGCCGAGGATGTCGCGCTCGCCGACGGCGCCGTCGAGGGGCTGCGGGCCTTGCGCGAGCAGGGCTTTCTCCTGGTCGCGATCTCCAACCAGCCGTCGGCCGCCAAGGGCAAGGCGACGCTCGAGGATCTGCGCGACGTGCACGAGCGCGTCGTCGCGCTGCTGGCCGAGCAGGGCGTCGCGGTCGACGACTGGCGCTACTGCTTTCACCACCCCGACGGCACGGTTCCCGAGCTGTCTGGGACGTGCAGCTGCCGCAAGCCCGCGCCCGGGATGCTGCTCGACGCCGCGCGCGATCACGGCGTGGATCTCGAGCAGAGCTGGATGATCGGCGACTCGGATGCCGACGTGGCGGCAGGCCGCGCCGCCGGGATGAGGACGATTCTCGTGGCGCACCCCAGCTCCGGCCATCGCCGCGGCGGACAAGCTCGCGCCGATGCACATGCCCGCAACCTTTCGGAGGTGGCCACGTTGTTATCCGAGGGCCAGCCGCGCATCGTCAGCGCCGATCACCGTTAGGATCCTCGGCCAGGCAGCCCGAGGATCGCCGAGAACATCGACGAACTGGCACCCCGAGGAGGCAGGTTCTCACATGCTTGACGCCATCAGCACGAAGATCTTCGCCGACGGAGCGGACCTCGACGAGATTCTCAAGCACGCCGCCGATAGCCGCATCCGCGGCTTCACCACCAACCCCACGCTGATGTGGAAGGCGGGCCTGACCGACTACGCCGACTTCGCGCAGCGGCTTCTGGAGCGGATCACGACGCACCCGATCTCCTTCGAGGTGTTCGCCGACGACGAGACCGAGATCCGCCGTCAGGCAACGATGATCGCCGGCTGGGGGAGCAACGTCTACGTCAAGATTCCGGTGACGACCACCTGCGGTGAGTCGCTGGCGCCGCTCGTGCGCGAGCTCGCCGAAGGCGGCGTGCAGGTGAACGTCACCGCGCTCATGACGACGGCACAGGTCGAGGTCATCGCGGCGGCGCTCGCCGACGGCGCGCCGAGCTACGTCTCCGTCTTCGCGGGCCGCATCGCCGACGCCGGCGTAGAGCCGCTGCCGATAATGAGCCGCTCGGTGGAGATCCTCGAAGCGACGGCGCCGCGGGCCGAGCTCATCTGGGCCAGCCCGCGCGAGGTGCTCAACCTCGTGCAGGCCGATTCGATCGGATGCCACATCATCACGATGACCAACGGCCTGCTCGACAAGCTGCACCTCCTGGGCACCGATCTCGATCGCTTCTCGCTGGACACCGTCCAGATGTTTCGTCGCGATGCCGTGACCGCCGGCTTCACGCTGTAATACAGCGCCGGCATGGACAAGGTCCTCATCACCGGCGGCGCCGGCTTCATCGGCAGCAACCTCGCCGACCGCCTGGCCGCTGACGGGATCGAGGTGATCGTCTACGACAACCTGTCGACGGGCCGGCGAGAGTTCGTCCGCGACCTCGACGAGCACCCGCAGGCGCGCGTCGTCGAGGGCGACGTGCTGGACATCGAGGCGCTCACGGAGGCGATGGCGGGCTGTGACACCGTCTTTCACCTCGCCGCCAACGCGGATCTGCGCCATGGCCTGAAGCACCCACGGCGCGACCTCGAGCAGAACACGATCGCCACCTCGAACGTCCTCGAGGCGATGCGCGCGGCGAACGTGTCACGGATCGTGTTCGCCTCGACCGGATCGGTGTACGGCGAGCCGGAGATGTTCCCGACCCCGGAGGACTGCCCGTTTCCGGTCCAGACATCGCTCTATGCGGCGTCGAAACTTGCCGGCGAGGGGCTGATCGCCGCCTACTGCCACGGCTACGGATTCACGGGCGTGGTCTACCGCTTCGTGTCGATCCTCGGCGAGCGCTACACGCACGGCCACATCTTCGACTTCGTCGCCGCGCTGCGGCGCGACCCGGCGCGCCTGCGCGTGCTTGGCGACGGCCGCCAGGAGAAGAGCTACCTCTACGTGGGCGATTGCATCGAGGCGATCCTCACCGGCCTGGATGCCGCGCGGCCCGGCGCGTTCTCGGTCTTCAACCTCGGGACGGACGAGAC
The DNA here is from genome assembly GCA_036389475.1 of Solirubrobacteraceae bacterium. Lineage (GTDB taxonomy): Bacteria > Actinomycetota > Thermoleophilia > Solirubrobacterales > Solirubrobacteraceae > CADCVQ01. Next base: position 40,731 of record DASVPU010000345.1, read on the forward strand.
GCTCGTCGTCGACGACTCGGTCGCCGCGATCTGCGCTGCGCTGGGCGTCGATCCGCAGATCGAGCACACCGGCGGCGCGCGCGGGTGGGCGGGGGACTCGCCGCTGATCCATCTCGACACGGCTCGGATCCGCGCGCTTGGCTGGGCGCCCCAGCTGACGATCTTCGAGGCGGTGCAGCGCACGGTCGCCTGGCTTACCGCTCACCCGAGCGTGTTCGCCGAGGAGGCCGTGGCGTGAGCGTGATCTTCACGCGCGCGCCGCTGCGCATCTCGCTCGGCGGCGGCGGCACCGATTTGCCGTCCTACTACCGCGAGCATGGCGGCTTCCTGGTCGCCGGAGCGATCAACAAGCACATCTACATGCTGACCCACACGGTCTTCCAGCGCCGTTATCGCCTGAAGTACTCCGAGTTCGAGGAGGTCGACGACCCCAGCGAGATTCGTCACCCGCTGCTGCGCGAGGTGCTCACGCGCCACTGGGTCGGCGACCCGCTGGAGATCGCGTCCGTCGCAGACGTCCCTGCGGGAACGGGGCTGGGCTCGTCGGGCGCCTACACGGTCTGCCTGCTCAAGGCGCTCGCGGTTGCGCGCTCGCTGGCCACGACGCCGTCCCAGCTGGCCGAGCATGCATGCGAGATCGAGATCGACATCCTGCGCGAGCCGGTCGGCAAGCAGGATCAGTACGTGGCCGCGCACGGCGGCATCTGCACGTACACGTTTCACCCCGACGACAGCGTCGACGTCCGCCCGCTCGCGCTCAGCGAGCAGACGCTGCGCCGGATGGATCGCAACTTCCTGCTGTTCTTCACCGGCGACGCGCGCTCGGCCTCGGCGATCCTCGCCGACCAGGTCTCGCGCACCGTCGGCGGCGACGAGGCGATGGTGGCCAACCTGCACCGCACGAAGGAGATCGGCCTGGAGTCCGTGGGACTGCTGGAATCCGGAGACCTCGACCGCTACGCCGAGCTGATGCACGAGCACTGGGAGAACAAGCGACGGCGCTCCCCCGGGATGGCCTCAGAACGCGTCGACACCCTCTACACGCTCGCCCGCCGCTCGGGCGCCGGCGGCGGCAAGCTCGTCGGCGCGGGAGGCGGCGGATTCCTGCTCGTCTACGCGCCGCGGCCCGACGACACGCGCCAGGCGATGGCGGCCGCCGGCGCTCCCGAGCTGAGCTTCGAGTTCGACTTCCTGGGCTGCGTAGGCCAAGAGTTCCGCTGATGGCCCTGCGGGTCGGCATCGTCGGCTGCGGCCTGATCGGCCGCAAGCGAGCGTCCGCCCTGGACGGCGACGAGCTCGTCGCGTGCTGCGACATCGAAGCGGCTGCGGCAAAGGCACTCGCTGGCGACCACGGCGGCGTTGCCGTCGACGACATCGACGCGGTGCTCGAGCACGCGCCCGAGGTGGTCATCGTCGCGGTCCCGCACGACCGTCTCGCCGGGCTCGCAGTACGAGCGCTCGAGGGCGGCGCGCACGTGCTCGTCGAGAAGCCGGCGGGGATCGGGACCGCCGATGTCGACCGTATCGCTGCCGCCGCGCAGGTGGCGCAGCGGCGCGTCAAGGTCGGCTTCAACCATCGCTTCCATCCGGCTCTCGAGCGGCTGCTCGAGGAGGCCGCGTCTGGTCGCTTCGGCGACGTCATGTTCGCCCGCGCGCGCTACGGTCACGGCGGGCGGATCGGCTATGACCGCGAATGGCGGATGGACCGCGCGACCTCCGGCGGCGGCGAGCTGGTCGACCAGGGCATGCACCTGCTCGACCTCTTCCACGCGTTGTTCGGGCCGCTGCCGCTGGCCTCGGCGCTGCTGCGTACGCAGTACTGGGACGCCGAAGTCGAAGACAACGCGGTCGTCGTGCTCGGTGCACCGGCGTCGCGCGTGGCGCCTTGGGCGACGTTCCACGTGACATGGACGGAGTGGAAGAACCTCTTCTCGCTCGAGGTGACGTGCCGCACGGGCAAGCTCACCGTCGACGGGCTGGCCGGCTCCTACGGGCCGCAGGTGCTGTGGATCTTCTCGATGAGTCCGCAGCTGGGCCCACCCGACGCCGAGCAGGTCGCCTATTCCGCCGAGGACGTGTCGTGGCTGCGCGAGTGGCGCCACCTGCGCGCGGCGCTGGTCGCCGGCGACGGACGTGCGCTGGCCGGCGACCTCGACTCGGCGCGCTACGCGTGGGCGTGCGTCGAGGCCGCCTACGCGGCAAACGACTACCCGGCGCCGGGCGCCGTGCGACGGTGAGCCCGCCGTGCGCGGTGTGCGCCTCGGCGACCGTCGCGGCGGGCACCGTCGACGGGCGCGTTCAGCGGCGCACCTTCCACCTGCGCCACTGCCCCGGCTGCGGCTACTCGTTCGTCGCCGACCCGGTCGAGGATCTTGGCGCCATCTACTCGTTGGACTACTACCGCGGCGACGGAGCGGACCCGCTCGTCGACTACTACTTCGAGCTCGATCACCCGCGGCGCACGATCCGCAGCTACGAGTGGCGCGGCATCCAGCGTGCGGTCGCGGCCCGGCGAGCGCTGGCGCCGGACACGCGCTGGCTGGACTTCGGCTGCGGCAACGGCGGGCTCGTGCGCCACGTCGCGGCGCACTCGGGCTGCGCGATCGTCGGCTGGGACGACGGGGCGATCGTCGACGAGGCCCGCGGGCGCGGCATTCCGATCCTGCAGGACGACGAGCTCGAGGACGCCGGTCCCTTCGACGTCATCACGGCGATCGAGGTGCTCGAGCACGTCGCCGATCCGCGCGCCGCGCTGGCGCGCATCGGCGCGCTCCTGAGCCCCGGCGGGGTCTTCTTCTACACGACCGGCAACGCCCAGCCGTTCGCGAATCGCCTGCCGTCGTGGTCCTATGTCGTGCCCGAGCTGCACGTATCCTTCTACGAACCGCGAACGATGGACCGGCTGCTTCGCGGCGCGGGGCTGGTTCCGACCACGCAGACGCTCGAAGGGTGGGACGACATCTACTGGTTCAAGCTGCTCAAGAACCTGAGGCTGCGGCGTCGCACCACGCTGACCGACCACGCTCCGCGGCGCCAGCTCGCGCGGCTGCTCGAGCGCCGCTTCCAGCTCGCCGCACTGCCCTCGGCCGTGGCGCCGTCGTGAGGTGTGCGCGCGGCGCGCTGGGCAGCGGCTCGTGACGCCAGACGGCGGCTACGACCTCAGCGGCAGGAGCGCGCTCGTGACGGGGGCGAGCCACGGCCTCGGCCTCGAGATCGCCCGATCGTTCGTCCGCGCCGGAGCGGATGTCGTCATATGCGGCCGGACCGAGTCGGATCTGCAGGATGCTCGCGCGGAGCTCGCTGCGCTCGCCGGCGACGAGCGCAGAGTGCTCGCGATGCCGGCCGACGTCGCGCGCCCGGACTCGGTGCAGGCGCTCGTCGAGCGCGCGCTCGAACACGCTCCCGGGCTCACCGCGCTCGTCAACAACGCGGGCATCTACGGCCCGATGGGCGCGATCGAGGAGGTCGACTGGGAGGCGTGGCTGCAGGCGATCCAGATCAACCTGATCGGATCCGTGCTGATGGCGCGCGCGCTCGTGCCGCACTTCAAGCGACGCGGCTACGGCAAGATCGTGCAGCTGTCGGGAGGCGGCGCCACAGCGCCGATGCCGGGGATCAGCGCGTACGCGGCGTCGAAGGCCGCGGTCGTGCGCTTTGCCGAGACGCTGGCCGGGGAGCTGCGGGCGCACGGAGTGGATGTCAACGCCGTCGCGCCGGGCGCGCTGAACACGAGGATGCTCGACGAGCTGCTGGCTGCCGGGCCCGAGCGCGTCGATCGGTCGCTCTACGACCGGTCGGTCGCCCAGCAGGAGTCCGGCGGAGCGAGTCTGCAGCGCGCCGCCGACCTCGTGTGCTTTCTCGCGTCGTCCGCAAGCGACGGCATCAGCGGCAAGCTCATCAGCGCGATCTGGGACCCGTGGCCCGAGCTGCCCGAGCACGAAGCGGACCTGGACTCCGACGTCTACACCCTGCGCCGCATCGTGCCCGCCGACCGGGGCCTGGGCTGGGGCGGCTGACCGCGCGCGATGGACGAGCTCAGCCCGGTGTGCATCCTCGCCGGCGGAAAGGGCACGCGCCTCGGGATCCAGGATCGCCCCAAGCCGCTCGTGGAGGTCGCCGGCGAGCCGTTCCTCGCCCATCCCCTGCGCCTCCTGCGCTCGTACGGCGCGCGGCGCGTCGTCCTGCTCGTCGACCATCTCGGCGAGCAGATCGCCGAGGCGATCGGCGATGGCTCCGCGTTCGGATTGGAAGTGACCATCGTCTTCGATACCCCCGAGTTCACCGGCACGGCGGGGGCCGTGCGCGGCGCGCTGGAGCATCTCGGCGACGAGTTCCTCGTCCTCTATGGCGACACCTACCTGCGCATCGACTACCGCGCCGTGCAGGACGCTCGCCGCGCCTCGGGCCGGCCGGCGCTGATGACCGTGTTGCGCAACCGCGGGCGCTGGGGGCAAAGCAATGCCGACTACGCAAACGGCATCGTGACCCGCCACAACAAGCGCGCGCCCGACTCCGGCATGGCGTGGATCGACTATGGCCTCGGGGTGCTCACGCCGCCGGCGCTCGAGCGGGCTCCCGGGGCCGACGATCTCGCCGACGTCTACGGGGCGCTCGCCGCGGAGGGCCAGCTCGCCGGCTACGTGGCGACCGAGCGGTTCTATGAGATCGGCAGTCCGGCCGCGCTCGCGGAGACCGACGCGTTCCTGCGCGGTCGCGGAAGCGGTCGGGGGAGCGAGGGCGGCTGAGCGATCCCGGCGCGGCACGATCGCGACGCGGATCGTCAGAGGTCTTCGGCGATCCGCGGCGCCTCGCGGGCGAAGACGGCGTAGCCGATCGCGAAGGTCGCGACGATCATCGCCAGCGGCAGCAGCACGAGCGCGGTGCTCCCGAAGAAGGAGGTCGTGCTCGGGTGAGACGGGTCGATCAAGACGTGCTTGCTCTCCTGGACGATCGCGGCAAAGGGATTGAGCGCGAGCAACAGCTGCACGGCCGTCTCACCGGCCTTGCCCTTGACGTACTCGGCGGTATAGAGGATCGGTGTCGCATAGAAGAGCGCCTGCAGCACGACGTCCCAGATCGGCTCGATGTCCCGGTAGCGGACGTACAGCGACGACAGCAGCATCGCCAACCCGAGGCCCATCGTCGCAAGCACCAGCACGAGGACCGGCAACGCAAGCCACGAAAGCCGCGGACGACCTCCCTGCGCGATCAGGAAGACGAGCACGGGAACCATGTTCAGGCCAAGGTTGAACAAAGCCTGCAGCACCGTCGAAAGCGGGACCGCCAACCGTGGGAAGTCGATCTTCCGGACCAGCTGCTCACGGTTGAGGATGCTCTTGACGGCCCCTCCGGTCGCCTCGCTGAAGAAGTTGTAGAGCACGATCCCGAGCAGCAGAGACACCCCGTAGAAGCGCTCGGGACCGGCAAAGTTCAAGAACTGCGTGAAGACGACGTAGAGGATCCCGAACAGCATCAGCGGGCGCATGAGCTGCCACAGGTAGCCCAGCGCAGATCCGAAGAAGCGCAGCTTGAAGTCGGTCGTCGCCAGCGTCCACGTCAGGCGCAGCAGGCGGCGCGGATCGTCTCCGAGCGCCGTCGGCCCCCGGACGCGCGTGCCGCTGTGCACGACCTGCGGCGTCACGCTCATGCGCTGCGGACCTGAGGCGCGACGGTCTCGCCGAGGCGCTGCAGCGACATCTCAAACGGCATCTCGACCAGCGCGCCGGTCAGGCCGCCTGTGCCGGTCACCACGACGGAAACCCAGCGCTTGCGAAAGTCGATCCAGTGAAAGCCGCCACCGTCGTGGGCGATCGCCGGGCTCACGTCGTAGCGGCCCGGAACGAGGACGTTGTCGAACTCGACGCGGAAGACGAGCTCCTCCCCGGGCTCGAACACGCCCGCCGGGCCGAGCTGTCGATTGTTGAATCCGAGGACGCAGTCGTCGATCGCGTTGTAGATGGAGAGGCCGAGCAGCGGGTTCTCCACCGGCTCGTGGAACTTCACCCGCACGCAGAAGGCGCAGGGCTCGCCACCCCGCAGCATCGCGGTCCTCCCAGACGCGTCTTCGAACCAGCCCTCGATCATCTCCGCCTTGCCGTTGCCAAAGCGCATCCGCTCCGGCTCGGGCTGCTCGGGCGCGATCGCGCTTTCCTCTGGTGGCACTTCGTCGCCGGCCGCGGCCTCGGCCTCGGCCGCAGCAGGCGTCGCGGCCAGCGCCGCCTCGGCCTCGACCGCGCGAGCCAGGG
>DASVPU010000346.1:0-1560 GCA_036389475.1 Solirubrobacteraceae bacterium
TGGGCTCGGAGTGGCCCGCAAGCCATGCCGGCATCGGAAACGCCACGGGATCGGGAAACGCGTCCATAGCTCTTAATCGAAGTCGCAGCTCTAACCCGGACAACTTCGGTGCTCCACCCGTGTTCGCAGCCTCATCCCCACCCCCGTTGCCCCAGTCCGCAAAGTTCCCCAACTTGCCAATGCATCGTGCGGCGGGACGCTGTTGCGCTAGCCGATGATGCGCCCGGTGCCCCCGCCGCTCAGCCCCCACAAGCCCCACGATTGGCCGGCGATTCTTACCACCACGCAAGTTGCGTCGCTGCTGGCATTCAGCGATCAGACCGTCCGAACGCTGATCGAACGTCGCCAGCTCCCAGCCGCCCGAGTCCGAGAGCTCTGGCGCATCGCCGCGGAGACATCTGGCCCTTCGTTCCCCCCGGCATCCGCGCGACATGGCCTGAAGGACCCTGGAACAAGTCCTGAGCACCTATCTCAGGAGTGGACATCCGCGCAGTAACGAGCATGCTCTCCAACCGTTTCGCCATCACGAGTCGCTTTTGACAATAACAGCCAGGTATGTTTGCATACCTGGCGGCGGACACGGACGCGCTCATCGATGATGCGCGCGTGGCGCCGCCGCTGAGCCTTCGCAAGCCTCAGGATTGGCCCTCCGTGCTCACGACCGCCCAGGTCGCCGAGCTGCTGTCGGTCAATCGCCAGACGGTGCTGATCATGATCGCCCGACGCGAGCTGCCCGCCTCGCGCGTAGGCAAGCTGTGGCGCATCGCGCCCGAGGACGTGTGGCCGTTCGTGCCACCCGGCATCCGCGCCCGCTGGCCCGAGGGGCCATGGCACGACGTCGCACCTCCGTGAACGCGACATGGGTGTCGGGCATGACCAGATCGGCAGCTTGTGACGCTCCTGGTGCGCCCGTTACAGCTGCGCACACCACGAGCTGCGGCAGCAGACCTCGGGGTGCTGACACGCGTCGCCGTTGACAACCGTCCGTGGTCTGTGCCGGTGAGATATGCAAAACGGCCGCCGGGCAGGGTGGGCCGTTTCCGGGAGCAAAGGCACCGCGTTTGGTGCGCCGCCGCGCGGCGAGCGCTTTGCTCGCACGGACCTCGGGGGAAGGTCTGTACTCGCCGCGCGCAACCTAGCGTTGCGGCCGGCGGACCAGTTGTGCGTGCGTGACATCACAAGACCCCGGCGGTATCCGCTGCGAACTCGCGGTCGGGTACGCATCGCCACCTTGGCGGCTGTACAGCGCGTGAACCCGGGTCCCCGGGTCGCGCTGGCGACGGCAGCGCGCCTGCGCCGCGACCTGCGCCATCGCACACGGCGATCGAGACCGGACATATCCGGCGTAGTGTTGCTGCGCCAGCCGTTACGCACGTGGCAAATGGCGGCCAGAGCTCACGCAGGCCTCCGCGTGGCCCAAGCGTAGCCGCGGCAGTGCTGCACGAGGAGCGGCAACGGAACGCCTCACGCACCTGGTTGAGATGGTGGGCTGGCGTGGATGCGTTGCCAGAACGTCTCGCGGTCGCTGTCTTGGCGGCGGGTGTCGTCGGCGCGTAGCTG
>DASVPU010000347.1:0-2609 GCA_036389475.1 Solirubrobacteraceae bacterium
GAGCTTTACGTGCGACAGACTGCGGCTGGCCAATGGATCTCGGCTGCGGGGTCGCACATCGAGAAGAGCCTGTCGGTGACCCGGATCGCGGCGTAACGCGCGGAATACGCGCCCATCCCGTAGTCCGTGTGGTGCGATCTACACTCGACCACGATGCCCGACGAGCGCTTTGAAGAGCACCTGCGCCACCCGCGCGGCCGAAGCCGCCAGTTAGAGGCCGCGTTCGACGGAGCGGCCGGGGGTGCGGCGTGCGGCGACATCGTCCGCTTCTCGCTCACGGTCGACGGCGAGCGCGTCGTCGCGGCCGGCTTCGACGCCTCCGGATGCGGCTCGATGATCGCCGCTGCGAGCGCCGCGGTCGAGCTCGTCGAGGGAGCCGGGATCCTTGCTGCAGCGCGCATCGGCTCACCTCAGATCGCGGCTGAACTCGGCGGTCTCAGCGCGGGCAAGCTGCACGCCACCGATCTTGTGTCCGATGCCCTGCACCGCGCGCTCGGCGCGGCGGCGCGCGCGCAGGGCGCGCTACAGCCAGGCGAGAACCGCACCCTGGTCGCGATGTCCGGCGGCGTCGACAGCGCCGTCGCCGCGCTGCTCAGCGCGCGCGACGGAGCAGACGTCGCGGCCGTGACGCTCGAGCTGTGGGCCGACGAGGACAACGACGGCGAGCGCTCGTGCTGTTCGGCGGCGGCGGTGCGCGCCGCGCGCCGGGTTGCGCACGGTCTCGGCCTGGCGCACTTCACGCTCGACCTGCGCGACGAGTTTCGAATGGGGGTCGTCGATCCCTGGCTGCGCCAGCACGCGGAGGGCGAGACCCCCAACCCGTGCGTGCGCTGCAACGGCCACGTCCGCCTCGACGCGATGCTCGAGTTCGCCGAGCGCATCGGCGCGCGGACCCTCACCACCGGCCACTACGCGCGCCGCACCGAAGAGGGCCTGCTGCGCTTGGCCGCCGACTCGGCGAAGGACCAGACCTACATGCTCGCCGCGCTCTCGCGCAGCGCGCTGGGCCGACTGCGCTTCCCGCTCGGCGAGCTACGCAAGCCCGACGTGCGCCGGCTCGCGACCGAGGCCGGCCTCGACGTTGCGCGCAAGCCCGACTCGCAGGATCTCTGCTTCCTCGCCGGCACCGGTCGCGAGAGGTTTCTCGCTCACCACGGCGGCCTGCGCGAGCGCCCGGGCGACATCGTCGATCGCGCCGGCCGCGTGCTGGGCCGCCACCGCGGCCATCACGGCTTCACCGTCGGCCAGCGCAAGGGCCTGGGCATCGCCGCCGCCCAGCCGCTCTACGTCCTGGCGACCGACGCGCGCGCGAACACCGTCACGGTCGGTCCGCGCGCCGAGCTTGCGACGCAGACCGTCCGCGTCCGAGGACTGCGCCTGCATGACGCCGGCACGCAGCCAGACGCGGTGCGCCTGCGCTACCGGGCAACCGCCGTTCCCTGCCGCTTGCAGGGCGATCAGATCCACCTCGGCGAGCCGTTCGACGGCGCAGCGCCGGGTCAGACCGCGGTGTTCCTCTGCGGAGATGCGATCGTCGGATGCGCAACAATCGCGCCGTGACCACCGGCGAGATCCGCGAGACGTTCCTCTCCTACTTCGAGGAGCACGACCACAAGCGCCTGCCGTCCGCGTCGCTCGTCCCGTCCGCCTACGACCCGTCGGTGCTCCTGACGACCGCCGGGATGCACCCGCTCGTCCCGTACTTCCGCGGCGAGGAGAAGCCACCGCACCCGCGCCTGACGTCCGTCCAGAAGTGCTTCCGCACGACCGACATCGACAACGTCGGCAACACCGCGCGCCACCTGACCTTCTTCGAGATGCTCGGCAACTTCTCGATCGGCGACTACTTCAAGCGCCAAGCCGTGGAGATGGCCTGGGAGCTGTCGCTCAACGGCTTCGGCTTCGATCCCGACGACATCTGGATCACGGTCTTCGAGGGCGATGAGGAGCTCGGCCTTGGCCCCGACGAGGAGGCGATTGAGGCCTGGGTGTCCGTCGGCGTGCCGCGCGAGCGGATCGTGCTCTGCCCGCGCTCGGAGAACTTCTGGCAGGGCGGCCCCACCGGTCCCTGCGGCCCGTGCAGCGAGCTGTACCTCGACCGCGGACTGGACTGGGGCAAGCAGGACGACCTTCCCGGCGCAGAGAACGAGCGCTTTCTGGAGTACTGGAACCTCGTCTTCACGCAGTACGAGCTCGGCACCGACGCCGACGGCAAGCCGACGCTCGCGCCGCTGCCCGCCAACAACATCGACACAGGCCTGGGACTGGAGCGGATGGCCGTCATCCAGCAGGGCGTCGAGACGGTCTTCGAGACGGACACCTTCGCGCCGCTGATGGCGCTCGGTCGCAAGCTCGCGCGCAAGGACCCCGACGAGCGCGCGCTGCGGATCCTTGCCGACCACTCGCGCGCGATGACGTTCCTGATCGCCGACGGCGTCGTGCCCTCCAACGAGGATCGCGGCTACATCCTGCGGCGGATCATGCGCCGCGCGATCCAGCAGGGCAACCGCATCGGCATGGAGCGCGGCTTCATGCCGGTCTTCGCCGAGAAGGTCATCGAGATCATGGGCGCCGCCTACCCCGAGCTGCATCGCGAGCGCGAGCCGATC
>DASVPU010000348.1:0-1920 GCA_036389475.1 Solirubrobacteraceae bacterium
CGGGCTCGGACCGAGCGCGGCACCCAGTCCAGCGAGCGCAGCTCGTCGATGATCGCACCCTTGATGCGGGTGATCGCGTAGGTCTCGAACTTGATCTCGCGTTCGAGCTCGAAGCGCTCGATCGCCGAGATCAGGCCGCCAAGACCGTAGGAGATGAGGTCCGCCTCCTCCACGTGCGCCGGTAAACCGGAGGCCATCCGGCCCGAGACGTACTTGACCAGCGGCGAATACGCGATGACAAGCCGCTCGCGCGCCCACTGGTCACCGTCGCGTTTGTAGCGACGCCACAGATCCTTCAGCTCGATCGATTTGACGTTTGTCTCCATCTGCTAGGCCCTTGGATGCGCACGCGCGTACGCAGCTTTCAGGCGCGCCGACTCTACCCGAGTGTAGGTCTGTGTCGTCGAGACAGAGGTCTGCCTCAGAAGCTCCTGAATCGTACGCTGGTCTGCTCCCACCGCCATTAAGTGGCCGGCGAACGCATGTCTGAGGACCTGCGGATGGCCGCCGCCCTGCGCCGCGGCGTGACGTTCCCATACCCTCAAACGCCTGCGGACATCGGATGTAGACAGGCGCCGGCCGGTCTTGGAGAGAAACAGCGCGGGCTCGTGATCGTCGTGCGCTAGTGCGCCACGCGCCCGCTGCAGATAGCGAGCCATTGCCTGCAGCGCCGGCTCGCCGGCCGCCACAGATCGGATCTTCGAACCCTTGCTCTCGACGCGCAGCTGCGCGGCGTCGAAGTCGATCGATGCGACGTCCAGTGCGGCGAGATCCTGAGCGCACAACCCGCTCGAGTACGCGATCTCGAACAGCGCGCGGTCGCGCAGCTCAAGCGGCGTCCTCGCCGCAATTCGGTCCAGCAACCGGCTGACCTGCTCGGCGCTGAGGACGGCTGGAATCTTCTGCGCGCGCGAGGTCGCCGGCCGGTCGACGGGATTGGCCGGTATCTCACCATGTTGGCGCAGCGTGCCGAAGAACGACCGCAGGGCTGCAAGCTTGCGCGCGACAGTGACGGGCGATGACCCGCGTTGCGTCAGCGCAGAGTCAAAGCGCCTAAGCAGATTGCCTGTGACCTGCGGCGGCTCGACGCTCTGCCAGCTCGCCCAAACGGCGAACTGACGCACGTCCGCCGCATAGCTCAGGCGCGTTTTCTCGTTCGCGCCGCGCCGCCGGAGGTCCTCGTCGAAGCGCGCGAACGCCGAACACCATGCCGCGCTAGCCTCGAGATCGATGGGCGTCTTCTTCATCGACACGGATCATGGCGCCGTCGCCACGCAGCGCCAGCTCATCCAAGCCGGGGTGACGACCGCGGCGCAGGCACCGCCACGGCCGTGGCTGCGCATCCAGGGGACCGGTGACGCATCGACGATGTGGTACGCCGTCATGCGCAAGCGAGAGCGGGGGGTATTCATCGGCACCCTCGTGCTTCGACACTCGCCGCACCATGACCTGCTCAGCCAATCCGGGTGGGAAGAGGTCCCCGTGGGGACGATCGGTCTTCAAGCGTCGACGTAGCGCTTGCGGCCGCCCTGTCAGTCGATGTAGATCGGTGTGCCGATCGGCACCTCGTCGTAGAGCTTCTCGACGTCCTCGATCAGCATCCGGATGCAGCCATGGCTTGCGTTGGTGCCGATCGAGCCGCGCGCGTCCGTGCCGTGGACGCCGACGCCGTCATAGACACCGAGCCAGCGGGCCCGGATCGGGTTGTTGGGCGCGCCGCCCGGAATGACGGTTCCGGCGAGGCTGCCCGCCCAGTCGGAGTTGGGGACGTGCCAGGCGGGGTTGACCTGCTTGTTGGTGATGCGGTGCAGGCCCGCGGGCGTCTCCAGGCCCGCCTGGCCCACGGCGATCCCGTAGCTCTTGCGGAAGCGCAGGCGCTTGAAGAGCCGCAGCTTGAAGTTCGCGCGGTCGATCGTGATG
>DASVPU010000349.1:0-2895 GCA_036389475.1 Solirubrobacteraceae bacterium
TGGACCTTGTAGTTGGGCGGCGCTCCGATCGTCACCTGCGACGACGTCCCCGCCTGCGTCGGGCGGGCTGCAGTACCCGGCTTGGGCTTGTCACCGGGATCGGCGATAGCAAAGCCCAAGACCGCCGCGGCGGCTGTGACAGCTACGGCGCCGGCGGTAATCGCAACCGGCCGTGGGCGTATGCGTCTGCGAGCTTGATCGCTTTCCTCAACTGGGCGTTGCGAGCGGCTGCCGTCGTCGACCCTGCCGCTGGACGTAGCGGTCATCGAATCGCTTGACGTCTGTGCCGGGTGTGCGGCCTTGGGTAGGTACCCGTCGCGTCCCAGCGCGCGGCGCTGCGCCTGAGCCTGTTGCGCAGCGCGACGAGCGTGTCGTGACACCGATCTGCCGGGCAGCCCGAGCGGCCGGTACGCAGCGCGGGCGCGATCGCCGGCAGGTGCGCAATCGGCTTGAGCTCCCGTTCATCACGACTCTCCCGTTTCAGATTATCTGTCGTGGTGGTAGATAACGTCGTTTTGCAACGACTCCAGGGGCGGCGAGGCCGCCGAGGACGTCAGGCAGGCCGGTTCGGCGCCTCGATGGAGCTGATGTCGCCCGTATGGGGTTTCGGTAGCAGCGGCGCGAGAGCGCTCGCTACGGGTTAGACGCGATCGCACTGGTGGTGTGCGGCTGCTGTTGTTGCGGGCTAGCTGCGGCGATGGGAGTCTTGCCATGGATGCGTGCTGTCCTTCAAGCTGATGGCGTCGGCGACCGATCACTTGGAGGGTAGGATCGGTCCTTTCTTTGTGATGGCGCTTCGCCGCATTCGTCTACCGGCGTGACTGCTACCGGGTTTGTGGACGGGGCTGTCGCTGCTCGCGCGCGGGCCTGGCGCCATGGCGCACATGCCGCGGTCTGTGATGTGCGACAGCCGTGGGCGTACGGCACGATCGTGCGCGCAACGCGCTACCCAAGCTGGTTTGACTTCAACGTCGTGCGCGTCGAGGAGGACCCGGCGATGAGTGTGGACGCGCTGGTGGCGATCGCGGACACGGCGCTTGCTGGGCTCGCGCACCGGCGCGTGGACTTCGAGCTCGTCACCGCGGCCGAGCCGTTGCGACGCGGCTTCGAGGCGCAGGGCTGGCAGGCCATGCGACTGCTGTGGATGCGCTACCAGAGCGCGGCGCCGCCGGGCCCGGGGGTCGCTGTGCAGGAGGTTGCTTACGATGCCGTGCATCATTTGCGCGTAGCTTGGCTTCGCGAGGACTTCCCCGGTCAGGATCCCGCCGTGTTGCAGGCGGCGCGCGAGGTCGCGCTGCGTCGCCATGCGCAGGTTCTCGCCGTGCTCGACCGTGGCGCGCCGGTGGCTTTCGCGCAGCTTGAGTGCGACGGTGACGCGGCCGAGATCAGCCGGATCTACGTCGACGTCGAGCACCGCGGCGGCGGACTGGGCACAGCGATCACCCGCGCGGCGATCCTGGCGGCCGGTGACGTGAAGGACCTCTGGATCAGCGCCGATGACGAGGACCGGCCAAAGAACCTGTATGCGCGCCTGGGCTTTCGGCCAGCATGGACAGTGATGGAATTCCTGCGGCTGTTGTGAGCGCTGTCTTGGGGTTGCGCCATCATCCGCGAAATCCAACGCTTGGTATCTGTCGCCACACGCGCCGAGCTTACGTGCATCGATGTCGGCCGCGCGGGCGGTGCGGGTGACGATGTCTTGGCAGCGGCGGTGTACGATCGCCGGCCTCACAGTCAAGGAGCCGCACAGCAACATGATCGATCGCCTCCGGCATGACATCCAGCAGCGCCTTGAGCAGTTGCTCGCCGAAGCGGACACGCTGCGACACGCACTCTTGGCACTGAACCCACGCCAGCGACCAGCACCTGCGCGGACTGCACGTGGCGCGCCGCGACCAGCACAGCCGCGGACTGGCTCAGCGAAGACCGCCAAGCCGCGCGCTCGCACCGCGCCGGGTGTCACAGCGACCGCGAGCCCGCGCGCTCACACCGCGCGGGGCGCGACCAAAAGCGCCGTCCTCGGCGCTCTGTCTGATGACCGCGCGATGACTGCTGCTGAGGTTGCCACAGCGACCGGCCTTGCACGCGCAACGGTCAGCACGACCCTGTCCAGACTCGCCAAGAATGGCGAGGTCCTCAAAGCCGACCGCGGCTACCGACGCCCCGAAGCGGACAACGACGCCGCGCACAATCCGGCCGACGCAACACCCGCGCGGTGATCGGCGCATCCAGCCGACAGCCAACTGCCCCCGTAGCCCAGCCAGCACACCGTGGGGGCGCTGCGTCCAAGCGCGATCTGGTCTGTGCACGCACGGTCGGCCAGCCGCCAACGTGGACGCAAGAGCTGATCGAGCCCGAGCAGCTGTTGTGCGTCACCAACGAGCACCGCCCGAGGACGAGATCGCGGGTGCCAGCCACAGGGGATTGCTACTCGCCCCCGTAAGCGCGGCTGAGCCTCGCGACCGTCCCGTCACGCGCGCTTGGTTGCGGGCGTGACCGCCGCTCCGGCGCGCGCCTGCGTTGGCTGACGGCTTACCACGAGATGCCGGCTTTAGAGCGCATAGGTGCGTCAAGTTGTGCTGTTGAGAGCCCGTTGATCAGCTTGACCGTGCGCTGGGTAGCTTTGAAATCACGCACACACCGCCCCCGTCGAGCGGTGAAGTGCGCGAGGGGCCCCGCGTCGCCCTGCCCCCCCGTGATCCGCGGGGCCCCTCACCGTGTTGTTCAAAGACATCGACATGGCTGCACCTCGTCATGCTGGCTGGCAAAGCTCGTGAGGTCCGGCAAGGCATCCAGTATGACCCAGCACCGCCGGTGTAGCCGGGTTCGTCAGCGCCAGAGCGCTGGCGGAGGCGCACCGCTCAGGGATCGGCTTGCGGCGCACGCGTGCGCAGG
>DASVPU010000350.1:0-6377 GCA_036389475.1 Solirubrobacteraceae bacterium
GAGAGCGTGCGCGAGCTCGAGCCCGACCTCATCGTCACGCAGGCGCTGTGCCACGTCTGCGCGGTGTCGGTCGACGAGGTGCAGGCGCTCGCGACAACGCTGCCCGGCCCGCCGCGCGTCGTCTCACTGGACCCGAAGACCTACGGCGAGACGCTCGCCGACGTACGGACGATCGCGCAGGCGACCGGCACGCGCGACGCGGCGCTGGATCTCATCGCGCGGACCGCCCGGCGCGCCGACGTCGTGCGCTTGGCCGTGCGCGGGGCACCGCGACCGCGGGTCGCCGCCCTGGAGTGGCTTGACCCGGTGTTCGTCGGCGGCCACTGGGTCCCGCAGCTCATCGAGATGGCGGGCGGTGAGGACGTGCTCGGCTTCACCGGCGAGCCGTCGCGGCAGGCGACGTGGGAGGAGGTCGCGGCCGCGCAGCCCGAAGTCGTCGTCGTGATGCCGTGCGGCTACGACGCCGCGCGCGCACTCGCGGAGGCCGAGGGGTTCGCCGGAGAGCTGCGCGCCCTCGGCGCCGATCAGGTGTTTGCGGTGAACGCGTCGGCCTACTTCTCGCGACCGGGTCCGCGGCTCATCGACGGCATCGAGCTGATGGCGCACATCCTGCACCCCGACCGCGTGCCCGCTGCGCCGGCCGAGGCGCTGGCGGTGGCGCTCTGAACGCACCTCGAACCGTCCTCTACCTGCACTCCTCGGCGGGGCGCTACGGTGCCGACCGCCAGCTCGCCCTGCTGGCTCGGAGCCTGGATCCGGCGCGCTACCGGGCGCTCGTCGTTCTGGCGATGGACGGCGACCTGCGCTGCGATCTGCGGTCCGCCGGCGTCGACGTGCTCGTGCGGCCCGGTTTGGCGGTGCTGCGGCGCGCGGCGATGTCGCCCCGCGGACTCGCGCAGATCGGCGCTGCGATCGCGCGCGACGGCGGCGGCCTGGCCCGGCTCGCGCGCCGGCGCGGCGTCGCTCTGGTGCACACCAACACCTCGGTGACGCTCGGCGGCGCCGCGGCTTCGCGGCTTGCGCGGATTCCGCACGTCTGGCACCTGCGCGAGATCTACGCCGGCTTCGAGCGCTACTGGCCCGCCTACCGGCGCCTGCTGCTGACGGCCGACGCGCTGCCGTGCGTGTCAGAGGCGACGCGGGCCCAGCTCGGGGACGCCGGCTTCGTGTTGCACGACGGATTGGCCGTGGCGCCGCAGCGCGCCGATCGGGCGGTGGCACGCGCGGCGCTCGACCTGCCCGAGGCCGCGTTCGTCTGCGCGATCCTTGGGCGCGTCTCGACCTGGAAAGGACAGGAGGTGCTGATCCGTGCGCTCGCCGAGCCTGCGCTGGCAGGCGCCGGCGAGACCGTCGCGCTCGTCGCGGGCGAGCCGTGGCACGGCGAGGAGCACCGGATGGACGAGCTGCGCGCGCTCGCGTCCTCGCTGGGCGTTGAGAGCCGTGTTCAGCTTGCCGGCTTTCGCTGCGACGTAACGAATGTCTACGGTTGCGCGGACGTGGTCGTCGTCCCGTCGACGCAGCCCGATCCCCTGCCCAACGCCGCGCTGGAGGGGGCTGCGGCCGGCTGCTGCGTCGTCGCCTCCGATCATGGTGGGCTGCCGGAGATCCTGCGCGACGGGGTGACCGGGCGCCTCGTGGCACCCGCCGATCCCGCGGCGCTCGCTGCGGTGCTGGCGCAGCTGCGAGACGACGGGGACCAGCGCGAGCGGCTCGGCGCGGCGGCGGCCGCGGACGTTCGCTCGCGCTTCGGAGCCGAGCAGCTGCTGGATCGGACCCAGGCCTTGTACGACTCGCTGCTCGCGTGACCCGAACGCTCGTCACGATCCCGATCAGCCACTTCTGCGAGAAGGCGCGCTGGGCGCTTGACCGCGCGGGGCTGGAGTACACCGAGCAGCGCCACATCCAGCTCGTGCACGTCGCTGCCGTCAAGCGCGCGGGCGGCGCACGGAGCGCTCCCGTCCTCAAGACGCCCGAGGGATCGTTCGGCGACTCCAGCGCAATCCTGCAATACGCCGACGAGCACGGGCCATGGCAGCTGCGGTTGTACCCGGCCGATGAGCCATCGCGCTCGGAGGTGCTCGCCCTGGAACAGCGCTTCGACAGCATCCTCGGCCCAGAGAGCCGGCGCTGGCTGTACTACGAGGTGTTCAAGGACGCACGCCGCTTCTCGTCCTACAACCTCACCGGCGTGCCGGCCTGGGAGCGCCGCATCTTCCCGTTCGTCCTCGGGCCCGCAAAGGCCATCATCCGCAGCCGCTTGGACATCACCGACGCGACGGTCGCCGAGGCGCTGCGGCTGATCGCCCAGGAGCTCGACTTCGTCGCCGAGTTGCTCGCCGACGGCCGCCTGTACCTCGTCGGGGATCGCTTCAGCGCGGCCGACCTCGCCTTCGCCGCGCTCTGCGCTCCGCTGATCGTTCCGGTCCAGTACGGAACCGAGCTGCCCCAGCCGGATGTCATGCCGGCGTCGATGAGCCGGTCCGTCCGGGCATGGCGCGATCACCCGGCCGGCGCGTTCGCGCTGCGGATGTTTGCGCAGGAGCGCGGTCGAGCTTAGAGCTCCCTCCGACTCCGCGCGACAACCTCCGGCGGCAGCTCCTCCACGAACGGATTCTCTGTCGAAGACTTGGGAAGGGCGAGCGCTCCAAAGGCGCCGGCGGTGCACAGAACGTGCTCGGCCGTGCGGAAATCGATTACGGCGAGACGGCAACGGCGGCCACCGCCAGCGCGATGCCGAGCGCCGCGCTCGCGGCGAGCGTGCCCCGCTCCCATCCCTGCCGCCGATCGCCGACGTCGAACAGCAGGTAAGCGACGATGCCCCCGGCGATCAGGCCGCCGACGTGGCCGCCGATCGAGATGTTGGGGATCAGGAACGTGATCGCGAGGTTCAGCACGATCATGATGCCGATGCCCGTCTGCATCGGGTCGATGCCGCGGGCGCGCAGCGCCACGAAGGCCGCGGACATGAGTCCGAAGACCGCGCCCGATGCGCCCACCGTCGCCTGGTAGGGCATCGAGGTCAGCAGCGCGCCCAGCGCGCCGCCGACGAGCGACACCGCGTAGATGAGCCCGAAGCGCAGCTTGCCGATCTCGGGCTCGAGCAGCGACCCCAGGAAGTACAGGACGTACGTGTTGAACAGGAGGTGAAGCAGGCCCCCGTGCAGGAAGCCGAACGTGACGATCCGCCACCACTCGCCGTCGGCGACCGGCTGGCCGGCCAGTGCGCCGTGGATGTACACGCTGCCTCCGAGGCCGTCGAGCCCACCACCCGACATCACCTGTGCGACGAACACGATGACGTTGATCGCGATCAGCGTGTACGTGACCTGCGGGGGGCGCGTCAGCGTCGCCGCGGTGCGCACCTTCGTCTTCTGGCGAGCGCACTCAGGGCAGCGCATGCCGACCGACGTGGGCGTCATGCAGTCCGGGCAGATCGGCCGGTCGCACGACGAGCAGGAGACCCCCGTCTCACGCCGTGGGTGGCGGTAGCACGTCGTCGCGGTGTCGGGCGTCGGTGCCTGCATGGTCACTCCAAGCTACCAGCCGCCGCAGCGCGCTCCGCGGCGGCGAGCGCCGTCAAGTGATGCGAACGCCGATGACCTTCTTGCCCGTCGGAATCTGACTTCCGCCGATCGGCTCTTCCGTGACTGCCACTGTCGACACATCCTTGAGATCGCTCGGCACGTCGACCGTGGCGTTACCGCGCTTGCTCACCGAAAACAGCGCGTCGGTGGGCTGCGGCGGCTGGCGGTCGTTGGGATGATCGAGCCACACCTGGTAGATGCGCCCCTTCCCCGGCGCGGGCAGGCCGGTCACGACGAGCTTCGTTCCGCCGTCGCCAACCTTCAGCTTCGCCGTCCCGGCGATGGCCTCACCGGTCAAGGTTCGCTGCGCAGCGCGGTCGCCGGTCAGCAGCAGGCCGCCGCCGATCCCGAGCGCGAGCAGCACGGACGCCAGCGCGGCCGCAGGCAGCGGGCGCAAGGCCAGGCGGAAGCGACGCGCCGGCTTCGCGACCACCGGCCGGTCCGCGCTCGCACCGGCGGCTTTCAGCAACTCTGACTCCGCGCGCACGACGGCCATCACGCGGCTGCGGATCGCCGGCGGCGCGGTGAGCTGCGGCACGCCGCTCAGCAGCGCGTCGGACACGAACCTCAGCTCCGAGATCTTCTCCGTGCAAGCGGCGCAGGTTCGCAGATGCAGCTGATACTCCTCCGACTCGCCGTCGTCCATAGCGCACAGGACGTAGCTCGCGGCGTCGTCGACTCGTTGACAGCCGTGCGCGCTCATGGCATGACCTCGCGCAGACCACCCAGCTGAGCCCGCAGCTTCTCCAGCCCTAGTCGCATCCGCCCCTTCACCGTACCGATCGGCGCCTCCAGCATCGACGCGATCTCGGTCTGCGTGAATCCGCCGAAATATGCCAGCTCGATGACGCGACTTTGCTCGGGGGGCAGCGTCAGCAGCGCTTCGCGGATCTCCTCGGACTCGGCGAGGCGCGCGACCTCGACCTCCGTGCGCTCGCGGGCCTCGAAGCGCTCCTCGATGCCCTCGTCACTTGCCCGGTGGCGGTCGTGGACGACCGAGCGGCGCAGCGAGTCGATCGCGCGATTGTGGACGATCCCGAGCGCCCAGGTGCGGACCGAGCCGCGGGCGCGGTCGTAGCGGGCTCCGCTGCGCCACAGCGACAGGAACGCCTCCTGCACGACGTCCTCGGCGGCGGCTCGTGAGCCGCACATGCGATAGGCGAGCGAGAACGCGGCGCTCGAATGACGCTCGTAGACGACCTCGAACGCCTCGGCCTCACCGCGCCGCACGAGCTGCATGAGATCCTCGTCGGCGAGATCGCGAAGTTCGGTCGGTCCGGCATCTGGATTCTTGCGCAGTAAAGCCATGTCTCCGAACCTACGTCCGCCTCCGGCGGTCCGGATCAGTCCCAGCGAGCCAACTTGCGCGCTTCGCCGGCGGCGGCGCGCAGCGTGCGCTGGGCGAGATCGAGCGGGCCATGCGAGGCGGCGGCGTTCTTCTTGCGCTGCTGGCGCACGCGCAGGATCACCAGCGCCGTGCCCGCGGTCGCGCCGACCGCGGTCGCCACGACAGGCCGCATCCAGTTGCGGGGGTCGCGCATCGCGCCGATCTCCCAACCGTCGAGCTCGTCGACGGCGGCGTCGGTGAGCTCCTGCAGCGTGGACTCGACGCGCGTCCTGAGATCCTCGGGCGGCTCGACAGGCGTCAGCGCCAGGCGCAGCATCTGCTCGATGTCGAACCCGGCGGCTTCGCTCATGCCGGCGTCACGATCCCCTCGAGCTGCTTGATGGCGCGGTGCAGGAGCACCTTCGTGGCCCCATCGGTCTTCCCCATCGCGCGCGCGATCTCGCGGTTGTCCATGCCGAGGGCAAAGCGCATGATGAGCGCTTCGCGACGTTCGTCGGGAAGCTCGTGGATGCCCTCGATGATCCGCGCCAGCTCATCGCGCCCCTCCACGAGATCCTCGGTCGTGTGCAGCGCGCTGAGCATCGTCGTGTCGTCGATCGACGTCTGCGGCCGGCGCGAGCGGTCGCGATAGAGGTTGGCGGCGAGGTTGTGCGCTATGCGGATGAGCCACGGGCGCAACGGCCGGCCGTCGGACTCGGTCTGCGCGCGCTCGAAGTGGCGGTAGGCCTGCAGGAACGTCTGCTCCGTGAGATCCTCGGCGTCGTGGTGGTTGCCGACCCGGTAATAGGCGTAGGAGTAGACGTCGCGCAGGTGCGCGCGGTAGAGCTCCGAGAACGCTCGGTCGAGCTTCGCCTTGTCGCGCGGGTCCACACACAGGACCCTACCCAGGCCGTGACCTGCGCTCGGCGCTGACCAGCACCGTCTCGGGAGCGGGAGCGGGAGCGGGCTTGGGACGCGGGTAATGGCCGCCTGGCGCGGTGACGGCGGCGGTGAAGGACTGCGCGTCGATCGTGCCGTCGACGAGCGCGGCCAGCCGGTCGAGCGTCGGCGACGGGACGCCCTCGCGGCGCAGCGTCTGTGCGAGCAGCCCGACGCCGTCGAGCGCCTCGCTGGACTGGCCGATCTCGTCGCCGATCACGGCGGCCGGAACACCCTGGCCGAGCATCTCGCCCGCGCGCCGGTTGCGGCTGCCGACCGCGACGACGGTCGCGACCAGGTCGCCGGCTCCGGCGAGCCCGGCAAACGTCTCGGGGCGCCCGCCCCGACGGCGCGCATACTCGTCGACCTCGGCGAAGACCTTGCCTGCGGCGGCGCCGGCGGCGTTCGGTCCGCTGACCCCGGCGGCGGCAGCGGCCAGCGCGGCGGCGTTCTTGGCCGTGCCCGCGAGCTCGACTCCGGCCACGTCGCCCGTCTTCGTCGCGTCGAATCCCGCCGCCTGAAGCACG
>DASVPU010000351.1:0-2669 GCA_036389475.1 Solirubrobacteraceae bacterium
GAACGTCGTCGGCCTCGTCTACGTCGCGGCCTTCGCCACCGAAGAAGGCGAGCGTTTGGCCGATGCCGAAGCGGCTTCGAAGGACAGCGTCCTGAACAGTGCGCTGGTCCCTCTCGATTATCCGGCGGCAAACGGTGGCGAGCCGGCCGTGGAGTTCGCCATCGATCCGGAGAAGTTCCACGACGCGTTCGCGGCCGACCTGCCCACCGAGGAGACGACGGTGATGGACGCCACCCAGCGGCCCGTTGCCGAGCTGGCGTTCTCCGAGCCGTCGGGGGCGCCCGCCTGGAGGGACCTGCCCTCCTGGGGCGGTCATCGCCACGGGCGACAAAGCGGCCGGCGCCGACGTGATCCGTTCGGAGGCCGAGCGGGCCGGCGCGACGATTACGGAGCTCGAGGGCTCCCATGTGATCATGGTCTCGCAGCCCCAGGCGGTGACCGACGTGATCCTAGAGGCGGTCGCCGCGGTCGGCTAACTGCACAGCCCACGACGAGTCGGTTCGAGGAAGAGATGCTCGAAGAAACCAGCAGAGAAGCGGCGGCCGAGTTGCCGATCGAAGGTGAGCTCCCGGTCTCGGCGGCGCGACCACGTGGCTCGACTCAGAGCCATTGACGCCGGCTGGCCGACGCGGAAAGGTCGTGCTGGTCCAGTTCTGCACCTACTCCTTTGTCAACTGGCTTCGCACCCTTCCCTAACGTCCGCGCCTGGACGAGCGATATCGCGACGACGGGCTGGTTGTGATCGGCGCGCACTCGCCGGAGTTCCAGTTCGAGCACGACGTCGAGAACATCCGCCCTGCCCTGGCGGCGATGGGGTCGGTTATCCGGTCGCAAAGTATTCAGCCAGCCCCCAGCCGCCAGCGATAGTTGTGAATCGCGATCGCTTCTCGGGTGCCAACCATGCCGCACTTGAGCGGCTCACCGGCATCGACTGTCCGACCACTTGGGGAATGCGGTCCGCCAAATGAGTCTCCCGACGGGCCTGCGGTGGTTCTGCTCCATGGTTCCTGGGCAACTCCGCATCGGGCGGTCCGTTCGCCCGGCCACTGCTCCCTGACCTGTGGAGGACGATCGGCGGCGTGTTGCCACCGGCGGCGAGCGTCGACCTGAGCCGGTCGGCGCTGTTCTTCGGCGCCCGCGGATCACGGGCCCGATTCTCGTGCTCGTGTTCTGGGCGGCCCTCGGTTCGTTGCTCGCGCTTGCGCTGGGCGGCCGCATCATGAACCGAGGCAGCGGCCGCCGCGGGAGCAGCGGTGTGAGCAGCACCGCATTCTTCCCGAGGCGAGATCCGTAAAGAAGCCCACCGCCATTGCCTAGCGGCAGTCCAGCCCGCGCTCGGTGTGTGCGGCCGCGATGTTCGCGATGCGGACGTACCAGCTGATAACCAACGACCCCCGGGGGCATGGTAGGTGCATAGTCGCTGATTGCTGCTGCTCGTCAAGATCAACGGCAGCAGATGTGCCCCAACAGATCGCGTCGCTGTTTTGGCGATTCCAACGTGATGTGCATCGTGCGTCACAGCGCAGCCGGGCCGCTGCGCGCAGACACACTTCATGCATGCTGCGGTCACTCTCAACGCGCCGATAACGACGACGCCGCCGCCCCCCGCGAGCTGACCGGCCTTGGGCCTGGGGCTCACAGACGCGGCGGCCGAGCTGACTGAAGCGGCGCCAGGCTCGTAATGGGGATCCCGGGGCGTGGCGTTATCGCGCCAGGCATGTCAAGCTGACCGAACGCGATGGTCGCAGCGGTCGACGAGCACGCCTGCTGGACGCTGCCCGCCGTGCCGGACACGGTGCGCCAGCTGCGCGCCCACGTGAGCGCGTTCGCCGCGGCGGCGGGGGCAGCGCCCGAGCTGCAGCACGCCGTCGCGTTGGCCGTCTCTGAGACGGTCACCAACGTGATCGTCCATGCCTACGCCGGCGCGCGCGAGACGGGCACGGTGCGGGTGTGCTGCTGGGTCGCCGAGGGGCAGCTCGTCGTCGAGGTCGCCGACGACGGCGCCGGGATGGCACGCCGCGAGGACTCGCCCGGGGTCGGCCACGGGCTCGCGCTGGTCGGAGCGGTCGCCGAGGCGCTTGACGTCGCGCCTGGCCGCGGCGGGCACGGCACGGCGGTGACGATGACGTTCGCCGCCCGGCCGGCCACGCAGCTGACAGCGCCCGGCCTCAAACCGCTGTGCAGACTGGCGCTTGAGACAGTGGCCGACGTCTCGTGCGTCGACCTCGTGCGCGGCGGCGTCCTACGCCGCGCGGCCGCCGAGGTCGCCGGCGACGCCGGCCTGAGCGCGTGGCTGCGCAACGCGACCCCGCCCGCCAAGCCCGGCACTGCGACATGGGCGGCGCTACGCGAGGGCGGCGCGCACCTCGTCGTCCACGATCCGAAAGTTGCTCGCTCCCCGGGTGGCATCGGCGAGATCCTCGGCCTGTTGTGGTGGGTCGCCATCGCGCTCGACGGGCCCGACGGCGCGCCCGCGGCCATATGGGGCCTCGGCGGACGGGCGGGCGGGCGCGCCGCCCCGTCCCCGGCGCGCCTTGACACGTTGGCCAACGCCGCGCGCGGCGACCTCGCCGACAAGGCACAGCGTGCGGCGTTACGCGCGCGCCTCGGCGCACCGCACCCGAAGGCCGGCGATCAGCCGCAGTCGTCGTCGCCGCAGAACTGCACAA
>DASVPU010000352.1:0-3857 GCA_036389475.1 Solirubrobacteraceae bacterium
TCGGCGCCGGCGAGGCGCGCACGCCGGCCGCGCGCGCCATCCTCGACCGGCTCGCCGACGTCGGGCTCGGCTACCTCAGCCTCGGCCAGCCGCTCACCACGCTGTCCGGCGGCGAGCGGCAGCGGCTCAAGCTGGCCACCCACATGGCCGAGAAGGGCGGCGTCTACGTCCTCGACGAGCCGACCACCGGCCTCCACCTCGCCGACGTCGAGCAGCTGCTCGGCCTGCTCGACCGGCTCGTCGACTCCGGCAAGTCGGTCATCGTCATCGAGCACGACCAGGCGGTCATGGCGCACGCCGACTGGATCATCGACCTCGGTCCCGGCGCCGGCCACGACGGCGGCCGGATCATCTTCGAGGGCACGCCCGCCGACCTCGTCGCCGCCCGCTCCACCCTCACCGGCGAGCACCTCGCGGCCTACGTCGGCAGCTGACCGAGGCCCGCGCCTGCCGGGCGCTGACCTGGCAGGGTGCTGGCGGCCATCGGCAAGGTCGAGTCCGACCACCGCCGCTTGTCCGCCCCGGGGTGCGCAGCGGCATCAACCTCGCCGGCTGCTGCGCCGGGCCCATGCAGTTCAACCTGACCAACGGCCCGCCCAGCACCTGGGACACCTGGGCGACGAGCATCCGCGCCCAGGTCTACGACCGGGCCTACGCCGGGACGGCGTAGGCCCTTTGTGGAAAAGGGCCCAAGACTGTCGCGCCCGGGCACTAGGTTCCTCTTGGAGCGAGCACGCCTCGCACGCCTCGATAGAGGGAGCCGACATGACCGATTCGACCGATATCACACTCGAACTCCAGCGCCTGCGAGCGCCAGCACGTGGACGATCTGGAAGACGCCGTTCCGAGCTGGAACGCCTGGTTGACCGCACCATCCTCGGACCGACCCACCCAGAGCTGGGAACCTGCTGGCTGTTCACTGGAACGACCACACCCTACGGGCGCATCGCCAAGGCACACCCCTGGTGCCAATCGCCCATAGGATTCGTTATGTCGACCGTTCCTCGCTCGCCTCTTTCCCGTAGGCGCAGCCTGCTGCCATCGCAGACGCAGGGGCTTCGTGTCAGCGAATCGCGCCGCATCGTGCCAGTCGCGCGCAGCCAGACCGTCATAGGCGTCCGTGCGCCTATGTAAGCGTCACGAGCAGTTTAGTGCCGCAGGAACGGCTGGCAGAACAGCCTCTCCCCCATCTGGTCTATGCTCATCGGCGGTGTCGATCTCCGTTGCGACATAGTTGTCCGTATTGACTTCTATGTCACTTTCGTCGGTGTCATGATCCAATTGGCCTTCCTGCGATTCTGCAGCTGGTGCTGTCGGCTTTTGCAGAGCCTCGGCGATTGATCACGCTTGAACCATTCAAGCAGCCATCCCCTCGTCCAGCGATCATCGACCCTGACCCAGCATGGTTTGGCGTCAGTTGGGATCAGCTCGGGGAAGCAGTGCAGGCAGGCGCCGCGTCCGTCCGCTCGGGCGGTCGTATAGGCGACGTTCTCCGGTTCATGGGTGGGCTGTCCGCGGCGTTCGGCACGGTCTTGCCCGGCGAGCAGCGCTTCGCAGTCAGGACGGAGATGGAATGCGGTGCCCCCTCGGTGATCCAGACCATCCTTAACACGCCCGGCGGAGGGATTGACACTCCCCGCACTGCATCTGGATGAGTCCGTGTCTGCAACGCTCGTCGCCCATGCATACATGGTTATGACGACGCGGGACGAGGGCAAGCGGGATACCTCCTCGTTCTCCTGGCAGCTCTCGATCGAGCCTTGCTCCGCACCTTGGTCGGCATCGAGCCTCTCAGCGAACCCACGCTGCGACCAACGGGGCAGCACCCACTCCCGTCAGGTTGGTCGCGCGACCGTCAAGCCGAGGTGGTCGGCTGCTGCGGCCATCCGGTCGTCGTAGGTGACAATCCGGGCCAGGTCAGCGCCGAGTTGCTGTGTGGTCGCGAGGTGGATGGCGTCGAGGGATCTGAGCTCGACCGGCAGTATCGCCCCGGCGGCGTCCAGGACGCGATCGTTGATCCTGACCAGGTCGACACGGGTGAGCACGTCATGGCCGCGTCGGACCGCTTCCGGTCCAAGCGACAACAGGGCCCGCGCGACCTCGGTGCGGGCGAGGGCACTGGCGATGAGCGGCCGCCGACGACGGAGGTAGCGGCGCAGGACCGCGGACTCCGGTTCGCGCACCGCGAGCTTCACGAGCGCGGAGGAGTCGAGGTAGGTGGCCTTGTTAGCGCTCATCGCGTCGGAGGCGCGCCAGGATGCTCGACGGCGCTTCCTGGCCTGGTCCCAAGGGCAACGGGTCGGGCAGGTCGTCCAGGTCGTGCCGGCTGGGGACCAGATCGCCGGAGGCGCTGAGGCGCTCCAACGGGCTGCGGTCCGGCAGTGGGGCGAGCACGGCGACTGCGCGGCCCCGGTCTGTGACCTCGATCGTCTCCCCCGCCTCGACACGCCGCAGCAGCTCGCTCGCCCGCTGCCTGAGTTCACGCACTCCTACTGTCGCCATGTGTTACTTGTAGCACATGGCGACAGTAGCTGTCGAGGTTGCCGGTGGGCGCCTCCCGCAGGGGTGCGGGCCGATTATCCCACAGGCGAGAACCGGTCAGCCGAGCCGGATCCGCGCCAGCGATGCATTGATGGCGTCCTTGTCGAAGGCGTCTGGATCGTGCGGATGGCCCAGCCACTCCAGCCGTTCGCCGCGGTCGGGATGGTTGGGGTCCGCAAGGATGTCGCAGAGCTCGGCGTAGCCCCACACCCCGCCGCAGTCCTCGGGCGGGCCGGCACGCCGACCGTTGAGGCAGACGGCATGGGCGACGCCATCGGATGCGAGGATGTCCTCGACGAGGAGGTCGTGCTCCCAGGAGTCGCCGAAGTCGTAGGTGTAGCGCAGCCGGGCGCCCGGACGAGTGGCCAGGCCCTGCAGCCGGGCCTTGCCCTCGTCGGCGGCCTCATCCCAGAGCTCGAAATCGGGCCGGGAGTAGCGGCGGCCGCCGACCTCGAACGCGTGCAGGTGGGCGTCCTCCCAGCCGAACGCCACCTGGATGACCTCGTGCAGCTGCGCCAGGGTGGTTGCCGCGGGCAGACGCAGCCGCCGCCAGATCAGCGGCTTGGCGCCGCGCAAGGTGACCTTGATCTGATACACCGCGCCTCGGACGGGTGCGACGACGGACTTGGCGCGCCGCCGGGTCGACGGTGGTCGGACCGCATCGAGGGCCTGCCGGTAGGCGGCGAGGTCGACGGCTTGACGGTTGGCGAGCGCGCCGTGCAGGTGCGTGGTGATGACGCTGCCAAGCTGGTGGAGGACGTCGTGGCGGTCGACGCCGGCCTCGTGGAGCCGCTTGGCGGCGCGCCACGCCTCGGGTGGGTCGTTGTCCCACAGCTGGTTGGCGACGACCTCGTGGATGGCGATGTGCAGCCGGGGGTTGACGCCGTCGATCTCGCCGTCGAAGGCCGGGTCGGTCAGCGCGCCATGATAGGCGGGATGCTCGCCCTCGATGAGCAGCCGTCGCTCGTCGGGGTCACCGGGATCCAGTCGCGGGTAGTCCTCGTCGCCGATGCGGGTGCCGAAGTAGGGCATGGCGAACATGCGGCGATCCAGGGCGTCTTGCGCATCGGCCAGGCCGCCGCTGGTATCCAGGCCATGCAGGAACTGTCGGATCGGCGAGGCGTCGGCGCCCTCCTCGTAGGCCTCGTGGAAGTTCTTGCCGCAGTCGCGGACGACGTCGCCGAGTTGGGCCACGGCGGCCGGGTCCAGGCCGGTCCGCTCGCCGGCCCAGCGCACCCATGCAGTGACTACGCCCGGTAGGGCGTCGCGGTCGGTGCCGTCCAGGATGACCTTGGCCGGCACCCAGTCGAGCAGGA
>DASVPU010000353.1:0-9617 GCA_036389475.1 Solirubrobacteraceae bacterium
AGCTCTCGTCGACCTCAACGTCGTGGTGAGCAGTTCGCGGCCGGGGAGCACCATCGCGCGGCGCAGCTTGTGCAGCCACGCCCACGCCGTCTGATAGCTGCCGAACCCGAGCACGCTCTGCCGGCCAGCGCGCTCACGCCCTGCTTGCGGTTGACGACGTACCAGACGGCGGCATACCAGCTGGTCAGCGGCAGCCGGCTGCCGTGAAGGATCGTGCCGACGTCTCATGCCGGCACCCGGCGCAGCGACGCAGCCCGCGGCGAACCGTCCACCACTCGCCGCCGACGCTGCCGCAGAAGCGACACACCAAACCCGCCGCCCCAGCGCAGCCGCTCCAGGTACGCCAAGCACGCTTCATCGTCGGGAAACCATGCCGTCAGCTCGTGCCAAGCTCGCGGGTAGTCGACCCGCCTGCGGACTCGGCGTGCTCGATGCCATCGCTCCAAGCCACGCGCCCAGGTGAACGGAAGTGGATAGCCTACACGTCCTTTATCCAACATGAAATCGTCGTTGGGGAAGGCCGCCCGCCCCGCCGCCCGACGCCCACACGAACGACCCCCGCGAGCACACGATGAACCGCTAACTCGCCAGCACCCCAGCGCTCAGCAGCAGGCAGAACGCCAGCGCCAGCAACCCGGTCTGCGCAAGCGCCTCGTTCAGCGTCGGGCCATCGGCGTGCTCGCGGACCGTCCGCGCGAGCCGGACGGCGAGCGCCAACGTCAGCCACGGCAGGAACAACCAGGGCGAAAGCGACCCCAGCAGCCACGGCAGCGGCGCGACGAGATAGGCGCCGTAGACCATCACCCCGTAGACCGTCCGCGCGCGCTCGCGGCCAAGCCGCACCGCCAGGGTGCGCTTGCCGGCGCGGGCGTCGGAGTCCATGTCGCGCACGTTGTTGACGACGAGGATCGCCGCCGCCAGCAGACCGACCGGCACCGCGAGCACGAACGCCTCCCACGGCCACGTCCGCAGTTGCGCGAAGGCCGAGCCCGTCACGGCGGCGACGCCGAAGAACAAGAAGACGAAGATCTCACCGAGCCCCTCGTAGCCATACGGCTTGGGCCCGCCCGTATACAGCACACCCGCGGCGATCGAGGCGATGCCGACGAACAGCAGCTCGATCCCGGCCACGGCGACGAGGTACACGCCGCACAGGACGGCGAGACCGAACGTGACATACGTCGCGACAAGCACCTGCCGCGGCGGGACGAGCCCGCCGGCGGTCACGCGGACCGGGCCGACGCGATCCTCGGCGTCCGCGCCGCGGCGGGCGTCGGAGTAGTCGTTGGCGAGGTTCGTCCCGATCTGGATCAACAGCGAGCCCAGCAGCGCGGCGATGAACGCGCCCGGCCGGAACACGCCGCGCTGGATCGCCAGCGATGTCCCCACCAGCACCGGCGCGACGGCCGCGGGCAGCGTCCGCACGCGGGCGGCCATGAACCAGATGCGCGCGGCGTCCGCGCTCGCGACCGCGCTCATGACCGACTGGCTCGTCTCGTGAGCATCGAACGAACCGCTACGGCCTCTTGGGGAAGCGCGCGAAGTCCGGGCGCCGCTTCTCCCTGTACGCGTCGCGCCCCTCCTGCGCCTCCGCGTTCTCGTAGAACAAGAGGTTGGCGTCATGGGCCAGCTGCTGGATTCCGCTCAGCCCGTCCTCCGCCGCGTTGAAGCTCGCCTTCATCAAGCGCAGCGCGAAGGGCGACAGCGCCAGCATCTCGCGACACCACGCGACCGTCTCCTCCTCCAAGCGCGCCAACGGGACGACGGTGTTCACCAGTCCCATCGACAACGCCTCGTCCGCGTCGTACTGCCGGCACAGAAACCACATCTCCTTGGCCTTCTTCGGCCCCACCAGGCTCGCCAGCAGCCCTGCTCCGAAGCCGCCGTCGAACGAGCCGACCCGCGGTCCGACCTGCCCGAAGCGTGCGTTGTCGGCCGCGATCGACAGATCGCAGACGAGGTGCAGGACGTGGCCCCCGCCGATCGCGAAGCCGGCGATCATCGCGACGACGGGCTTGGGCAGTCGGCGGATCTGGACGTGCAGGTCGGTGACATGGAAGCGTCCGAGGGCGCCGGGCTTGTCGGGCTCCGACAGATATCCGGTGTCGCCGCGCACCCGCTGGTCGCCGCCCGAGCAGAACGCCAACTCGCCCGCGCCGGTGAGCACGATCACGCCCACCGATGTGTCCTCGCGAGCGCGCTCGAGCGCATCGGAGATCTCGACGATCGTCTGCGGGCGGAAGGCGTTGCGCACCTCCGGCCGGTCGATCGTGATCTTCGCGATCCCGTCCGCACTGAGCTCGTAGCGGATGTCGGCGTACTCGCCGCCTCCCGGGATCCACTCGATTGCCATGGGCGTGCAGGCTACTTTCCGTGGCGTGTTCGTCGAACCCTGGCTCGCCCGCGCCGCGAGAACGCGTCCCGGAACGATCGCGCTGCGCGCCGATGACCGCACCCTCACCTACGCCGAGCTCGAGCTCGCAGCGACGCTCGCGGCCCGTCGCCTGAGCGCGCTCGGCGTACGAGCCGGCGACCGCGTCGGCATCGCGCTGGCGGCGCGGGCGCCGTTCGTCGAGACGCTGCACGGGTGCCTGCGCCTGGGTGCGATCGCAGTTCCCATCGACCTGCGCCTCACGCAGGCCGAACGCGCCGCGCGCTGCGCGGGTTGCGCCGCCGTCGTCAGCGCGCCGCTGGACGGCTTGGACGACCCGAAGGCCCAGCTGCGCCACGAGCACGACCTCGACGCGACCGCGACCGTCGTCCACACGTCGGGAACGAGCGCCGGGCCGCGACCGATCGAGCTGACCTTCGGCAACTGGCTGTGGAGCGCCCTGGGCTCCGCCGCCGCGCTCGGCCTCGATCAGCACGAGCGCTGGCTGTGCACGCTGCCGCTGTCGCACGTCGGCGGCCTCTCGATCCTGCTTCGCAGCGCGATCTACGCGACGACCGTGATCCTGCACGAGCGCTTCGATGCTCAACGCGCGGCAGACGAGATCGCGACGGACGCAACGCTCGTCTCGGTCGTCCCGACCACGCTTGCTCGGCTGCTCGATGCCGGGCTGCACGAGCCACGAGCATTGCGCGCCGCGCTCGTCGGCGGCGCCCCGATCGCGCCCGCGCTCCTGCGACGAGCGGCCGATGCGGGGATCCCGACGGTCACGACCTACGGCCTCACCGAGGCGTGCTCGCAGGTCACCACGAACGGCCTGCCGCTGTTCTGCACCCAGGTCAGGATCGGTGCCGGGCGCGAGATCCTCGTTCAGGGGCCAACCGTCTCGCCGCGCGCCCTGGGCGAAGACGGCTGGCTGCACACCGGAGACGAAGGCGCGCTGGACGACAACGGCAACCTCACGGTCACCGGCCGCGCCGGCGACACGATCATGACGGGCGGCGAGAACGTCGCGCCGGCCGAGGTCGAAGCCGTGCTCGCGTCGCATCCGGCTGTCGCGGAGGCGGGGGTTCACGGGGTCCCAGACCCGACCTGGGGCGAACGTATCGTCGCCACCGTCGTCCTGCGAGCAGGGGCTACCGCGACTATCGACGAACTTCGGGGTTATTGTGGCGTCCGCCTTGCGGGATACAAGGTGCCCAAGGTCGTGCGGTTCTCATTAGAGTTACCGCGGACGGCCAGCGGGAAGCTTCTGCGCCGAAACCTGGAGGATTGAATTGTCACGTATGGGCTGCCGACGTCTCTTTGCCTCGGCTGCTGCCGCGGTAGCCGCGGTGCTCGTCGTCCCCGCCGCGGCGCATGCGGCGGCGACCTACACCGTCAAGCCGAACAGCGGCGCCTGCGGCGCCCCCAGCGACCTCGTCTGTGGCAACCTCGTAGAGGCGGCCGGCGCGGCGGCCAACGGCGACACGTTCAACCTCACGAAGGCGACCTACGAGGGCGCCGAGTTCAAGAAGAGCGGTCTGACGATCAACGGTGAGCCCGGTGTCGCAATCAACGGCACGATGACGTTCTCCGCCGCCACCGGCGCTGTGAACAAGCTGTCGAAGGTCGCGCTCAGCGCGGGCACCGCGGCCGCGCCCGGCATCCTCGTCAATGGTGCGTCGAGCCTGGAGCTCAGCGACTCGATCATCCTCAGCAAGGACGGGCACGGGGTGTTGATCACGGCCGGGACGAAGAACAAGATCGTGCGCTCGGTGATCATCACGGGCGGGGCCGCGGCCAGCGCGGTGCGGATCGAGACCAAACGCGACGACCCGAACAACGACCTCAACAAGGGGTTGACGCTCGAGTCGACGATCCTCACCGGCGGTGCTGCCGGTCTGGGCGTCCGCACGGAGTGCCTGGCGCTCCTCGATCCGCCGGCCGGAGACGTGAACGTCATCGCGCGCCACATCACGGCAGCCGGCTCGACGAACGGCATCGTGCTCGACTCCAGCGATGCCGCCAGGGCGCTGAGCGCCGGCGCCGGCAACATCACGACCTCGCTCACCGACTCGATCGCGTTGAACAACAAGACGACGCGCTACGCGGTGCTCGGCGGTGAGAACGAGGCCAAGATCAGCGCCGACACGCGAAGCCTCCAGACAGCTGACGAGGGCACGCTGTTCGCGGACCCGACGAGCCGCAACTACCGCCTGCGACCGAACTCGCCGGCGATCGGCAAGGGTGGCTTCACGGCCGGTGAGTCCGCGACCGACATCGACGGCGATCCGCGCCCCGGTCCGACGACCGACCTCGGCGCCGACGAGTTCGTCAATGCTCCGCCGATCGCTGCCATCAAGGTGGCCACTCAAACGCCGCGCAACGGAAAGCCGGTGATCTTCGACGGCCGCGGGTCCAGCGACCGCGAGTCCGGCTACGGCGGAGGCATCGTCAAGTATCAGTGGAACTTCGGCGACGGGCAGACCCAGGAGACGGCGACGCCCGCTGTGCAGCACATCTATCCCTCGCAGGGAAGCACGGTCGTCCAGCTCGTCGTGGTCGATAACTTCGGCGCCGCCAGCGCCGTGGCGAGCGTCCCGATAACGATCAGCGACGGCACGCCGCCCGAGGTGAGGATCACGAAGCCGGTGGCCAACCAGACGCTGAAGCTCGTGACGGTCACGAAGTCGACGGTCACGAACAACAAGGGCAAGAAGACGACCACGACCGCGAGGAAGAAGCTGCGGCTCGGCTTCGCGGGCACCGCCAAGGACAGCGCGGGCGTTGCGAACGTCGTGCTGTTCATCGAGAAGCTCGCCGCGACATCGGCGTCCAAGGGCCAGAGCACGGCCAAGGCGAAGGCCAGCCAGGCCGCGAAGTCCGCGAAGTGCACCTGGCTGGATCCGAAGCGGGGCCTGATCGTGCGCAGCTGCTCGAGGCCGTTCTTCATCCTGGCACGGCTCGCGAAGGACGGGACGTGGACGTACAACGTCTCGACGAAGATCAAGCAGCCCTCCGCGGGGACCTACCGCGTGATCGCCAGCGGGGTCGATTCCACCGGTGCGGCGGGCAACTCCGCGCCGGCGAAGGAGGCCATCATCCGATTCACGCTGAAGAAGTAACGGTGATCGACGTGAGATCGCTGAGCATCGCGGCCGCCGCGACGATCGCGGCATTGGCAGCACCAGCCGGCGCCCAGGCGGCGACCTATACCGTCGCTGCCGGCGGCGGCAACTGCGGCGGCACCGACACCGCCTGCGAGTCCCTGCCAGCGGCGGCCGGCGCGGTCGCCGCCGGCGACACCGTTGCCATATCGCCCGGGACGTATGCCGAGTCGGCGACCTTTGCGGTCCCCAAGGTGACGATCACGGGCTCCACCGCCGGCACCGGAGTGCTGATTACCGGCTCGATCACGTTCAGCGCCGACGGCGCCGACCCGAGCGTGCTCGAGAAGGTCGTCGTCGCGCCGTCGACGGCGGCTTCGCCGGCTGTCGGCGTCACCGGGACCGGCGGCGTCGCGGTCCGCGACTCGCTGCTCGTCAGCACGGGCGCCACCGGCGTGACGATCGCCAACGGCGCCAACTCGCTCACGCGAAGCACGGTGGTCTCGGGCGAGGGCGCCGGAGCCGCGATCCTCGTTCAGCCCGGGTCGGCGGCGACGAGCCTGACGCTGGACTCGACCATCCTCAGCGGTGGTCCCACCGGCTCTGGCCTGACGGTCAACACGGGCGCGGGTGGGGGCCTGCTCGCGGGCACCGGCGACGCGACGATCACCGCGCGACACATCACGATCGCCGGGTCGGCGAACGGCATCGTGCTCGACTCCAGCAAGGCGAGCGGCGTGTCGGCGGTTGGGAACATCGTCGCGACCGTCAGCGACTCGATCGTGCTCGGAGCGAGCACGACGAAGAACTACGCTGGCCTGCTCCTGCTCCCGCCCAACAAGGCGACGCTCGCGTTCACACGCACCGACCAGGCGACATCGGCCGAGACGCTGTTCGCCAATCCAGCGAAGCGCAACTTCCACCTGCGCGCCGACGCGTCCGCGATCGACAAGGCGATGACCACCCCCGGCGACTCGCCGACGGACATCGACGGCCAGGCGCGCTCCAGCGGGGCAGCGAGCGACCAGGGCGCCGACGAGTTCGTCAACACCGCGCCGAAGGCGGTCCTGGCGGTCAAGACGCCGGCGCCGCGCAGCCAGGCGCCCGTGCTGTTCGACGCCAGCGGCTCGACCGACCGCGAGGCCGGCATCGGCGGCGAGATCGTCAAGTACCGGTGGAGCTTCGGCGACGGCCAGACGGCGGAGACGACCACCGCGGAGACGAGCCATACCTACGCCGGTGAGGGAACGGCCGTCGTCACCCTCAGCGTCGTCGACAGGCAGGGCGCCTCGAGCGAGCCGGTGTCCGCGCCGCTGCAGCTCGGCGACGGCACGCCGCCCGCGGTCGCGATCACCGTTCCCTTGAACAACCAGAAGGCCAAGCGATCGAAGACGACGACGAAGACGATCACGAAGAACGCCAAGAAGACGAAGGTCAAGAGGAGGACGCTGACGCCGATCACGATCGCCGGCACCGCAACCGACAAGTCAGGCGTCAAGAACGTCGTGATCACGGTCGAGAAGCTGGGAAGGGCCGGCACGGGCACCAACGCGCAGTGCACGTGGCTTGATCCCAGCGCGGGCCTCGTCAAGCGCGCCTGCACGAAGCCGGTGCTCATCAGGCCCCACGTAACCCGGGGGACCTGGGCCTACAAACCGCTCAAGAAGATCAAGAAGGGGTTGAGCGCCGGCACCTATCGCGTGAGCGCCTACGGCACCGACAATGCTGGCGCCTTCGGGAACTCCGCGCCGAAGAACAAGGTCATCAGGTTCAGGCTGACCGGCAAGTAGCGAACGCTGAGCACACACCCGTGATGGACCACGACCCGGTCGCCTACCGCCAGTCGAGCCGCGAACGCTGGGCTCGCGCGGCCCAAGGCTGGGGAGCCCATCGCGCGATCGTGCAGTCGACCGGACAGCCGGTGTCGGCTTGGCTGGTTGACGCGATCGATCCGCAGCCCGGGCATCGCGTGCTCGAGCTCGCGGCCGGCCCGGGTGACACCGGCTTCCTCGCCGCCGAGCTCATCCAGCCCGGAGGACAGCTCATCAGCTCCGACGCAGTGCAGGAGATGGTCGACCAAGCACGCCTGCGCGCCGCCGAGCTGGGGATCGTGAACGCGGACTTCCGCACGATCGACGCCGAATGGATCGACCTGCCGACGGCCTCGCTGGACGGCGTCCTCGGGCGCTGGGTGTACATGCTGCTCGCCGACCCGGAGGCGGCGCTGCGCGAGACGCGGCGCGTCCTGCGCCCCGGCGGCCGCGTCGCGCTCGCGGCCTGGACAGATCCGCAGGACAATCCGTGGGCCTACACGCAGACCGCGCAGCTGGTCGCCATGGGCGCCATCGATCCGCCGGACCTCGACGCGCCGAACATGTTCGCCTTCCGCGATCCCAAGAGGATCCGCAACCTGCTCGAGGAGACGGGCTTCACCGACATCGAGATCGAGCAGATCCCGGTGGTCTGGCGCTACGACGACCTCGACGCCTGGTGGGACACCGAGCTTGACATCTCCACGAGCCTCGTCGACGTGGTCGGAGCGCTCACGCCGGCGCAGCGCGACGACCTGCGCGACGCGGTCGACGCGCGCCTGGAGCAGTACGTGCAGGCCGATGGCACCGTCGCGCTGCCGGGGCGCACGCACGTGGCCGCGGCGAGCGCATAGCCCGCAGCCACCTACTACAGGACACTGCGACCGGGGTTCCGATCGCAGCGGTCCAGGCAAGGGGACGAGGACTCCCGGGCAGAGTCCTCGCCCCGAGCCCAACCATCGGGCGGGCGGCTCTCGATGACCATCGGCCAGATGTCTGATCTTGTCGTCGCGGGATGGGTCAGCACGCAGCCGTCTTGGCGACGTCGCCGCGTCAGCCCATGTCGCTCCCGGGCGTGCGGACGTCCCAGCGCTCGGCGAGCTCCTGCGGGATCCGGAACGGCGCCCGCTCGCCGCCGCGGGCGACCCAGCTCAGGCCCTCCAGCAGCTGCTGTGCGAAGTGGGCGGAGATGCGCCCGGCGATCGGGACGTGGTCGGCGACGGCGTCGGAGCGCGATGCGAACAGCCGCAGCGGCCCGGTGAGCAGCGATGTCCAGCTGCGGCTGTTGACGCCGAGCATGTCGGCGAGCTCGTCGCCGCAGAGGAAGCGGACCATCTGCGCCGGAAAGCCGTCGAAGATCGTCCCCGGCGTCCGGTGCTCCATCGCCTCGACGAGCGCCCGCGTCATCTCGCGGCCCTCCGTGGACCGCGCCCACTGGCGGCGCGTGATCGCGGCCCAGAGGCTCGTCGCGTGATCGACATCCTGCGCGAGCAGCCGGCGGTCGATCCCCAAGACGTGCCCGACGACGTTCCACACGTGCAGGTAGGCGTCTGCCTCGTCGTCGGTGATGTTCACCCCGAGCTGCTCGAGCGCCTCGAGCGGGACGATCGAGAACGTGCACAGCGTCCCGGCCAGGTCCTCCTGGTTGAGCGGCGTGTCCCAGCTGGTGTCCCAGTGCCGGCTGCGCGAGCAGAGGTGACGCACCGCGGCGTGCATGAGTCGCACCTTTTGCGCGTCGCGGATGCCGCGCCCGCCGGGCCCCAGTCCGCCCGGCTCCATGACGTTGAGGATCAGCTGCGCGGTCTCGCCGATCCGACGGACCGGATCGGTCTGCAGCCGAGCCGTGAGATGGAGCACCTGCACGCCCTTGGCGAACGCATAGCACTTGGGCAGCGAGGCGCACGCGAACGCCATCACGATCGCCGGGCCATGCTCTCCGAAGAACTTCTCGCCGATCGCGATCCGCTCCGGGTCGGCCCAGCGGGGCAGGTCGTCCGTCGACTCCAGGTAGGAGCGCACGATCAGAGGCAGCTTCGCCTTGGGGACGCCGTCGTTGCGCACGAGCGTCCGCATGAGCTGGTTGACCGCATCGATCTCGTCCTCGTCGAAGAGCTCCTGCACGACCGCGTCGGCAGGGGGATCGCCGACCTGGCGCATCGCGTCGAGCAAGCGGTTGGTCCATCTCGTCCGTGCCATGGCCTGCAGCGGATGCAACCGTTCGGCGTGCGACCTGTCAATGCTCGGGCGACCGCGCGAAGCGCACAATCGACCCTCTAGTGGTCCACTAGGATGCCCCGCCATGTACTACGACGACGACGCCGACCTCAC
>DASVPU010000354.1:0-21906 GCA_036389475.1 Solirubrobacteraceae bacterium
AGGGCTCGATCAGGTTTCTGTGGATCAGCGCCACCAATCCAGCGGTCTCGCTGCCCGAGCTGCACCGGATCCGTTCGATCCTCAAGAAGGAGGGGCTTTTCGTCGTAGTCCAGGACCTCTTCATGACCGAAACGGCGCAGCTGGCCGACGTTGTGCTGCCGGCGGCGACATGGGGTGAAAAGGAAGGCACCTTCACCAACGCCGATCGCACCGTGCATCACAGCGACAAGGCCGTCCAACCGCCCGGTGAGGCCCGCTCAGACCTCGACATCTTCCTTGACTACGCCCGCCGGATGGGCTTTCGCGACAAGGACGGCGGCCCGCTGATCAACTGGGACGCACCCGAGTCGGCGTTTGAGGCGTGGCAGGCGTGCTCGGCTGGACGCCCCTGCGACTACACCGGACTGTCCTATGACAAGCTGCGCGCCGGCGGAGAGACACAGTGGCCCTGCAACGACCGCTATCCCGACGGACGCGAGCGGCTGTACACCGAGCATGACTTCTACGCCGACCCCGACTACTGCGAGTCCTACGGCCGCGACCTCGTCACCGGGACATCGCTGGAGCCCCACGAATACCGGGCGCTAAACCCGCAGGGCAAAGCGATCATCAAGGCCGCCGCATACCTGCCGCCCGCCGAAGCACCCAGTGAGGAGTACCCGCTGCGCCTGAACACCGGCCGCACCGTCTATCACTTCCACACCAGGACGAAGACCGGCCGTGCGCCGCAGCTGGCCGCCGCCGCACCCGACGTCTGGGCCGAGCTCTCGACAGCCGACGCGGAGCCTCACGGCGTCCTCGAAGGCGACGTCATCGATGTCATCACGCCGCGTGGGCGTGTGCGGGCTCCCGCGAGGATCACCGACATCCGGCCGGGCGTCGTCTTCGTTCCCTTCCACTACGGCTATTGGGACGCCGACGACGCCGACGGCAATCATCGGGCAGCCAACGAGCTGACGATCACCGAATGGGACCCCGCCTCCAAGCAGCCGATCTACAAGGCCGCCGCGTGCCGCATCGAAAAGGTCGCCGACGCCAACGGGACGGTCGCGCCCGCGCCGACCACGACCGCCTCGAGCCCACTGACAGCGATGCCCGCGACGACCGGTGGCGCAGCGGCCCAGACCACCGAGCAGCTCGGCCGATGAAGATCGGCGTCGCGCTGCGTGAGGCCCACGACGCGGAGAGCGATCTGGCGGCGCAGCTATTGCGGATCGGTGAGCGCCACAAAGCCGACCACGACGTCTACCACCTCACCCGCACGCTCAGCGCCTGGTCAGACCGCCACGTACACCGACTCGCCGAGCACGCCGCGCGCTATGACCTCGATCTCGACGCCGACGCGGTCGACGAGCAACATGACCAGGGGCTGCTCGCCCGCGTGCGCGAGAAGGGCTCAGAACTCGTAGGCCAGCGACCCGAACCAGGGCTGCTGCTGCTGCGCGACCTGCGCGACCTGCATCTCGCCGCCGCGCGCGCCTCGCTGGCGTGGACGGTTCTTGGCCAAGGCGCGCAAGCCATCAGCGACGCCGAGCTGCTCCAGACCGTCACGGCGTGTCACCCGGACACGATCAGAACGATGAAGTGGACGGTGCAAAAGCTCAAGGAAGCCAGTCCCCAGGTGCTGGCCAGCTGAAAGCAACGATGAGCACTGAGCACGGCGACGGCCACGGCCGGCCTACGGTTCGCCACAACGAGCCCGTACGAGATTACCGCCAGCTCCACCTGCCAAGCCGTCGCGGGCGTTTCGTGCGTTGAGTCAGACGCAAACTATGCCCCGCCAGGCTCGTTGGGAGCTCCGTGTCGGAGGGCTATTGCCCGCTGCTGCTCGGGTTCGTCGAGCCCTCTTGATCGGTTGCTTCGTCCACGGCGTATCCTGAAGTTGTCCGGCCCCGTCGCGGTGCGCGCGTCCGGCTAGTGGTGACATCGAAGATGATCTGACCTCCTTCAAAGAGATCGGATTCTGGACCATCCACGTCCACCAAGTGGCGTGCTGCGGTGCTGTCCCAGAGCGAGCAGCGAACACTGTGAAGATCCAGCGACACGCGACGCGTCGTAGCGAAACACTGACGATACCCGTGCGCGATGGCAGCGTCGCGCAACGTCGGCGCCACGTCCCTGCGCCTGCTCGAGCCCTGGTGCCTGGCGGGGCCCTTGTCGCCATACCCCGGCCCAACGTGGTGGATGCCCAGCGCGGCGAGCGGCAGACGGTGAATCGCCCTGTGCGCGAGCGCTATGGTCGGGGCTGTGGCTGAGCACGACTCTGACGTGGACGTCGAAGACGGCGCTGGAATGCTGGCCCGCCTGTCCAATGAGATGGTGCGGGCGCAAAAACGTTACTTCGGCAAGGGTCCCACCAAGGCGAAGTCCTACATGCTGGATGACCTGTTGTTGATCGTTATGCGTGGCGGCATGACGACAGCCGAGAAGACGATGCTCGACTTCGATCAGGCGGACAAGGTGCGCGAGTTTCGCCAGACGTTTGAGAACGAGATGACCCAGCGTCTGACGGACATGGTCCAGGACATCACCGGGCGCAAGGTCATCGGTTATCAGTCGCAGATCATGTTCGAGCCAGACGTCGTTGTCGAGATGTTCATCTTCGATGAGACCGCCAGCGCTGGCGCGCGTGGCGCTACTGGCACCGGGCAACTCCACGACGAGGCGGTGGGCGAGGCAAACGACCAACAGGCGCTCGACGAACCCACCAGCGGCGGGCAGTAGCCCTCCAACCGAGAGCTCGCGCCAGAGCGCTGCCTGTCGGCGGGCAGTGGCGCCACCCATGCGTCATACCCGCGCAAAGACACGTCAACGGGGCCGGGCCGACGCCGCTCAGGCGCCGACCCGTATGGCGTGTTCAAAGGAGCCCGACCGGGCGAACCTAATGCCCTAAGGATTAACCTCCGCCAGCCGTGCCCCCGGCTGCGCATCAGCTGAACATGGCGGGCACACCGCCAGCGTCATGATCGCGTGCGCTGACCAAGCGCACAGCCGTAACAACAGCTCGGCCGCGGCGGCGGCGCACGCACGCACTGGCAGCTCAGCCGTGGGCGATGAGTGAAACTCCCCCTGTTCGCCCGACGATGAGCAGCGGCGACGAGGGCATAGCCATTCGCATGTGCGTTTGAGCCGCCGCAGTCCGCGCGCGCTTCGCGAGCGGACTTGCGGCGGGGACGTTGCTCACCGCACCTATTGTTGGCCGTCGATCTTCTCCTGCGCCTTGTCGGCGGCCTTTGCAGCGACCTGACCGATCTTGCCGCCGTGCTGCTGGCCCTGCTGGCGGGCGGCATCGATCGTGCTGCTGGCCGCGTCCTGAGCGGCGCTTTTGGCTTGCTGGATGGCTTGCTGGGCCTTGGCTTGGGCCTCCTGGGCCTTGGCTTGGGCTTGCTGTTTTGCGTCCTGGGCGGCCGGTGCGAGCTTTTGGCGCTCGAGCTCCGTCTCGGGTAGTGCAAGGCCGGCCGCCAAGCCGGCGGC
This sequence comes from Solirubrobacteraceae bacterium, assembly GCA_036389475.1. Taxonomy (GTDB): domain Bacteria; phylum Actinomycetota; class Thermoleophilia; order Solirubrobacterales; family Solirubrobacteraceae; genus CADCVQ01. The sequence goes on from DASVPU010000354.1 coordinate 3,475, forward strand.
AGCTGCACCCGCGGCGAGCACGATCGGGTGCTCACCCGCGATGGAGGCGGCGGCCTGCGCCTTGTCCTTGACATCCTGCGTGGAGGGGGTGGCGTCGGCGACCTTCGACGCGGCGGCGCCGACGCCGTCGGGCATCTTCTCCTTCAGCGCTGCCATCTTCTCGCCGGCGCCCTCGCCCGAGGGGAGTTTGTCTTTGATCGCGCCGGCTTCGGGCAGTTTGGTCTTGATCGTCTCGGCGATCCCGCCTTCGCCGTCAGTGTCGCCGGAGAGCTTGGACTTCAGCTCGTCGACTTTTTGCATGACCGCCTCCTTTTTGTCCTCGAGGGCCTCTTTGCCACGGTTCTTGACATCGGCCTTGTAGGCCAGCGCGCCGACGGCCTCGCCGAGGTTCTCACGTGTCTGGTCGATCTGCTGGCGAATCTCGTCTACCTCGTCTGGCCCAGGCCCCATTTGGCCTCCTCCTTCACGGTCTCGATCGTCTGCTTGACGGACTGGACGGTTTCTTCGGGGACCGGCGGCCCCGCCTTTTTGATGCGCCTTTTGCCCATCAGCGCGAGTGTGCCGGCGCCGGCGGCGAAGACGAAGGTGACGATCAGCGCGGCGAGCCAGGCGGAAATGAATGTTGCCAGCGCGAAGATCAGACACAGCATCAGTGCCAGTGCGGCGAGGTGGGCGAGGTAGCCCGCGCCGCCGAACATGCCGGCACCGATACCGACCTCCTTGGCCTTTTCGGTCATCTCGGCCTTGGCGAGCTTGATCTCCTGGCTGATGAGCTTCTTGGCCTCATCTGAGACCTGCTTGACCAGATCGGAGACCGGCTCGTCGCGCATGTCGCCATGCCCGCTAGACGAACCGTTGCTGACCTGCGGGGCGTACTGCAAGGCGGCGCCGGCGCCGTCGGTATTGCGCGCCGCGGCCTGCTCAGCTGCGAAGTCGATGCCGTAATGGCGGTAGAACGCGTTGGCCTGCTGCTCAGAGGGCTCCTCGCCGGCGTCGATGCTCGGCGCATCGCTGACGACATCCTTCTTGTAGCTGACCTTGACGCCATCCTCGACGGCCTGCGCGCTGCTGAGCGGCACGAGTGTCGTGTGGGCCCTCAGACGCCCGATCTTGACCAGCGCCCACTCCGGGCGACCGGTCTCCTCGACGAGATATATCTCCTCGATCGTGCCGATCTTCTCGCCGGCGCGATCGAGCATCGTCAGGCCCTCCCAGTTCAGTGCGCTGTGGGGCGCAGGTGTCATGGCAACCTTCCCTTCGACGACGTTTGCCCAAGTGACGTCATCAGCTGCCTGAGCCGGCTGGAGTGTCCGGGGTCTGCTCGTCGGCGGGGCCATCGTCCGTGGCGGCCTTGATGACGCGCCCGGCGACGAAGCCGGCTGCCGCGCCGGCGGCAGCTGCCGCTACGGGGTTTTGCTTGGCCGCGTCGCTGGCCGCGCCAACGAGCGTGTCGGCGTCGGCTTCCTGCAGGTAGCCCGCGACACTCTTGACCTTCTCCCCGGCCTGCTCGGCGAGCTTGGCCGGCCCTTCCTGGCCTTGGCGGCGCAGCTCCTCGGCGACGCCGTCGATCGCTTCGGCGTGCGTGGCGAGCTGCCGGCCGACCTGGGTCGATCGCTCGTCGACCTGCGCGGCCACACGAGTCTTGGCCTGCCCGGCTGCCGCTCGGGCGTGCTGCTTGGCCTGACCTGCGACCTCGCCGGCTTTCTGCTTCACCGGGCCGGTCATCTGCTGTGCCTTGTCGGCAACATCCTTGGCGCTTTGCTTGGCGTGCTCGACGCTCGACGTCTCACCCGCAGCAGCTGCGCCGGCGTCGTCGATGATGTGCTGCGGCGGCCCGGACTCGACCTTCAAGCGTTGCTCCGTCATGGGACACAAACCCTCCTGTTGACGTCAAAACAGGACAACTTGCGGTTCCGTGTACCACCTGTCCCTAGCGCGGAAACGTGAAATCTGAGAGAACCAGCCGCGGATCGCCACTGAGTGGGACACGCGGCACAGCGCCCAGCGGGGACGGCCGCGCGGTGGTCGCTGAGCACCGTCGCGCCGGCACGCCGGTGGAGATCCCAGTCGCGGTCGGCTCGCGCCGGCGCGACGCGAGGAACGCGCATGATCACCGCGAGGCTCTTCTCGCGTTTGCGCTCGGCGCGTTCACTCGACTGCCAGGACGGCGACGGTGCCGTCGTCCTCTAGTGGCTCGCGCCAGCAGTCGGTGACGGCCTGCAAGATCGCCTGAGCGGTGCCTGCCGCGGTCGGCTGTGCGACGTCGCCGAGCGCGCGTTTGATGCCTTCGACCCCGAAGCGCCCTCCGCCCTCGATGCGCCGACTGGTGATCCCGTCGGTGACGAGGATCACGCGCTCACCGGGCTGCAGCTGACGCGTCGTGGTCGTGAACTGGGGATCGTTCTCACCGATGCCCAGTGCCTCGTGAACGGGGCTCTCGAGCTCGACGAGGTTGCCGTCGCCATCGGCCAACTGCGCGGGCACATGACTGCAATTGACCCACGTCAGCGTCCGTGTCGCCGCGCGCCAGCGCGCGATCAGCGCCGTGACGTAGAAGTCTGGGTTGCCCAGACGTCGGACCGTCTCGTGCATGACACCGAGCGCCTGCTGAAGGTCGTGGCCGCTGCGTCGCGCCGCGCGCAGCCCCCCGAGCGCTGCGGCTCCGAGGCCGGCGGCTGTCGGGCCGGTGCCCGCGGTGTCGGCGATCGCCAGCCACGCGCCATCGCGGTTGTCCACGAAGTCAAACCAGTCGCCGCCGACTTCGTAGGTGGGCAGCAGCCCCCCGGCCAGCTGGGCGCCCTGGATGCGCACAATCCGCGGCGGAAAGAGGTTTTGCTGGATCTCGGCGGCCGGCGTGGTCGGCTTGCGGCGCCGCGCGGCCTCGATGAAGTCGGTGTAGTCGTTGGCGAGCTCCAACGCGGCGGCCCCCTGACGGGCGATGTCCTCCAGCGCCGTCAGCGGTGTGCCCATGCACAGCAGTAGCCCGGTGACGCGTCCACGCAGCCACAGCGGCTGGCAGACACAGCCGGGCAGGCGCTGTCGCAGCTGCTCCTGCAGGCGCGGCAGCCCCTCGGGCACGATCTCGGGCCCCAGCGCCGGCGGCCCGGCGATCGAGGCCGGAAATTCCTCCGAGCCGGCGAGGCGCAGCAGATGCGAGCCGTCGATGTCAACGACGTACAGCGCGACCGCGACGCCGCCAGCGCGGCGCGCCTCGGCGACGAGCTGATCGGCCACGAGATGCGGCGGCACCTCGTCGAGCACCTGCGTGACCTCCAGCGCCAGCGGCCGGTCGCGGCCAAGCTGGCCCGGAGAGCGGAATGGCAGCGTCGCGACCTGCCCGGGCGCAGGCGCAGCGAGACGATCCTGCAACGCCTGTTGGATTGCTTGGCGTGAGGCAAAGTGCCGATACAGCGTCGAGCGCCCGACGCCCGCGGCGGCGGCCAGCTCGACCATGCTGACCTTCCGGTTGGCGGCCAGCGCCTCGGCCGCCGCAAGAATCCGCTCGCGGCTGGCGAGTGCGTCGGCTCGCAGCGCAGTGGCGCCCTCCCGAGGCGCGTCGTGCTCGTCGCGGGCGGGCGGGGATTCGCTCATGCTCAGCGCACGGCATACCCTGCGCGCAAGCCCCGATCACATGCGCCATCTGTCTCAGTGTGCAGGACGTGGTTTATTGCTCGAAGCCCCGTGGGTAGGTACTGTCCCGGATGTCCCAGATCAGGACAAACCGGGCCTTGCAAATCGTTGCTCGACGACGTGCTTGCGGGTTCCACGGGCGTCGGCCGCAGGGGCCGCGGATCGCCGTCGCGACGATCGCGATCGCGACGCTCGGCCTGATCTCCTGTGAGCAGCCGGTGCAGAAGCCCGAGCAGGCCGACGCGGTCGCTCGCAAGTGGATTGCAGCGGCCGTCAGCAAGGACGGGCAGACCTACTGCGAGCTCATGACGCCCGCGCTCCTGCAGACCGTCACGCACAAGTCCGGTGCCGCGGCCAGGAAGACCTGCGAGAAGCACGTCACCGCGGGCACGGGCGAGTACCCGTTTCAGTTCGCGATTCCCAAGCCCCGCGTCGCGGGCCCGACGGACGCGCAGGTGAGCGCGAGCGGCAAGAAGCTCAGGGGTCACATCACGCTTACACAACAGAAGGGAAAGCTGCTCATCGACACGGTTCGATGAGCACGACATCATGGCCTCAGCGCTGACAGGCACGATCAAGGGCTACTCGCGCGACAAGCTGCCGCACTGGGCCGCCGCGCTGACCTACTACGGGATCCTGTCGATCTTCCCGGCGATCCTGGCGCTCATCTCGATCCTCGGGCTGATCGGCAGCTCCGCGACGCAGCCGCTGCTTGACAACCTCGCCGGTGTGGCGCCCGGGCCCGCCAAGGACATCCTGACCGGCGCGCTGGAGGGTCTGCAACGCGACCGGGGGGGCGCGGGCATCCTGTTCGTCGTGGGGCTGCTCGGCGCGCTGTGGTCGGCGTCAGGCTACGTCGCAGCGTTCATGGACGCATCCAACTCGATCTATGAGGTCAAGCAGCGCCCGATCTGGAAGAAGCTACCGCTGCGTCTGCTGATCACGCTCGTGATGGTCGTCCTGCTAGCCGTCAGCGTGGTCGCGATCGTCCTGACCGGTCCGCTGGCCCAGCAGGCCGGCAACCTGCTCGGCGTCGGCTCCAGTGCGGTGCAGGTGTGGAACATCGCCAAGTGGCCGGTGCTGCTGCTGATCGTCGCGATGATGTTCGCGATCCTCTACTACGCGGCGCCCAACGTCCGCCAGCCGGGGCTGGGGTCGGTCCTTCCCGGCGGCATCCTCGCCGTTGTGATCTGGATCCTCGCGTCGGCGGCGTTCGCGTTCTACGTCGCGAACTTCGCCTCCTACAACAAGACCTACGGCTCGGTCGGTGCCGTCATCGTGTTCCTCGTCTGGCTGTGGCTAACAAACCTCGCGATCCTGCTTGGCGCCGAGTTCAACGCCCAGCGCCGACGCGCCTGACGCTGGTAGCCATGGCTTCCTGTCTGACCTGCGCAGGCGCACATAGATGAGCGCCTCTACCGGCGTGCCGTCACCGCTGCTCGATCGGCCGCGCATCGAGCGTGTGCTCCTCGCGTTCGTCGTCGTCGAAAACGCGTGGAGCACCGCAGCCTCGCAGCGATCATCGCCGACGGCGGACGGCGGCGTCGGCTGGGCTCACGCGAGCGCAGCGACGGCCGTTGCATGGGGGGCAGCGAAGCTCGCCAGCCCGCATATCATCAAGCGGCCCCGCCCGAACCTCAACAACTGCCCGCCCGCGCGAAACAAGTCCGACAACGAAAGCTTCCCCAGCAGCCACGCCACGACATCGTTCGCAGCCGCCGTCGCGCTGCCGCCGCTCGTGCCGGCAGGCCGCTGTTGACGCTCGCCGCCGCCACCGCAGCAGCACGGCTGCTCGTCGGCGAGCACCCTCCCTCAGACATCGCGGCCGGCGCGCTGCTAGGTGACGTGCCCAGGGATGTTGTGATCGCTTGAGGAGCTGTCCGGGCCGCTCCTGAGGCTGTGGGTCTGCGAGGACCACGGCGGACAGGAGGGCCCGGATGACGTATCACGGTAACGCGAAGCTGACGCTGCGTCAGCGCCACGAGCTGGTGCTGGAGATCGAGGCGGGGTCGACGTTGCGGGCGGCCGCGGCCGCCCGCAACGTCGCGCCGGCGACCGCGCACCGGTGGTGGGTGCGCTGGCGCGACGGCGATCCTCAGCAGCGCACGTCGCTTGAGTGCCTGCAGGATCGCTCAAGTCAGCCGCGACGCAGCCCCAGGATGCTCAGCATCGCCGAGCAGGACCGCATCTGCGCGGTGCGCGAGCGGACTGGCTGGGGTCCCCGGCTGATCGCCGGCGAGGTCGGTCATCCGCACTGCACGGTGCACCGCACACTGCAGCGTCGCGGCTGCTCGCGACGCCCGCGGGCGCCACGCGAGACGGTCGTGCGCTACGAATGGCCGTGCCCGGACAGCTGCTGCACATGGACACCAAGCGCCTGCAGCGCTTCTTGGTGGCCGGCCACGCGATGACCGGCGATCGCACGCAGCACAGCGACGGCGCAGGCCACGAGTTCGCGCACTCGATCGTCGATGACCACTCGCGCTTGGCCTACAGCGAGATCCTCGACGACGAGCGCGCGCCGACCGTTACCGCGTTTACCCAGCGCGCCCTGGACTGGTTCCTCGAGCACGGCATCGTCGCTGAGCGCCTGATGACCGACAACGCATGGTGCTACGTCAACAACCGCGAGCTGCGCGAGCTCCTTCTCGCACGCGCGATCGTCCACAAGCGCACCAGGCTCTACACGCCCAAGACCAACGGCAAGGTCGAGCGCTACCAGCAGACACTCGGCCGCGAATGGGAGAAGGGCATGACCTACAACACCTCAGCCGACCGTCGGGGCGCCCTGCCACACTGGCTTGAGCACTACAACACGCGCAGACGCCACAGCGAGATCGCCAACGTGCCGCCCCTCACCCGCGTTCACAACCTCCTCGGGCAGAACAGCTAGGCGCCGGTATCGGAGTCCTAAATCGCTGACGTAGTTACTGCTGTGGTGGGCCGCCCCAGCCGACAGGAGCCGCGGAGGCCGGCGGTGTTACCGCGGGATGCGCGTTACCTGCCCATCGGAACCGACGACCCAGGTGACGTGGTCGGTGAGCGCCACGCGGACCGGAGCCGTGGCCGTGTTCACCTCCTTCTGAGGGCGGCCGGTCCGGGCGTTGATCTGGGTGACGGCGTCGGCGCGTCGGCGGGTTACCCAGACTTCGCGGGAGTCGGCCGCGACGCTGTTTGGGCCATCGGGCACGGGAACCGGCGCGCCGGTGACACGGCCGGTCTGCGGATCTAAGCGCACGATCGTGCTGTCGCCCGCGCAGACGACCCAGACGGCGCGGCGCGTGGCGGCGATCGCCACGGGCCGGCGCCCGACATGGATCTTCGCTGTGCGGGCCACTCGGGTTGTCGTGTCGACGCCGAAGACGGTGCCGGCGCGCGCGTGGGCGACCCAGAGCGTGCCGGCCGCGACCGACAGCGCGCTCGCGGGGGCGCGCAGCGGGATGCGTGTTATACGGCCGGCCGCCAGACGCAACAGGACGGCACGTCCGGTCACGCCAGCCCATGAGGATCCACCGCCAACGGCAAGCGGGCCGATGCGGTCGCGGACGGCCACGCGGGTCGCGCGCGCGGAATCGGCGTGCGGTAGGTCGACCAGTGCGCGATCGGTCGCGACGAGGAGGTGGTCGCCGCGCGAGGCCACGCCGCGGATCACGCCCGCCCCCAGCGCTACGGCGCGCCTGCGCCCGCCGCGCGCGGTGCTGAACGCCTCCAGCGTGTTCGTGCCCGCGGTGGCGACCCACACATGGCCGCCGGCGACGGCCAGGCCGCGCGCCGGCCCGGCGCCGGTCCGAGTGATGGGACCGGCCTCGCGGTCACGCAGGATCAGCAGCAGCGTGACGGGTGGTGCGAGAAAGAGACCGAGCAGCGCAAGAGCGCCGACCAAGCGCCGCGTGCGGCGCGGTGCGCGGCCGGGGGTGGGCCCGGCGTCGCCGGCACGCGCTGGGGTGTCGACGCTAAGGCGGCGCCGCTCAGAGAACGGACCGCTCGGCGCGCGGGCCGCTTGGCGGAGGGCTTGCAGGTCGGCGCCTGGTCGAAAGGGTTCGCTGCGCTTCAGCGTCGGCGGATTGGCGTCATCATCCGCCGCGGGCGCGGGCGCGGGCGCGGGCGCGTCACGGTCGCGAGTCCATGGTGGCCGTGTCGCGCCGGCCGCATCGACGACGGCGCGGGCAAACGCGGTAGGCGTAGGCTGACGCTCCTGCGGTCGCTTGGCCAGTGCGCGCGCGATGACGCGATCAAGTTCAGGCGGGACCTCGGGGCGGCGTTGATGGACGGAGGGCGGCTCGGCTACGAGGTGGGCGTAGAGCTTGGCGGCATCGCCGGTGCGTGAGAAGGGGACTTCGCCGGTCAGTGCCTCGAACAGGACCAGGCCCAGGCCGTAGATGTCGATGCGCGCATCAACGTCCTCGCCGCTGATGAGCTCGGGAGCGACATAGTCAAGCGCGGCGACGAGTTCGTTTGGAGCTGTGAGTCCGGTGACATCGGTCGAGCGGCGCGCGAGACAAAAGTCGGTCAGGTAGGCATGGTCCGCGCTTGTGACCAGGACGTTGGAGGGCTTGACGTCGCGGTGGATGATGTCGAGCTCGTGTGCGGTCTGCAGCGCCCCGGCGACCTGCACTACGAGGCGGACGGCGCGCCCCGGTTCGAGTGGCCCGTCCTCATCGACGATTCGCCGCAGGCTGCGGCCGTCGACCCAGCGGCTGACCAGGCAGATCGTTCCGCCGGCCTCTTCTGCAGCGTAGAGCGGCACGACGTTCGGGTGGTCCAGGTGCGCCAGCACTGTGGACTCGCGATTGACTCGGGCGCGCACGAGCGGATCTGACGCTAGGTCGGGCGCGACGACGCGCAGCGCCACGTCCCGGCCTAGGCGGCGGTCGCGGGCGCGAAACATGACGCCCGTCGCGCCGCTGCCCACGAGTTCCTCCAGCTTGTAGCCAGCCAGGGTGTCACCGACGGCAAGCACCGCGTCCCATGTGCCCCGCGCGGCGTCATTGTAAGCCGTGTTCCCGCGACTCCAGCCGGGTACAGGATGCTGCGTGAGGTTCGCGGGGCCGCCGCGCGACCGCGTCCGATTTCATGAGCACCGCGTCAGCACCACGATCCGGCTCGGGCGCTGCGCTGCGGCGCGGGGTGCGCTGGGCTGGTGGCCGTCGGCCACGCGAGGGGGAGCCGTTCGCGGTCGGCCGGCGGGCCGGGTTGCCGGGCCGGCGAGACCTCCCAGCGCGGACGGCGGGCGCGGCCGTCGGGTTGCTTGTGCTGACCGCGCTGGGAATCCGGGCCTTCATTCCTCGTGGCCTGTGGCTCGACGAGGCGATCAGCGTGGAGCAGGCGCACCTCGGGCTGCCGGCGCTTATCCAGAACCTGGCTGGAACCGATTATCAACCGCCGCTGCATCACGTCGTTTTGTGGGTTGTCATGCGGCTGGCTGGCGACGACGACCTGGCGGTACGGGTGCCCTCGATCGCTGCGGGGATCCTGCTCGTGCCCGTCACGTACTGGCTCGCTGCCGAGCTGTTTGACCGCCGGACGGGAATCGTCGCCGCAGCGCTCGCGACGTTTGCGCCGATTCTCGTGTGGTATAGCCAGGAGGCCGGCGGCTACGCGCTTGAGACGCTGTTCTGCACGACTGCGGTGCTGGGCTGCGCACGGATCGTGCGGCGTGGGGGTCGCGACCGCGACTGGGCGCTGCACGCCGCGGCCGCAACGCTGGCGGTGTGGACGAGTTGGTTCGCACTCCTCGTCGTCGCCGCGACGGAGGCCGTGTTGGTCGTCGAGCTCGTGCGCCGTCGGCGCGCGGGCATCCCGCTGCGCGCCTGGGTCACCGGTTGGATCGCCAGCAGCGTCGCGCTCACCGTCCAGCTCGCCGCCCTGGGCATGCTCGCCGCGTCCCAGGTGCGCGCCACGGGCGCGGGCGGCGGGTACGCCGGCACGCTGGGCACGGGTGACGGGCTGTCGTTCTACACGATCGCTTCGAACGTGTCCTGGGCGCTGCTGGGCTTTCACGAGGATGCGGTGACGCAGGCTCTGTCGGCTATCTGGCCGATGCTGATGCTGGCCGCTCTCGTGCTCGTGGGTCGCGGCATGAGCCGGCGCGGCGCGCTGCTGCTTGTGTGCGCCGCCGGCCCCGTCGTAGGAGTGCTTGTGCTGGGACTCGTCTCGCCACCCGCGTTCGACGTGCGCTACTTCGTCGCCGCTGTGCCCGGCGCTCTGGTCCTCTTCGCGCGGCTGGGGACAGCCTGGCCGCGCACGCGTCACGGCCGAGCGGCGGTCGTGGGCGCCATGGCGCTCCTGTTCGCCGTCGCGCTCGTCGACCAGCAGCGCAACCGGGACAACCCGCGGCGCTATGACTTCCGCGAAGCGCTGGCCACGGCACAGGCGCGGATGGGTCCGCGTGACGTCCTGCTCTACCAGCCGCCGGAGCTGCGTTTCATCCTCAACCACTACGCCCCGGACCTCGTGGCCCGTCCGTTGGACGGCCGGCTTCCCACGCGCCGAGAGGCGCCTGGCGTCCTCGTCATCGGCTCATTCTTAGACCAGCCCCGCTACGGGCGCGTCGCCGACCGCCAGCTCCGAGCCCTGCGCGCGGCCCGGCGCCCGGCAGGACGAGAGCGATTTCCCGGTGTGACGCTCTGGACCTTCCGGTGAGCGCGCATCCCGTCGACGTCCGCCTGCGCCGCCCGCTATGGGACCCGCTCCCCCGAGGCATGCCGGTCCGTACACGCGTCCGTCTGCTCTCCGCGCTGGGCCTTCCGCTCGTGGCCTGGTACCTCGCGTGGCTGCTGAACCCCGGCCACATCGGTCAGCCCGCGCTCTACGTACTGCTCGTCCTCGCCGAGGCGCTCAACGTCACGCAGGCGCTCGGGTTCTGGTGGACGTGCGCGAACGAGCGGGTCCGTGAGCCGCGCGCGCCGCGCCACCCCACGGCCGTGGACGTGCTCATCCCGCGCTACGACGAGCCGGTCGAGATCGTCGAGCTGACGCTCGCTGCCACTGCGGGCCTGCGCGGCGACGACGTGCGCGTGTGGCTGCTTGACGACGGCGACAGCGACGAGATGCGCGACCTCGCCCGCCGCCACGCGGTCGGCTACCTACGCCGACCGGTGCATGATCACGCCAAGGCCGGAAACGTCAACTACGCGCTCGGGTACGTCGACGCGCCGTTCGTCGCAGTCGTCGACTGCGACCACGTCGTGCACCCAGACTTCCTTGAGGCGACGCTCGGGCACTTCGATGTCGACGCCAGGCTTGCGTTCGTGCAAACTCCGCAGTACTACGCCAACGGCGATCTGCCAGGCATTGCGGGGGCCGCGTGGGCGCAGCAGACCCTGTTCTTCGGCGCGATAGCGCGCGGCAAGGATGGGCTCGGGGCAACGTTCTGCTGCGGCACAAACGTCGTCTTTCGCCGCGCGGCGCTCGACGAGGCTGGTGGCTTCCCGACGCACTCCATCACCGAGGACTTCGAGCTGTCGATCGACCTCCACGAGCGCGGCTGGCACTCGGCGTACCTTCCCAAGGTGCTCGCCAACGGGCTCGGCCCCGAGGACATGGGCGCCTACGTGACCCAGCAGCTGCGTTGGGCACGCGGTTGCCTGTCGGCCGTCCCCCGTATCCTGCGCGCCCGGCTGCCGTGGCGGCTGCGCGCTCAGTACCTCCTGTCGGGCGTCTACTGGCTCTCGGGATGGACTGTTCTGATCTACATGGCCTTCCCGGTCGTGCGCCTGCTCTTCGGCATCCAGCCTCTGGACCACCTGACCGCGCCAGAGTTCCTCCTGCATTTCGCGCCGTACTTCATCGTCACCCTGATAACGGCCGCGCTGGCTGCGAACGGCAGCTACACCTTTCAAGCGCTGGCGCTAGCGGCAGCGTCGTTTTGGCTGTTCATCGTCGCGTCGCTGCTCACGGCCGCGCGGCGGCGCGGCTCGTTCAAAGTGACGCCAAAGCAGGGCACCGGCAGACCCCAGCCGCAGGCCGTTGCCCCGGCACTGGCGGCGATCGCGGTACTCGTCGGTGTCTCGGTCTATGGGCTGGTGCGCTCTCGCGACGCGGCGACATTCAACAACGCGGCCTTCGCCCTCCTGCACGTGTGCGTCCTGCTCACCGGCGTCTGGCCCGCCCTGCGCCCGTATCGTCCGGCGCCAATCGGCAGGGACGCGACCCGGATGGCCTCCGGCGCAGCGTGATGGCGGCCGCTGCGTGGTGGCTAGGGGTGCTGCTACTGGTGCTGCTTGGCACGCTGTGTGGTTGCGGGGGCCCGCAGCGCCCCGCCCCGGCCCCCACACCCTCGGCTGAGACCGGGCGGACTGCCGACATGGCCGCTACGGATGCCGTCTACGCATTCCTCGATGCGTACACGACGCCGACCGGGCGCGTGCAACGCACCGACCAGGGCGGCGACACCGTCGGCGAGGCGCAGGCCTACGGCTTGCTGGCCGCGGCCGCGGTTGGCGACGCCGGGCGCTTTGAGCGCATCTGGCGATGGACGCAGACCCACGCACTACGCCGCGACGACCTGCTCGTCTTTCGCTGGGCGGATGGCCGCGTCCAGGACCCGCAGGCCGCCGCCGACGCGGACCTCGATCTCGCGCACGCATTGCTGCTCGCCGGCTGCCGCTTCAAGCGCGCCGACCTGCACCGCACGGCCGCGCGCGTCGGGCGCAGCCTCCTGGATCGCGAGACCGCCACAGCGCGCACGGGCCTTGTGCTGCTGGCCGGACCGTGGGCGGCGCAGGGCCCAACGCTCACCGTGAACCCAAGCTACCTCGATCCCGCGGCGCTCGCCGCGCTAGCCCAAGCAACCGGCGACCGGCGCTTCACCGCCGTCGCGCAAACCGGACGCCAGATCGTGGCCGACCTCGCGCGTCCCCTGCCACCCGACTGGGCATCGCTCGACCGCCGCTCGGGCCGTGTCACCCCTGTTTCCGGCGCGGGCGCCGGCGGTGGCCCCGGTCGCTTCACCTACGACGCGCCGCGCACGCTCGTGCGCCTCGCGGCAGACCCCGATCGCGCGGGGCGCGCGCTCGCCGCCCGAGCATGGCCCGTGTTCCGCGGACGCGCTGCGCAGGACATCGTCGTTGAGCACGACCTCGACGGACGGACGGCAGGCGAATCCCACCACCCGATCACCGTCGTGGCCGCCGCAGCGGCAGCCACGGCGGCCGGAGACCGCGCCGCGGCCGACCGGCTGCTAAACGGCGCCGAGGCACTGCAACGCGCCCAGCCGTCGTACTACGGCGGCGCCTGGGTCGCGCTCGCGCGCCTCATGCTCACCACCGACCGCCTGCGTTCCTGCGCCGAGCCGTGACCTCACGGGACAGTGCACGCGGATCCGACGACAGCATCTGCGTCGAGTCACCGGCGATGGCCACGGATCCGCGATGCAACGTCTTCGGCCGACGGCAACCGTCGGCATGTTTGGAAAAGCCGTCAGTTGTCGATGGTCATGCGCTCCACGAGATTCCCGCGGAACTCGTAGACGTGGAGGCTCTCCCCGTCGCTGAGCAGCTTTCCGGTTTTGTCGCGGGCGACGAGGTGGACCGCGACCTCGATCGTGCCGTCGGGACGCTCGCTGATAGCAGTCGGCTCGGCGATCGAGTCGATCTCAGCCCATTGGCGCTGCCAGTAGTCGCGGACGGCGTCGCGGCCGACGACGCGACCGCCCTTCCAGCCGTTGGCCCAGTCGACATCGGGCGTCATCGCCGCCAGGCAGGTGTCAACGTCGCGCGCATTGAACGCCTCATACATAGAGCGCAGCAGCTCCTGGCGGGGAATACCCGACATGGACGTCTCCTCCCATGGTTCGGCGTTTCGCCTTTTGTAGTGACGCGACGAACGTGGCTGAGAACAGCACCCCAGGCGATCGACGCCAGCGATAGCCTACCCCGGCATTTGCCGACATGGTCGCGCAGCGCACGAGTCGAGAGATCGGCCTTTCGCGGAAGTGCACTGCGATCAGTCAGCCTCGGGATCCTCGATGTTGCAAATATTCATTAGAAGTGATGGGCGTTGCCGACGGCTCGCTCACCGACGTCGCGCAACCGCAAATCGGCTCCGTGCTCGAGCGAGGCAGCGGGTTCGGGAGATAAGCAGTTCCCATGGATGGCCGCCCACCACGGTGTTGCACGGCCAGCTATCGCGGCTCGCGGCTTCCCCTGGGCCGTCATCGAATCCGGCGGCATGCCGCTCAACGCACGGCAGGCGGCCACCCGGACATCAGCCCACGCTACGCCAGCTGAACGCTGAGCCCAGCGGCCTCGCGCAGAAGATCGGCCTTCCCCGTCTGCTCCCAGGTGAAGTCGGCGTCATCGCGGCCGAAGTGCCCGTACGCGGCGGTCTTCTGGTAGATCGGCCGGTGCAGCTGCAGCTCCGCGCGAAACGCGCCGGGGCGCAGGTCGAAGTGCTCCTCGACGAGCGCGGCAATCGTCGTGCGACTGACCTTCTCGGTACCGAAGGTCTCGACCATGACCGACACCGGGTGCGAGACGCCGATCGCGTAGGCGACCTGAACTTCGATGCGGTCAGCGAGGCCGGCGGCGACGAGGTTCTTCGCCACCCAGCGCGCCGCGTAGGCGGCCGACCGGTCGACCTTCGACGGATCCTTGCCGGAGAACGCGCCGCCGCCGTGGCGGGACATGCCGCCGTACGTGTCGACGATGATCTTTCGACCGGTCAGGCCGCAGTCGCCGACCGGCCCGCCGATGACGAAGCGGCCGGTCGGGTTGCACAGGAAGGCGCGGCGCAGCGCGTTGGCGTCGTAGAGCTCGGCCGGCAGGATCGGCGTGATGACGTGCTCCCACAGATCGTCGATGATCTGCTCGCGCGTCGCGCTCTCGGCGTGTTGCGTGGAGATCAGCACCTTTTCGACGCCGATCGGCGCGCCGTCGCGGTAGCGCACCGTGACCTGCGTCTTGCCGTCCGGGCGCAGGTAGGCCAGCGTGCCGTCGTGGCGAACCGTGGCCAGCTGCTTGGCCAGGCGGTGCGCGAGCGAGATCGGCAGCGGCATGAGCTCCGGCGTCTCGTTCGTCGCGTAGCCGAACATCATCCCCTGGTCGCCGGCGCCGGCGATGTCGAGCTCGTCGTCGTCGTCGGGATCGATCTGCGTCTCGTAGGAATGATCGACGCCCTGTGCGATGTCCGGCGACTGCTTGTCGATCGCGTTGAGCACCGCACAGGAGTCAGCCGAGAAGCCAAGCTCCGCGTCGATGTAGCCGATCTTGCGAATCGTCTCGCGCGCGACCTCCTGAATGTCCACAAAGATGTCGGTCGAGATCTCGCCGGACACGACGACGAGGCCGGTGTTCACCAGCGTCTCGCACGCGACGCGCCCCAGCGGATCGTCGCGCATGACAGCGTCCAGCACACCGTCGGAGATCTGGTCTGCGACCTTGTCGGGGTGACCCTCGGTCACCGATTCGGACGTGAAGAGGTACTCGTTCTCGGCGAAGGTTGTCATGGCGGACAGGCTATCGGCCGTCGCTCCGGCGAGACTTGCGCTCGACGAAGTCGATGATGAGCGGGACGCCGTCCATCCCGAACCGTGCACGCAACCGGTTTTCGATGTAGTAGGCGTAGTCGCGCGTCACGCGCTGGCGGGAGTTGACCTGGATCGCGAAGCGCGGCGGCCGCTCGCCGATCTGCGCGCCATAGAGCAGCTTCAGCCGGTGTCCCTGCTTCGCCGGCGGCTGGCGCGCCTGCACCACCTCGCCGATGAAGCGGTTGAGCTCCGGCGTCGGGATCCGGCCCTTCATCCGGTCGCCCAGCGCCAGCACCTCCTTGAGCAGCCGCTGCACGTTGCGGCCGGTCAGCGCGCTCGCCGTCAGCACCCGCGGGCGCAGGCGCAGCTTCTGCGTCACCTTTGCGCGCTCGTGCTCGAGGTCTGCCTCGGTCATCTCCGCGGCATCCCACTTGTTCAGCACGATCGCGGTCGCACAGCCGGCGCTCATCGCCAGCTCGGCCACGCGCATGTCCTGCGCGGTGACGCCGTCGCGCGCATCGCAGACGACGAGCGCCACGTCGGCGCGCTCGGCCGCGCGCTGGGAACGCAGCGTCGTGTAGTACTCGACCGACTCGCTGACCTTGGACTGGCGGCGCATCCCGGCCGTGTCGACGACGACGAGCCTGCGCCCGTCGACCTCCAGCGGCAGGTCGATCGCGTCGCGCGTCGTGCCCGCCACCTCGGAGACGATCACCCTGTCCGATCCGGCGAAGCGGTTGACGAGCGAGGACTTTCCGACGTTCGGGCGGCCGATCACGGCCAACCGGATGACGTCGTCGTCGACCTCCTCGTCGTCCTCGGGCAGCAGCTCGACGAGGCGGTCGAGCAGATCGCCCGTGCCCAGGCCCTGCGCGGCGGAGACGGCCATCGGCTCGCCGAAGCCAAGCCGGTGCGCTTCGACGGCCAGCGGGATGTCGCGCGCGCTGTCGATCTTGTTGGCCGCGACGACCACCGGCAGCTTCGCGCGCCGCAGCAGGTCCGCAAGCTCCTCGTCGCCAGGACGCAACCCGGCCTTGGCGTCGAAGACGAGCAGCGCGACCTGCGCGTCGGCAAGCGCCGCGCGGGCTTGGTCGCGAATCGAGCCGGAGATTGGGTCGGGGTCCTCGCGGTCCATCCCGCCGGTGTCGACGAGCGTGAAGCGCCGCCCGTTCCACTCCGTCGCGATCTCCTTGCGGTCGCGTGTGATGCCGGCGCGTTCATGGACGACCGCCTCGCGCGAGTTCGTCAGGCGGTTGACGAGCGAGGACTTGCCGACGTTCGGATAGCCGACGACCGCAACCTTCATCGGACGGCCTGCGCCAGCCGGACGATCGTGTGCGTGACCTCGTCGATGCTCAGGCCGGTCGTATCCACCCGCAGCGCGTCGGCGGCCGGCGCAAGCGGCGAGTGGGCGCGCGTGGCGTCGCGCGTGTCGCGCTCTTCTTGCTCGCGCAGCACCTCGTCGGGATCGACCCCCAACTGCTCCGCCCGGCGCCGTGCACGCTCCAGCGGCGATGCGGTGAGGTAGACCTTCAGCTCCGCGTCGGGCGCGACGACGGTGCCGATGTCGCGTCCCTCGGCGACGTAGTCGCCCGTGCGGATCATCTTGCGCTGCAGCGCGACGAGCTGTCCGCGCACCTCCGGCCGCGCAGCGACCTCCGAGGCACGCGCTGTCACCTCGGGCGTGCGGATCGCGTCGGTGACGTCCTCGCCGTCGAGCGTCACCTGACCGCCAAGCTCGATCGAACACGTGAGCGGATCCTCGATCCCCCGCAGCTCGGCCAGCGCCACGCAGCGGTACATCGCGCCGCTGTCGAGGTACGTGAAGCCGAGAGCGTCCGCGACGGCGCTCGCGACGGTGGACTTGCCCGCGCCCGCCGGGCCGTCGATCGCGATGAGCATCCGCCTGAGGATAGGCGCGTCGCGGTCGGCAACCGCCGCGTGCGCCATACTCGCCGTCGGATGGCGACGTTCGAGCTCGACGGATCACGCCTGCTGAAGGTCAGGATCGAGGGTGAGACCTTCAAGGCGCTCAACGGCTCGATGTCGCCTACGACGGCGACGTGAGCTTCAAGCGCCAGGGCATCGGCGGCCAAGGCGGCGTGAAGGGCGCGTTCAAGCGCAAGCTCACCGGTGAGTCGCTGACGCTCATGGACGTGTCCGGCACCGGCGTCGTCTACATCGCGAACATGGCGATGGAGATCAACCTCGTCGGGCTCGCCGACGAGAGGATCTGGGTCGAGGCGTCCAACCTGGTCGCGCTCGAGGCCAAGCTCAAGACCAACCAGAAGTTCAACGGCCTGCGCGGCGCGACCAGCGGCCAGGGCCTGTTCACGACGACGGTCGAGGGGCAGGGGACGGTCGCGCTGCTGTCCGACGGCCCGGCGATCGGCCTGGAGGTCAACCAGGGCATGCCGCTGAACGTGGACCCGCAGGCCTACGTCGCCCACAAGGGCCAGCTGCAGCAGGACTTCGTCACCGACGTGACGTGGCGCACCGCCGTCGGGCAGAGCTCCGGCCAGCTCGGTCAGCACACGTAGGGACGCAATTTCAGCACGGTGGCGCGGAGCTGGAGTCAATGCGGCCCTTGCGCTCCTGCACACAGCTCACAGCGCGGGATCACGCAGGGTGGCGCAGCCAACTGTCCGGTCCACTGGACACAATACGTGTCCTTCACGCTCCGCCCCAAAGCCTCACGCGCTGAACCAACGCCAAGCAGGATCTCTCGTGCTCGCCTTCCAATTGGCCGGAAAACAGTGGGACATCTTTCTGCTGATTCCGGGCGCGCTCCTTGGAGCGATCTTCGGGCTGCTGGCGATGATCTGGTGGCAGCACCTTCAGAAGAAGCGAGGCTCGCCTCCTGCCACGATCCAAGACGAGGAGGTCGCAGACGTCAACCGCAGCCCGTATCCCTCACAAGCGTCCGCGTCAAGCAGAGCCGAAAGCAGAGCGGAAGTCAAGGTCACGCTACATCAAATCGGCGGAGTCCCTAGCCCGGGTGAGAGTCGCCGCAAGAAGAGCTGGATGGACGATCTTGAACCAGCGGAGCTGATTGGTTTCTTTCTCGTGACTGCGGTCGTGTTGAGTGGCGCATATGCCTGGGCGCGGCCCTTGATCCAGAGCGTGTATCTATTCGTTGGGAGCCTTGGTGTCGCGCTTTGTCTCACCCTTCTGCTGACCAGCCTGTTCGCGCGCGTTCTCGGCGGCGTGAGGCTGCTCACGGTGCTTGTCATCGGGCTGTTTATTTTCACGTGCACCACAATCTTGCCATGGGTGATCGAAGGCGCTGATTATCCGTTCAAGGACTACTCGGAGGTCTTACGGTTGGTCGGAGT
>DASVPU010000355.1:0-20332 GCA_036389475.1 Solirubrobacteraceae bacterium
CTCAACGTCAACGACGGCTGGGACCCCTCCAAAGGCGTCAAACTCGCAAACGGCGACCCGATCGTCACGATCCGCGACTTCTTCGCCTTCGCCGACCTCACCTCCTAACCACCCACCACCACCCCACGACCGGACACACCAGCCCGGCCCGACGGGCGCGCCGAGCCCCTCCGGGGGCTCGGCGCGCGCGCGTGAGTCCTACAGCAGCGAGGCGATGCGGAGGCCCACGATCACCGCAAAAGCCACGCACAGCAGCGGGATCGCCCGATCCAGGCCGGTCCACGGCGGGATCTTGTCCGGCCCGAGGCGAGCGCGCTCGAGCTCGCGCTGCGCGAGCAGGACCAGCAGCGCAAAGCAGACGATGTAGTCCCCTGGATCGGGCAGCGCGACCAGCGCGATCATTCGACCTCCCAGGCGACGCTGACCCAGAGCTGCGCGAGCGCGCCCGCAATGCTGATGGCGAGCAGGACGCCGAGGCCGGCGCCGGGATACCAGCCGACGACGTAGACGAGCATGAGCGCCACCGTGGTGTCCAGTGCGACGCTCAGCCCGAATGCCAGCGTCAGCAGCTCCCATGGATCCTCGATCCCGAACAGGCCCACGATCCCCAGCCCTGGTCCGAGGAGCAGAAAGACGGCGACGAACAGCGTGCGCGCAGAGGAGGGTCCGGCGAACAACACGAGCGCGTCCACGACGAGCGCCCAGCCGAGCAGGGCGGACGCGGGCAGACCGCTGACAAGCCTCATCGGCGCTGCTCCGGCACGGTCACCCAGACGCGCGCGTCATGTCCGCTGATGAGGCGGCGAAAGTGCGGGGACCCGTCGAGCGCCTGCTCGAGCTGGGGAACGCTGCCCCAGCTGGCCGAGCCCAGGAGCTTGTCGTAGGCGCGCAGGCTGCGCGTGACGATGACGTAGCCGTATGCGTCGCCTTGGCGCTTGATCAGCGCGAAGACGGCATTCGCAAGCGCGCGGCCCCCGTTGCCGGGGGCGAACGGGCCCTTGAGTCGCTCCAGGCTCACGTGCTCGAGCTCCGCATAGCGCCGGTGCTGCCACGGAAGCGTCGTCGAGGGGGCGGCGAGAACCGACCCCGGCGCGGCGATGTCATAGACGCGGTCGACGATCGACGCCTCCTGACGCGTGAAGAGCCAGACGCGATCGTTGCCGTGGCGCGTGATCAGGAACGCTGCCATGAAGCCAAGCGTGACGACGAAGATCACGGCTGCCGCTTGCCGGTGGTGGCTGCCGGCGAAGACGAGCAGGAGCGAGGCGACCAGGACGGCCATGCCCGGCAGCGCGAACAGGTAGACGCGCAGGACGATCTCACCGCCATAGGGCTGCAGGATCGGCAACCCGAACGGGGCCAGGAAGAGGATCAACAGGCTCCACGCTCGCAGCCCGCCGCGCAGGCGCAGCCCGGCACCAGCTAGTGCCCCGAGCCACAACACGCCGGTGAAGACAAGGCGGGCGTTCACGACCTGCGTGTGGCCTTCGCTCCCGCCGATTCGCGCGCCGACGCTGCTGGAGAGCGTCTTCGTGAGCGCTCCCAGCTGCGCCTTCAGCGCCTCGATGTTGCCCGAGAGGTAGCTGATCGTCATGAACACGAGCCACGCGCCGATCGCCATCGTCAACAGCAGCGGCAGGCCGCGCAGCCACGTACGGCCGAAGACCACCAGCGCGGCCAGCACGAGCACGAGCGCGAACGGGGTGAGCTGGTGGCTGGGCACCGTCGTCGCAGCCGCGGCGAGCGCGACGAGCAGCACGGCGTCGCGCCCGGCTCGCGGCACGGTCGACGGCGCGCCCGGCTCAGCGGCGATCGCCAAGCGCAGGCGCCGAGCAAATCGCGGCCGCGTCGCCGGCCCGCTCCCCGCGCCGCCAAACCAGGTGAGCACGACGGCCAGCACCACGAGGTAGAGGCCAAACGACAGCGCCTGCGGCGAGAGATAGTCCTGCCCGACCCAGTTGGACAGCACGAAGACCCACAGCGTGAGCGGGACGAGCCGCGCGTCGCCGCCTGCGCTGCGCGCGATCATCGCCAGCGGCGGCAGGTACAGCAGGTTCGCCGCGACCGCGGCCCAGTGCGCGAACACGAGTGGATCGCTGACCCCGGCGGCGTCCGAAGCCAGTGCCAGGACGGCGAAGAACCCGGGCCAGTTGAAGTACGCGTCGATGCCGGGGTCCACGCCGCCCGCGCGCGCCAGGTGATCTGCGATCCCGGCGTGGCGCCAGGAGACGTTGAAGCTCGCCACCTGCTCGATCGGGACGAGCGCGCCGTAGAGCGCGAAGGTGAGCACGACGACGTAGAGCACGGCGATCTGCAGGCTGTTGCGTGCCAGCGCCGCGGCGAAGCCAGCCGCGAGCAGGACGAGCGCGGCGATCGCGCCGGCCGGCAGCGCGTCGACGAGCCCGTGATCGCCGATGTCGCCGATATGCACCCCGCTGAGGGCGACGAACCACATCGCCAGGGCGATCGGCGCGAGCGCCACCAGCACGATGTCGCCAACCAGACCGGGGGCCATCCCCGAGTCCACATCCGCGCCGTCGGAAAGCGCGGGCGGTGCGGCCGGAGCCCCCTGCCCGAGCAGTCCGGTCATCGGCGCGCACGCGCGCCGCTCAGCGCGCGCAGCCGCGGGGCGACGGCGGCCGTCGCCAGCGGCGGTGCCGCGACCTGCGAGATGGTCGCCGCAAGCGCCGATGCCGAGGACATGCCCGACCGGCGACCGCGTAGTTGAAGGCGATGAAGCACAGGCAGTCCGGGATGCTGCGTGATCCGCGCCGACTCAGGCTAGCCCATCTCCCAGCGGCCGAGGTCTGGCGCAGGCCCGCGTGAGCCATCGGTGACGCCGGGAACGGACATACCGCGGTCGGCGGCCGGAGAGCCAGGCGACAGCCTATAGTCACGGCCCGCGGGGTCCACGAACAGCGGGTCCCCTGTCACGCCGCTGCGCTCGTACCCGCTCCACGTCGAGAAGACGGCGAGATCGCGGGTGTTGCCGTGACCGGACACGTAGGCGAGCCAGCTGCCCGTCGGGTTGAACGCGAGGTTGCGATCGATCTGCACCGTCGCCGGCAGAGCCGAGTCGATGCTGTAGACGCGGTCGGGTGAGCTGGCCACGTTGTTGACGATCCTCAGGCCCTCGACCGAGCCGCCGTAGCGAGCGTCGTTCGCCTTGACGTCGAACGCGAACCGGTCGATCCCCGCCAGCGTGTTGTTAGCCACGAGCATGTCGGACGCGCAGCGCAGGATCATGCCGCCGGAGGGAAGCTGACCTCCGGCATACGCGACGTTGCGGTAGAAGCGGTTGTGCGCGCAGGGGGCCGAGCCGTCGGTCCCCGTCTCCATGACGTTCTCGTTGTCCCACACGACGTTCTCGCTGATCTCCAGGTTGCTCGCGGCGTAGACCTCAAACGCGCCGCCGTCGTTGACCCAGTCGTGCGAGGGACCGCGGTTGCCCCAGATCCGGTTGCCCGTCACGCGGATATGGCCAGTCGTCTTGTGGAAGACCGTCCCGTTGGCCCCGCGATCGTTCCCGGGCGTGGCGTCGTTGACGATCAAGTGATCGTTGCGGTAGATGTCGTTGTCTGAGATGACCACGCCCTCGCCGCCGCCGGAGATCTCGATGCCGGTCTCGTTGCGCGTCATCCGGTTCTGAGTCACGAGCACGTCGCTGGAGCCCTTGACCTTGATGCCGTAGCTGTGGTTGCGAAGGAGCGTCATGCGGGCGATGCGGATCGCCGAGCTGTCGTTTATCCGCACCCCCGCGCCCCACTGCTTCGGCGCTTCGGTCACGGTCATCCCTTGGAGGACCACGTCGTGGACGCGCCGAAGCTCGACCACCTCGGTGCTCGCCCCGGCGGGGCGCAGAACGGGCCTGCTGCGCGGCGAGTAGGCCTTGATCGTGATCGGCGCGCCGGGCCGCCCGCTGCTAGCCATCAGGAACCCCGCGTAGCGGCCGCCACGCACGTACACCGTCGTCCCCGGGCGAGCGCGGTCGACCGCGCGCTGCAGTGTCCTCAGCGGTCGCTTCAACGATCCCGCCCAGGCGTCGTTCCCCTTCGGCGAGACGAAGAGCTGTGACGAACGCGAGACAGCGGTGCTCTGCGCGCACGCACAGGCGAGCATCGCTGCGGTGATCACGGCGACGAACCCGCTACGCATCGCTCGACGGTAGCGGACCGCGGCGCGACTTCTGTGCCAGATGCCACACCGCAGCCTTCGAAGTGCAAGTACGGTCTGCGCGAGGTTCAGGAAATGGCAACCACGCAACAGACTCCACCCGTCGTGACTGCACTGGACTGCCGCCGCACGGACAGCGTGCCGCCGCGATCGCGCGCTGGGATCGCCGGCGACATCTCCGCCCTCGAGCAGGTGCTCAAGGACGGCCACGTCACGTTCAACGCCGTCGCCCGGGCCTGGTTTCACCTGTGCGACGACAGCCTCTCTGATGCGCATCGCGAGCGCTGCGAGTCGCTCTTTCCGGCCTTGCTGAGCGCCTTCAGCGAGCCGCGCGGCGGGATCATCACGGGCTACTTCTGCAAGCACCTCCAGATCGCTGCGGTGCTGACCGACATTCATACGGCGGCGGAGATGGGCGAGTCGCCGCCGGCCGCCGGGCAGACCGAGTCAGCCCCCGCGGGCACAAGCCGGGTGCTGGATCGCTGGCGCACCGCGCATCGCAATCGCATCTCGGCGTCGTCCTCGGCGATCCATGTGGAGTGCGCGATGGGCGATCCCGCCGACCCTGTCGCGCGCGAGATCCTCTTTCGCTGCCTGGACGTCCATTACCGGGCGATCGAGTTCCTGCAGCCCAAGCCGCGCAAGGTTTGCATGCGGATGCTGATGGCCGTCATCACGTCGCTCCTCGGCACCCTCGACGAGCGCGAGGCCAACGGCGGGCAATCGATCGGTTCCGATCCCGAGGAGATCGCGGGCCTGAACGGCTTGCTCAGCCAGGCGTGCAATTACTACGAGCGATCGGCGCACCGTCAAGCGCAGATCGAGTACTTCCTCGGGATGGGGCTGGGGATCGTCCTGCTGGGCGCGTTCTTCGCGTCCATCGCCCTGATGTGGAACGCAAAGCTGGATACCGATCCGCTGCTCTACACCCCGATCGCGGCGGCACTCGGTGCCTTCGTGAGCGTCCTGTCGCGCATGACGCGCGGCCAGCTCGTCCTGAGCTACGAGTCGGGCAAGACGATGATGCGCCTGCTCGGCGCGATCCGGCCGCTGCTCGGAGCGCTGTTCGGTGCCGCGGTCTTCGTGCTGCTCGAGAGCCAGATGCTCGGGATCTCCCCGCCGCAGCACCCCAGCGAGTACTACTACGTCGGCATCGCCTTCCTCGCGGGCTTCAGCGAGCGGTTCGCGCAGGACATGATCGCGAAGGCTCCGGGGGCGGAGGCGACGGCGCAGCAGCCGGCCGCGCCCGCGACCGCCGTCGCCCTCGCGCAGCAACCGCCCGCCCGCTGAGCGCGCAAGTTACCCGCGCGAGCGCGCGCCGATGCCGGTCAGCAGCTCACGGATGCGCAACGGGCCGGCGCCGCCCGGCGCCAGCGGCGCGGTGCCGAGGCCGTCGCCGCGCCGCATCCCGTCGAGCAGTTCCAGCAGCGCGTCGCCGGCGCGGCGCGTCGGGCTCCAGCTCAGCTCGTCGCGCGCACGCGAGATGTCCATGAGCGGAACGCCGAGCGCCATGTCCAGCCATCCCGGCGGCGTTGGCTGCAGGCGTAGCTTCCAGCTGATGTCGACCGCCGTCCGAAGCGCTCGCTTGGGCACCGGCACGGGCCGGGCATCGAGCAGGCGCGCCAGCTCGGGCGGATCGAGGATCGGCTCGGCCGCGACGTTGAAGGGCCCGCGAACGTCGCGGGTGACGGCCAAGTGGTAGGCCTCGGCGACGTCCATCGAGTGCACGGCCTGAAAGCGCAGGCGATCGAGCGCCGGCACGATGGGAATCAGGCCGCGCCGCAGCAGCGACGTCGGCAGCAGCGGTCCGGCGAACAGCCTGCGGATGCCCGACGCGGCCTCCGCCTTGAAGATCAGGCCGGGGCGCAGGCGCACGACGCGCAACTGCGGATGCTCGATCTCGAAGGCGTCGAGGATCCGCTCGACCGCGGCCTTGTCGCGCGAGTAGAACGAGGTCGGGATGCCGTCCGTCGGCCAGCTCTCGTCCACGCGGCGGTCCTTCGGGCCCGGGGAGTAGGCGCCGACCGACGATGCGTAGACAAGCGCTGGGACGCCGGCGGCTGCCGCTGCTTCGAAGACGCGCCGGCTGCCGTCGACGTTGACGCTGTGCGTCGTGGCTCGATCGCGTGACGGCTGGATGAGCCAGGCGAGATGGACGACCGCGTCGGCGCCGCGAACGTGCTCGACGAGGTCGTCGCGGGTGACGTCTGCGGCGACGAAGCGGGTCCGCGGCAGCTCCAGCTCCGGCAGCCGCCTGGAGATCCCGACGATCTCGTCGACGGCCGGATCCTGCGAGAGCACGTGTAGCAGGCTCGTGCCGACGTTGCCGGTGGCGCCGATGACCGCGACGCGCATCAGGCGTCGCTGGCCTGTGGCTGCCGCTTGCGGTGGCTCCGGCGGCGCGCGCCTGGTTCAATCACGCGGCTCGGCTTACCCATGCCAAGCGGCCGTCGAACACGAATACGTGCCCACAGCGCCGCGCTGAGAAACTGTCCGTTATGAACGTGCGTGCGATCCAGCTGCTGCTCCCCGACGGGCTGGCGGCCGCTGCGGCGGCGGACGCGCTGGCCGGCGAGCTGGCGATCGTCACGCAGCGCGCGCACACGCTCGAGCGGACGTTCTGGGACACGTTCGACGGTCGCATCCACCAGGAGGGGCTGGCGCTCGTGGACGGCGGGCGGCGCTTGGCGTTGATCGATCCGGCAACGTACGCCGAAGAGGCCGGTGCGGACCATGGCGAAGCCAGGCAGCGGCTGCTCGCCGGCGATCTGCCCGCCGGAGCGCTGCGCGACCGGCTGGCTCCGCTCATCGAGATGCGCGCGCTCACGCCGGTCGCGCGCGTGCGCAGCCGGATGCTTCCCTTGAACGTGCTCGACGAGGTCGGCAAGATCGTCGTGCGGCTGCGCGTGGAGGAGCCGCTGACCGTCGGGGGTACAGCCGGCAAGCTCGCCCTGCGCCCGCGCCTGCACGTCATCGGCGTGCTCGGCTACGACGCCGACTACGACCGCGTGCTGGCACTGCTCACCGGGCAGCTGGGGCTTGTGAAGGCGCCCCGACCGGTGCATGACGACGCGGTCGAGGCCGCCGGAGGCAGTGTGGGGGGCGCCTCGTCGAAGGCGCGCGTGGAGCTTCGCCCCGGCATGCGAGCGGACGCCGCCGCGGTCGCGGTCCTGAGCCGGCTGCACGAGGTCATCGAGATCAACCTGCCGGGCACGCTCTCCGACGTCGACAGCGAGTTCCTGCACGATCTGCGCGTCGCGGTGCGCCGCTCGCGAGCGATGCAGCGCGAGCTCGCGAAGGTCTTCCCACCCGAGCCGCTGCGAGTCTTCCGCGACGGCTTCAAGGAGCTGCAGGCCATCACCGGGCCGGTGCGCGACCTCGACGTCCAGCTGCTCGACTTCGACGCCCTCGCCGCTGACCTGCCGGCCGGGGAGGACGTCGCACCGCTGCGCCGGCTGCTTCAAGCGCACCTGCAGACCGAGCGCAAGACGATGGTGCGCGCGCTGCGGTCGGCGCGCACCCGCGGGCTGCTCGACAACTGGCGCGCGTTCCTCGGGGAGCTCGTCTCCGCCGACGAGGCCGATCGCCCCGACGCCGCTCGCCCGGTGCAGGAGCTGGCCGCAGAGCGGATCGACCGCGTCTACCGGCGCATGGTGAAGATGGGCCGCGCGATCGACGACGACAGCCCGGCGGAGGATCTGCACGAGCTGCGCAAGAAGGGCAAGGAGCTGCGCTACCTGCTCGAGTTCTTCGCGTCGTTGTATCCCGCGGCCGTCGTCAAGCCGATGGTCGCGACGCTGAAGGGGCTGCAGGACGTGCTCGGCCGCTTCCAGGACCGAGAGGTACAGGCCGACCTGCTGCGCGCACTGGGCGACGAAGTCGCGGTTCAGGAGGGCGGCGCCGCCGCGCTCATGGCGATGGGCGTGCTGGTCCAGCGCCTCGGCCGCGAGCAGGCGCAGGCGCGCGCCGAGTTCGCCGCGAGCTTCGCAGAGTTCTCCGCCAAGGATCAGCGCAAGGTGGTGGCACAGACCTTCGCGCCATGACCTGCGTCATCGCCAGCTACAACATCAAGGGCGGCGTCGGCAAGACATCGGCAGCGGTGAACCTCGCCTGGCTCGCCGCCGAGGGTGGCGCGCGCGTGCTGTTATGGGACCTCGATCCGCAGGGCGCTACCACGTTCCTGCTGCGCATCCAGCCGAAGGTCAAAGGTGGCGTCCGCAAGCTCGTGCAAGGACGCAGTGACCCGGCGGCGCTGCTGAAGGGGACCGACCACGAGCGCCTGGACCTGCTGCCCGCCGACTTCTCCTACCGCAACATGGATCTCGCGCTCGACGAGACCAAGCGGCCCGCACGGGGGCTCAAGCGGGTGCTCGCCCCGCTGTCGAGCGACTATGACTACGTCTTCCTCGATTGCCCGCCCGCGATCTCGCTCGCCTCCGAGAGCGTCTTCGCCGCCGCCGACGTGCTGCTCGTGCCGCTCATCCCGACGCCGCTGTCGCTGCGCACGCTGGACCAGCTGCGGCGCTTCGTCGACGACGAGGTGCCCAGGCCGCCGCGGATCCTCGCCTTCTTCTCGATGGCCGACGCGCGCAAGCGGCTACACCAGGAGGTGATGGCCGATCTGTTGCGCGCGCACGACGGCGCCGTGCTCACAGCTCCGATCCCGGCTGCGAGCGATGTCGAGCGGATGGCCGTCGAGCGCCGCGCGGTCGCCGAGTTCGCTCCGTACGGCCGTGCCGCTCGCGCTTACCGGGAGCTGTGGGCGCAGCTGCGCGAGCGGCTGTAGCTCGCGGCGCGGGTACGATCATCGGCCCTTGGCGCTTCCGCCCGAATCAACGCTTCTGACTCGCCCGCTCGGTGACGTGCTCGGCGCACTCGCGTCCCAGCACGAGCTCGTGGGGGGAGGCGGGCCCGCGGCGGCGCTTGCCGCGGCCGCTGCCGCCGCGCTGACCGCGAAGGTCGCGCGCGCGTCGCGCACCTCGTGGATCGAGGCGGGCGGCGCGATCGCCCACGCCGAGGCGCTGCGGATCCAGAGCCAGTCGCTCATCGAACGCGACGCCCTGGCCTACCGCCAGGCATCCGCGGTCATGGCCGACGGGGAGCGCTCGGCGCGCCGCGGCGTGGTCTCCCCGGCCGGGACCGCGATCTCGCCGCAGGAGCGCGAGCGGCTCGTCGACGACGCCCTTACCCATGCCGCCGATCTCGCGCTCGCGATCGCCGACGCGGCGAGCGAGATCGTCGATCTGGCCGCCGAGGTCGCACGCAATTGTCCTCCGACGCTCAAGCCCGATGCGCTCACGGCGGTTGCCCTCGCCGAGGCCGCCGCGAACGGCGCGGCGCGCCTCGTGGACGTCAACCGCGTCCTGCCGGCGGACGACCAGCGGCGTGAGCTTGCGCTCCAGCTGGCCAGCGCGGCGGCGCAGGCGCGCGATCGCGCGTGCGGTCCCCGCGGCTGAGTCGCTCAGTCGGGCCTCAGTAGCACGTTCGGTGGTGCTAGCGTGGATTGCCTCGATGTTCACCCGCGAGCGCAGAGACCTCGAAGCCGGTGATGCAGACGCGCTTGACCTGTTCCTCAAGGACATGCGCCGCATCCCGCTGCTGTCCGCGGCCGAGGAGATCATGCTCGCCAAGCGCGTCCAAAAGGGCGACCTCGAGGCCAAGCACCGGCTGATCGAGGCCAACCTGCGCCTCGTCGTCTCGATTGCCAAACGCTACCGCGGCCTGGGTTTGCCGTTCCTCGACTTGATCCAGGAGGGGACACTGGGCGTCGTGCGGGCGGTGGAGAAGTTCGACCACCGCCTGGGCTTCAGGTTCTCCACGTACGCGACGCCATGGATCCGCCAGGCGATCACTCGCGCGCTGGCCGACAAGGGCCGCGCGGTCCGCATCCCCGCCAATGTCGTCGGGAAGCTCAACTCGATCGCGCGCGCGGAGCGCCTGTTGCAGCACACGCTTGGGCGCGATCCTCGCGCCGATGAGCTGGCCGCGGCCACCGGGATCAGCGTCTCTCAGGTTGAGGCGATCTGGCGTGCCAAGCAGCCGCCGGTCTCGCTGCAGCAGCCGGTCGGCGACGACGAGGACACGGCAGAGCTCGGCGAGCTGATCGCCGACGACCGCTCGCCGTCTCCGCACGCATGCGCCGAGGAGCGGATGACCCGCCAGACGCTGCGGAGCGCCATGGGCGCGCTCAACGAGCGCGAGCGGCGCGTCCTGGTGTTGCGCTACGGGCTGGCGGGCACAGCGCCGTGCACGGCGACCGAAGTCGGGCGCCTGCTCGGCGTGTCACGCCAGCGCATCTGCCAGATCGAGAGCGCGTCGCTGGACAAGCTCGGACGCCTCGCGTCGACCCAGGGCCTGCGCGAGAGCGTCTGCCCTACTCGCCGCGATGCTGCGCCGACGCCCGTGGCACCGGTACGCGAATCGCGTACTTCGACGGCCTGACGCTGACGGTCGGGTTGTCGATCCGGCCGAGGCGGTCGATGAGCTTGATCCATTGCGACGGCTTCAGGACGGTCTCGAGCTGCTTGACACCGGGGGTCCTGGCCTGCAAGCCCGGCCGGAAGCCGACGTGGATGTGGTCGGCATGGTCGCCCAGGGCCAGCGTGTTGTCGGCGCCCGCGTAGGTCATCAGGCTGATGATCTGGTGCGGCTTGGCCGTGCCCTGGAGCGTCAGCAGCCGGCGAATCGTGATGTCCGCGATCGACCCCTCGCCCTGGTGGCCGAGGATCGGGATCCCGTTGATCTTGGCGATGTCCATCGCGCTCCCGGAGGAATGCTCGGAGACGTTGCCGCTTGCCGTGAGATAGCCATGGCCGCAGTGCAGCGAGCTGACCGTCGGCTTGAGCCCGCTGCCGGCGAGGAACTCGAGCGTCGCCAGGACGCGACGGTCGATGATTCCGGCTTCGATGTCGCGGCGCCCGCACGAGTAGATCTCGATGCGCGGGTTGGCGAGGACCCGCTGCGCCAGCGTCTCCTTGCTCATGAGCATGATCTGGCCGATCGAGGCGTTGCCGCCGAGCAGCGCGTTCTTGCCCTGGGCGCGATAGATCTCCGTGGACTCCAGCAGCTTCCAGCCGTCGAGGATCGGCTTCGGATCGATCCGCGGCGCGCCGCGGCCGGCGGGGCGGATCTCGAACTGCACATGCGGCGCGAGCGTCTTGGACGTCTGGCCGACGCGGCCCAGGATCGTGCCCGCTATGACGCGCCGCCCCGCAACGAGGTGCTTGAGCACGACGTCCCTGGGGTCCAGGCCGTAGAGGCTCGTGAAGTAGGACTTCAGGGTCTGACCGGCAGAGAGCGAGGACTCGGACTCGAGGATCTGAGTTGAGCCGCCGTTGCCCAGCACATTCGGTCGCCCGGGGTGCGCGAACAGCCGCTCCTTCGTCACGCCGGACCTCAGGTCCTCGGCCAGCAGATCGTGGGTCGCGGCGACGGCCCGCGCCGGAGCAGCCGAATCGGAGGTCTGCTTGCCGGCCGATGCCGGGCGCTTTGGCTTGGGGTCGCGTCCGGGCAGCGCGAGCTCCTTGGCGATCGATGCCTTGCTCTGCGTCTTGCGCAGCGGTACCGGGACGAACTTCGCGAGCTTCTTCAGATGTCCGTAGGTGTAAGCGTTGCCGTAGGCGTCCTGCAGGCGGACGTACTTGCCCAGGCGCTTGGAGTTGCCGATCGCCACGATCCGGCCGTCCTGGACGGCGATCACGGGCGAGCCGGCCTTGGCGAAGACGTCGATGCTGCGGCGGTTGGACTTGGACTCGACCGGCATCGCGGCGTTCGCGCCCCTGACGAGGCGGCGGTTCGCGGCGCGCTCGGCGAGGTCGTCGGCGTAGCGGGCCTTCGCGAAGACCGGGAAGTGGCCCTGGGTGAGACCGCTCAGCGAGCCGACGAGGTCGCCCGGCAGGCCGCCGATGAGCCGCGCACGCATGAGGACCGAGTCGACGTACCAGTCGGCGTGGTTGTAGGCGTAGATCGCCGAGCGCAGGTCTTGGTCGGCGCCCGCTGCGCGCAGGTAGCGCGCGGCGGCGAAGATCGCGTCGACCGGATTGAAGGGGTCCTTGCGACCGTCGCGGTTGGCGTCGGTGCCGTAGGACTTCCAGGTATCCGGCATGAACTGCATCCAGCCGAGGGCACCGGCGGAGGAGAGGCTCAGGTTGCGGCCGTAGTCGGTCTCGATCTCGTTGATCGCGGCCAGGACCTCCCAGCGGATGCCGTACTGGATCCCGGCAGCCTGGTAGATCGGCAGCAGGAACGGCGGGATGCGGAACTTGTCGATGAAGAAGTTCGGCACGCCGACGGGGACCGCGCCCGGCAGCGCCAGCGACGTCGTCGGGTTTGTCGTCGTCGGAACGCCGGCGTCGTCGCGTAGGACGGTCGGCGCGGGCTTGTCCTCAGGCACGGTTCCGCGATCGGGGGAGATCGTGTTCCGCGACGCGCGCGGAGCGGTCTTGCAGGCCGGCTTGCGCGCTTGAAGGATCGTGGCCGCGCCTGCGCTCAGCCTGGCGACGGAGGCCTTGGCCGGCTTCGCGTCCGCGTTCGTGGCGGCGGTCGGGCACTTGGCGGTCGTGGCGTCCGCGGGCGGACCCGCGAGCTCGCCGATCGGAGGCGGTGAGGTGGGCTGGGCAGGCGCCGCGGGCTGGGCGGGCGACTCGGCCGGGGCTTCGGGCTGGGCGGCGGGATCGGGCATGGCCGGCGCGGCGGGATCGGGTGCCGGTGTCGGTGCCGTCGCGGTCGGCGGAGGGGCGGGAGCCGTCTCGGTGGGCGCCGGCATCGTGGTCGTGGGCGTTGTCGTCGTCGTCGCGGAAGTCGTCGCGGTCGTCGCCGTGCCCTTGTCTGAGCTGTCGCTCGACGGGGCGGCCGGCACGCTCCTACCTGGCCTCGGATCCGGGGTTTTGCTGCTCAACGCGCCGGCGTTTGCGTTGGTGGTGGCGGCGGGGCTTGGGCCGAGCTGAGTCGGGGCTGATCCGACGGCCTCGCCGGGGACGGGAGAGACGGTGCCGGCACCGGCGCCAAGCACGTTGCCACCGAGCGCGACGGTTACAACGCCCGCGGTGCAAAGCGCCGCCGCGATCCGACCGCGACTCGTGTGCCGCATCGTGTCCTCATATGGCGACATGTGGGCTGGGTCCTCGCCTCGGTTAACGGATGTGCGCCCAGGCAGGGCGATTGGCCCGGCTATCGGCGAAGGTCCATGCGATCTTGACCCGGAGCCCGGGGAACTGGACCGAGCGTCCGGAGAGGCTTGGGGGGAACATCGCGATCAATCTGTCGGGAGCAATCGGCCAAACGGGGAGTTCCAGAGTGGTGCCCAAACATGAACAACAGGTGAGGTTCAGCTGAAACCCCGTGTGCGAATACGCACACAACCGCCGCCGCTAACGCTCAAAAGGAGGTGCGTCGTGACCGGGCCCCAGGCCCGCGCGGTGCCCCTCGATCACCCGGAATTATGGTGAGTCCCGTCAGCCGCGAGCTGATCTATGGACGATCACGGCGCCGGTCGGATGGCAGCCAGACCGCGACGTTGACCGTTCCGCCGGTGACCGATCCGATCTCACGGATGGCGCCTGTCTTGGGGTTCAGCAGGCCCACATGGCGACCGCCGTGGAAGGCGTCGTGGGCGCGCAGGACCAGCAGCCGGCGATCGTCCGGTGACCAGCGCATCGGGATCCATGGCAGCGTGAGGCGCCGCGGCGCGCCGTGTGCCGGGCTGATCGTCAGGTGGCCGTCGCCGTCGCTTGACGCGATGTCGCCGCTCCTGCTGACGGCGATGATCGGCTGAACTCTGCGGCCGGGCAGAGAGACGATCTGCGGGTTGCGGCCGCCGAACCCGGCGACGACGAACGGCTGCCGGCGCTTGCTGGCTGTCACGCGCTTGTTGCCTGCGATGTACAGGCGGTGCCCTGGCCCCCAGACCGCGACGCCGCCGGGCGAGTGTGGGATCCGCCGCGCCGCGCCGCGAGGGGGCTTGACGATGATGTCCAGTCCGTGCGTGCGGCTGTTGACCTCGTAGGCCAGCGTCCCGTCGCTGTCCAGCGCCGGCGACGATCCGCGCAGGCCCGGATCCGGGCTGCCGCGCTGGAACTGCTCGAGTGACTCGATGTGGTCGATGGCGCCCGCGCGGCCGCTGGCGATGACGATCTGCCCCGGCCGACCGGTCATCCACGACACCCCGAGGTTGACCCTGCTGTGCGTCAGGCGCTTGGCGTTCGCCAGGGTTCCCTGGACGCGATAGACGTCAGTCGACTTCGGGTCGGGACCGGCGGTGAAGTACACGACGCCGGCGATCGGTCCTCCGTGCCAATGCACCGCGGCCGCGACCGGACCCTCGTCGATGCTGAACCCAGCGCCTGTGCGAAACGAGTCGGTGCGCCCGGTGCTGATCGTCAGACCGGTCCTGGGCCTCGCGCCGTTGTCGTCCTTGGGATTGCTCAGCAGCAGGTAGCCACCGAGCGCCAACAGCACGCCGAGCGTGGCAAGCGCCCACGCCCGGCGCGACGTCAGCGTTTTGCGCACTTCGTCAGCCCGAACTTGCTGCCCGCCTTGCCGCAGATCAGGCTGTTGTTCGCGTTGGTGACGAAGATCGGGTCGCGCGTGGTCTGCGGAAGCTCGTACAGCCCTTGGGCGACGTTGCCCTGAAACTGCGTCGATCCGTCGAAGATGAACGTGTCCGGGCTCTCCCAGTACGTGTTGACCTGGTTGGAGGCGTAGCGGTTGCGCCGACCAAGATCGATGTCCTTGTCGGGTCCCTGGCTCCACGAGAACGTGTTCTGGCGATGGGGCGTGAGGGCTGCGCTGACCGTGATCGGACCGCCCGCGACCGCGAAGTTCAGCGAGGACTGTACGACGCCGTTCTCATCGACGTGGTTACCGCCGCGGGAACCGATGATCGTCCTGCCCGGGGTCGCAGCGGCGAACGAGCTGACGACACGTGTCAGCCGCCAGCCGCCACGCGAATGAGCCCCCCCGACGGTGCACATCTCAAGCTGCTTCTGCTCGACGCCGCCAAGCCTGCGGGCATGGCTGCGCTTGTACAAGTGGTAGGTGAACTGCACGTACTCGGCCCGGTTCAGATATGACACGTACTTCGGCCGGTAGATGCGAAACAGGGGATCTTCTGGCCGGTTGCTGACGCAGGCATAGCCTCCGCCGGGTCTGGTAGCTCGCACAGTCGCCGTGTCGGATCCTGGAGAGGCCGACACCGGCCCCGGGTCGGCCTGCCACACGGGGTCCTCGCTGTTGAACTGCGCGGCGGCGGGGCTGACGTTCGTCGGACCGGTGGCGGCCCGGAACAGCATCGACCCGTTGCGCTCGTGCACGACCGTGTGGCCGGGCAGCGCAGCGCTGACCAGCTGGTCAGTGCGCGGGTCGACCGCGAGCACCATCCCCGCGCTGTGGCTCACAACAGGACCTGCCTTTGGTACGGCAGCGGTCGCGTTCGTTGCGATCGCGAGTGCCACAGGCGCCACGATCGACATCGCGGTCGCCCAGCGACGCCCGCAACCCAAGCAATCAGACATGTCACCATCTCCTCTTTACTCCGGAAGCCGGTCCACCCTACCGGAGGCGAGGGCACCCAGAGCGTTGCGAAGATCCTCCTCGTCAAAGCCGAGCTGCTGCGCGGCGGGGCCGGCCGGCCGGCAGATTCAGCCGACCTTGCCGGTGACGTAGTCCTCGGTGCGCTGGTCGGATGGGACGGTGAAGATCTTGTCGGTCGCGTCGTATTCGACGAGCCGCCCGATGCGGGAGTTCTCGCCGGCCATGAGGTCGACGATGAAGAACGCGGTGCGGTCCGAGATGCGCGCCGCCTGCTGCATGTTGTGCGTGACGATCACGATCGAGTACTGGCTCTTCAGCTCGGTCATGAGGTCTTCGATCTTGCCGGTGGAGATCGGGTCCAGCGCCGAGCAGGGCTCATCCATGAGGATGACGTCGGGGTTGACCGCGAGGCAGCGGGCGATGCACAAGCGCTGCTGCTGGCCGCCGGACATACCGAACGCGTTTGACTTCAGGCGGTCCTTGACCTCGTCCCACAAGACGGCGCGCCGCAGGGCATCCTCGACGATCTCGTCCATGTCGCCCTTCATGCCGAGGACCTTCGGTCCGAACGCGATGTTGTCGTAGATCGATTTCGGGAACGGGTTGGGCTTCTGGAAGACCATCCCGATGCGCTTGCGCACCTCGACGGCGTCGACCTTCGGGGCGTAGAGATCCTGGCCGTGGTAGCGGATCGTGCCCTCGACCTGCGCCCCGGACACCAGATCGTTCATCCGGTTCAGGCAGCGCAGAATCGTCGACTTGCCACAGCCCGACGGTCCGATGAAGGCCGTGATCTCGTGCTCGTGAAGATCGAAGCTGACGTCCTGGACGGCCGGCTTCCCGCCGTAGCGCACGCCGAGCTCCTCGATCGAGAAGACGGGCTTGGTCGACAGGGGATTGGCCGTGCCGGAGAGACCCGCGCTGACGCTGACCGCAGCGCGCCCAGGACGCCGCGGCGGCGCGGGGGTCTCGGGATCGATCGAATGGACGTTGGTCTGGTCGCTCACGGGGTCCGGCTCCATGTCGTCGTCGAAGGTCACCATTTGTTCTCGTATCGGTTGCGCAGGTAGATCGCCGCCCCGTTCATGATCACGAGCACGCCGAGCAGCAGCACGATGCCGGCGGCCGCGAGCTGCTTGAACTCATCCTGGGGTTGGGAGATCCAGCTGTAGATCTGGATCGGCAGCGCGCTGAAGCCGGCGCTGTCGCCGACGAGCCCGCCCGGGTTGAAGGTGATGAACGTGGCGGCGCCGACGACGATCAGCGGTGCCGTTTCGCCGATCGCGCGCGACAGCGCGAGGATCACGCCGGTGGCGACCCCAGGGATCGACGCAGGCAGAACCTGCTTCCAGATCGTCTGCCACTGCGTCGCGCCGAGCGCCATCGATCCCTCGCGAATCGAGGGCGGCACG
The DNA here is from genome assembly GCA_036389475.1 of Solirubrobacteraceae bacterium. Classification (GTDB taxonomy): domain Bacteria; phylum Actinomycetota; class Thermoleophilia; order Solirubrobacterales; family Solirubrobacteraceae; genus CADCVQ01. Next base: position 17,115 of record DASVPU010000355.1, read on the forward strand.
GCTCGGATCGCCTCGCGGCCGGAGATGATGACGACCGGCAGCACGAGCAGCCCCAGCGTCAATCCCCCGGCAAGCACCACGCGGCCCAGGCTGACTGGGCCGCGGACGAGGAACGCCAGGCCAAGGATGCCGTAGACGATCGACGGAATCGCCGCGAGGTTCTGGATGTTGACCTCGATCAGCCGGTTCCACCATTTCGAGGAGTCCGCGTACTCCTCCAGGTACACCGCCGTCGCGACTCCCACCGGCACGATGAACACCAGGCACACCCCGATGATCCAGATCGTGCCGAACAGCGCCGGCTGAAGGCCCGCCCGCGCCGACTGGGACGAGGGGAAGTTCGAGACGAGCGCGCTGTTGAGCTTGGGAAGCCCGTCGCCCAGGACGTCGAAGATCAGCAGGCCGAGCACCAGCGCGCTCGCCATCAGGCACAGCAGCATCGCGATGCGAAACGCGATGGCCTTCGTGCGCGCCGCGCCCGACACCGACCGCAGGGAGGACTGGGGCTGCGTGCTCATTCGTAGACCTGGCGGTAGCGGCGCACGAAGCGGATCGCGATCGCGTTCATCGCCAGCGTCATGACGAACAAGGTCATCCCGACGGCGAAGATCGTCTTGTAGGCCGTGGAGCCGCTGGCGATGTCGCCCTTCGCGGTCGCAGCGATGAACGTCGTGATCGTTTCGACGGACTCGCGCGGATCAAACGTGAGGTTGGGCTGCTGACCCGCGGCGATGAGCACGATCATCGTCTCGCCGATCGCTCGTGAGACGCCGAGCACAATCCCGGCGACGATGCCCGAGAGCGCGGACGGAACGACGACCCGCAGCGAGACCTGCAGCTTGTTGGCTCCCAGCCCGAACGCGCCCTCGCGAAGCGAGCCCGGCACGGCCGACATCGCATCCTCAGAGATCGAAGCGACGGTCGGAAGCACCATGAACCCCATCACGATGCCGCCCGAGAGCGCGTTGAACACGGGTACGTCGAGCCCCAGCAGCCCGTTGAGGACCTCGGGGGTGAAGTACGTCAGGGCGAAGTAGCCGAAGACGATCGTCGGAACCCCGGCCAGCAGCTCGATCATCGGCTTGAGGATCTTGCGGGTGCGCGGCTTGGCGTACTCGGCGAGGTAGATCGCGGTGCCGAGCCCGAGCGGTATCGCGACGACGAGCGCGATCGCGGTCAGGAGCAGCGTGCCGGTGACCAGCGGCAGGACTCCGAACTTCGGATCGGCGAACAGCGGCGACCATTCCGTGCCGGTCAGGAACTTTCCGATCCCGACGTCGCCGAAGAAGGCGATCGTCTCCTTCGAGAGCGAGAAGACGATCCCGAGGGTCGTGAGGACCGACAGCAGCGCCGCGCAGAACAGCAGCGCCCGGATCAGGGCCTCGCCCGTACGGCGCCGAGAGGCGCCCAGGACCAAGGTCCTGGGCGCCTCGAGGGTCGAGGCAGGTGCGGAGGCGGCTTCCATGCCGGTCTACTTACTTGCTCTCGGCGGTCGCCAGAGCGCTTTTGGCCTTCGTGAGCTGCTCGTCGGTGAGCGGGACGATCTTCGAGGCGTCGGCGATCGTCGTCTCGTTTGTCAGCACGTATTCGAGGAACGCCTTGACCTCCGGTCGGGCGATCGCCTTCGTGTTGACGTACATGAACAGCGGACGCGAGAGCGGCTTGTAGGAGCCGTCCTGGATCGTCTCCTTGCTTGGGGCCACGCAGCCGCTTCCCCCGTCGACCTGCACGAGATTGAGCTTGTCGACGTTGTCCTCGTAGTAGGAGAAGCCGAAGTAGCCCAGGCCGCCCTTGTCACCCGAGACGCCTTGCACCGTGACGTTGTCGTCCTCGGTCGGCGAGTAGTCCTTGCGCGTGTCGCCCTTCGTCCCGTTGATCTCCTCGGTGAAGAAGTCAAACGTGCCCGAGTCCGTACCGGCGCCGAACAGCGCGACCTTCTGGTCTGGGAACTCGGGATCGAGCTGCTTGTAGTCGTCGACCTTCGACTTGCTGTTCCACAGCTCCTCGAGCTGCTTGGTCGTCATGCAGTCGATCTTCAGGTCCTTGTTCGTGACGATCGCGATGCCGTCGTTGGCGACCTGCCCCTCGCTGTACTTGACGCCCTTCTTCTCGCACGCGGGCACCTCCTTCTCCGTGTCGATCGATCGCGACGCGTTGGAGATGTCGGTCTCGCCGGCACAGAACTTCTCAAAGCCGCCGCCCGTGCCCGACTCGCCGACGGAGATCTTCACATCCGGGTTGTCGCGCTGGAAGTCCTCGGCGGCCGCTTGCGCGAATGGAAACACGGTCGACGAGCCGTCGAGCTTGATCGTCCCCGATAGCTTGGAGGCGGACGACGACCCTGAGCTGCTACTGCTGCTCTTGTTGCTATCGCCGCCGCATGCCGCGACGCCGAAGGCGAGTGTCGCGCTCAGCGCGACGCCCGAGATCAGGCGATTGGTCCTCACATTGTCCCCCTATGGTTGTCTTGCGACAGGATGCGGCGGGAGACTTGCGGGTTGCACGGGGACATCTTGTTATTTCTCCGTTTTCAAGATGTGAAGATCTTGCGAAGAGCGCGCATCCCCGGCATCGGTGGGCTCGGCCGACAGCCGGTAGCCGAAGCCGACATGGGTATGGATGTAGCGCCAGGCGGGCTGGGCTTCCTCGAGCTTGTCGCGGAGCTTGTGGATGTAGACGTCGACACTGCGGTCGCCGTCGCGCAGTCGTCTGCCCCAGACCGCGCGGTATAGCTCGTCGCGGCTGACGATGCCCCCGTTGCGCTGGGCCAGCGCCAGCAGGAGCCCGAACTCCCGGACCGTCAGCGTGACCGGCCGATCGTCCATCCTGACGAGCGAATCTGAAGTGCGGATGCGTAGCGAACCGATCACGATCAGGTTCGCGTCGATGTCGGCGGAGCTCATTCGGCGGCGGACGATGGCGGGGATCGGGTCCTGTGACGTGAAAAAGCTGTGAAAGTGCGATGAAATTGGCCAGCTGCTGCGATGATCAAGCGGATGGTCGAGCAGGAGGTACACGGTTGATGGAGGCAGCGGCGCACGGACGCCCGCAGTTCCAGGATCAGATGGAGGAGCTGGAGCGATCCGCGCTTGGCGGGCTGGACATGGCGCTGGGCCAGATCGATCGCGCGCTCGCGGCAATAGAGGCGAGCGATCTGTGGCTGGCGCAGTTCGTCGTCGCCGATGACGCCCGCATCGACGGGCGTTACCTGGAGGTCC
>DASVPU010000356.1:0-3391 GCA_036389475.1 Solirubrobacteraceae bacterium
ATGCGCTGCAGCGCGAGGCGGCCTACGAGGCCCTGCCCTTCCGGCGCCGTCGCATGTTGCACGCACGCGCGGCCGAGCTCATCGAGTGCGAGCTCGGGCTCTACGCCGACGACTCGGCCGACATCCTCGCGCTGCATTTCCTGCGCGCGGGCGAGTATGTGCGCGCTTGGAGCTATGGGCGGGCGGGCGCCGAGCAGGCGCGCGACAGCTTCGCCTTCGCCGATGCCGCCCGGTTGTACCGGCGGGCGCTGGAGGCCGGGACGATGCTCCGGCTGGCGCCGGACGAGCTGGCCGACGTCTGGGAGGCGCTGGGCGAGGCGCATGCTCGCACGGGCGAGCGGGCCGCCGCGGACGACGCGCTGACGCGGGCGCGGCGGCTCGTCACAGGCGACGTCCTGCGCGAGGCGCAGCTGTTGCAGCGCCATGCGGAGATCGCCACCGAGGCCGGTCATGTCAACCGCGCCGTGCGCTGGGCGCGGCGCGCGCTGCGGCTGCTGGAAGGACGTACCGACCTGCCCGCCGTGGCCCGTCGCGCAGACCTCAACGCGACGCTCGCTGCCGCGCGCCGCCACGAGGGCAAGATGGACGCCGCGATCGCCCTATGCCACCGCGCGATCGAGGACGCCGAGGCGTCCGACGCAGACGGCGCACTCGCTCGTGCCTGTTACAACCTCGACGCGGCGCTGATCGAGTCCGGCCATCCGCAGTCGGAGGCCGTACATTCGGCGCGAGCGCTGGAGATCTACCGCCGTCTGGGGGATCTGCGCCGCGAGTCCGCGGTGCTCAACAACCTCGGCGCCTTCGCCTATCGCGAGGGTCGCTGGGACGAGGCGGTCGAGCTCTACCGCCGCGCCGGCGAGACGAGCGAGCGTGCGGGCGGCGTGGCCGACGCGGCGTTCGGCGACTTCAACATCGGTGAGGTGCTGTCCGACCAGGGCCGGCCGGAGGAAGCTGAGCAGCGCCTGCGCCAGGCGCTCGAGATCTGGCGCGCCACGGGCGATGATCACGGCGTCGCTTTCGCAACGGCGCTGCTGGGGCGGCTTGCCGGTCGCGCCGGGCGAGCAGACGAGGGGGCGAGGTTGCTGGCGGACGCGCGGGCGCGGTTCCGGTCGCTGCGCCTGAGCCAGGACGTGCTCCAGGTGCAGGCGTTCCAGCTTGAGAACCTCGTCTTTCGCGGGCGCGCGGACGAGGCGCTCGCGGACACGGAGACACTCCTCGAAGACCTCGCCGGCGGTGGACGGTTCGCAGCGCTGCTGGAGCGCGTCCATGGCCTCGCGCTCGCGCAAGCCGGCCGGCTGCATGACGCCGCTGCGGCGCTCGACCGGTCCGTGCGTGAGGCGCGCGAGCTCGGCGAGGCATACGAGATCGCGCTCAGTCTCGATGCGGTTCTCGCGCTCGGCGAGCGGATCGGCCGCATCCACCCGCGCTTTCGCCGCGAGCGCGACGAGATCGTCGCGCGTCTGGACATCGCGGTCCTGCCGCCGGTCCCGTCGGGGAAACGGCGGCCGGCGTGACGCGCGCCGTGGTGGTCAGCTGCGGTAGCGGGGATCTCGGTCGTCGGCCGGTACGCGGATCGTGATGAACGCGTTCCCGCTGGCGTCGGTCCCGCGTTCAGAGATGCACGGCGGCGTGATGAGCAGTCCGAGGATGATCTCGAAGCAGCCGTTGAGCTGGCCGACGAACTGGTCGTTGACCCCGTCACCGTCGCTGTCTTCGGCCACCGGGAAGCGCGTGAGGAGCCGAGCCAGGAAGTTGTACGGCAGCCCGACGCACGCCTGCAGTGGCCCCGGGTGGGCGGCAAGAAGCGATTGCGAAACCGTGAAGCGAACGATCTTCTCGCGGTTCGGACCGACGAAGACGGCCGTGTCGGGCGATCGCTCGCCATAGCCGCGGCAGTTCAGCGACCGCTGGCTGTTGAACGAGGTCGTGAGCATGCCGCCGTCGTCCTCGGCATTTGGGTTGTGGGGAGCCGTGACGTCGACGCGAACGGAGTAGGGCGTGTCCTTCGAACCGAACGTCCCGGTCTTCGTCGCCGATGTCGTGCAGCTCGAGTTGTCGGAGCACTCGACCACATCCTGCTGTGCTTCGAAGCTGTCCGAGACGGTCGGCGGAATGCGCTTGCCTGACGCGCTGAGCTGGTACGAGCCCGGGCTGCCGACCGTGAGCCCCGGGAATGCGACGACGCCCTTGACGGAGCTTCGCGTCTCGCCGCCGACCAGCGGCCCTGCGGACGAGCCGGGCGCCAGCTTGATCGCGACGCGAACGCCGCTGGATCGCGACCGCCGCCGGGCACCGTCGATGACGACGATCTTGAGCCCCGGAGCGGCTGCGTCGAAGTCCGTGCCGGTGATCGGGTCGCCGACCTTGACGTCGCCCGGCTGCGGTGAGAACTCAAGGCGGCAGCGCGCGGTCGTCCTGGTCGTCAAGCGCTTGCGCGAGCCTCGCGGGGACAGTGGCTTGCCCGCGAACGTGGCGCTTGCCTTGGCCCTCGCGTTCCAGGTCGCTGTGGACCTACTGGAGCAAGGCGCGTTGACGGTCAGCGTGACCGTCTTCGAGCGGCCAGGCCGGATGGCGAGCCTGCGGAGCCGTACGAGGTTGCGGACGACGCTGGCCTTCGAACCGCGAGGCGCCTTGACGGCGGCGACTGCGTAGCCCTCGGGCGGGGTGAGATTAACCGAGCCCACGGCGGAACCCGAGGCATGGATCGTCGCGCGGATGGCTTTTTGGCCCCCGGCCGGCATCGACTGCGGGGACAGGCCGATCCTGTACGCCGCCGCGCTGGCCGTCGAGGCGGCGGCGGTCGCGGTCGTCATGGCGAGGGCCGCGCAAACCAGTAAGGAAGCTCTGCGTCCGCTCATCGCTCGTACTCCTTGGCCGGCCGCGAGTGTGCGCCCGTGCCGCCGGTTGTTCGCGGCTCCCCTCATCCGCGCCTGCGGCGACTGTAGTTCCGGTCGCTCCGGAAAAGCAAGTCTGGGAGGCGCCACGCAGGGATGGTCGGGTCTACACTGCCTTTGGAGAGTTCCCGGGAGAGGTGGCCGAGTGGCTGAAGGCACTCGCCTGCTAAGCGAGTATGGGGCTCAACCCCCATCGCGGGTTCGAATCCCGCCCTCTCCGCTCTACACTGCACGACCCATGCGCCCGTAGCTCAGCTGGATAGAGCGTCGGTCTACGGAACCGAAGGTCAGAGGTTCGAATCCTCTCGGGCGCGCTGCACGGCTCCGGCAGATGGCCGATCGACTCGAGGCCCCAGCCGGCGTCGATCGAGGCCGTAGCCTTGATCGGGCAATTCCGGTGGAATAGAGCTAGCCCGGTGGATCTGGTCGAACGAGACGCCGAGCTCGCCGCTCTGGACGACCTGCTGCGAGCCGCCGGCGCGGGTGCCGGCGTTCTC
>DASVPU010000357.1:0-6464 GCA_036389475.1 Solirubrobacteraceae bacterium
ACGCCGGCCCTGTCGGCTCTGCCGCGCAGCCTGACGATCGGGAAGGGCGAGATCAGCGGACGCAGGGTCGCCGGCGCGTTCGGCGGACCTGTGACGACCGGCGTCGCCGCAACCTTGGGCCCGCTGCTGTCGAACGGCACCGCGTTGGTCACGGGCGGCGGGTTGGTCTCGTCGTCGTCCGACCGCGAGCTGCAGCCTGCGTCGTCGGGGAAGTCGGTCCTGCCGTCGCCGTCGTTGTCGATCGTGTCCGAGCACGCCGACGACGGCGGTGGCGGTGGCGGCGGCGGCGACGGTGGGTCGGTCTCGTCATTGTCCTCGCGCGAGGTGCAGCCGGGATCGTCGGGGAAGTCCTTCTTCCCGTCGCCGTCGTTGTCTTTGGCGTCCGAGCACTCTGGGTTCGGCGACTCGGTCGTGTCGGTGAGGCTCGTGCAGCCGGGGTCCTTCGTCTGGCCGCTGACGGTGTCGGCGTCGAGCCACCCATCGCCGTCGTTGTCGATCCCGTCGTTGCACTGCGGCGGGTCGGTCTCGTTGTTGTCGTTCTGATCGGCAGCAATATTTTGGGCTTGATTGCCGCCCGGTGCCATGCAGCCCAGGTCAGCGGGGAAGTCCACCAACATGTCGATGTCGTTGTCGAGACCATCCGAGCACGCCGTATCGAGCTCGGTGTTGTCGCTCGCGGCAATGCAACCGCGGTCGGCGGGATAGTCCACTGCGAGGTCCGCGTCGTCGTCGACACCGTTGGCGCATTGCGGCAGCACCACGGGATCGGTCTCATCGGCGTCCGCGGCCGACGCGCATCCCGCGTCGTTGGGGTAGTCGAGCTTGAGGTCGCCGTCGTTGTCGATGGCGTCTGAGCACGCCGGGACGATCGCGGGGCCGCGTTCGTTGTTGTCTTGGCGCCGCGAGCACCCCGCGTCCAGCGGGTAGTCGATGGCCCCGTCGCCGTCGTCGTCAACATGGTTCGAACACTGCGGCAGCCGCTGGAGTGCGCTCGCGGGATCGGCGCTGGACAGCGCGAATGCCGCCGCGAGCAGCACTGCGAGGACGAGCCAGAGCCCCGCCCGCGAGACCGGCGGGCCAAGACGATTGCCATACATGAGCGATTCCTCCGTTGAACCCGGACCCGTGGGGAGGCCGGACCGATACTAACCACGCTGTCGACGCTCAACTTCCGGCGAGCCGGCAAGCCGGTACTTATCTCCTACTGCAGCGCGAGCCAGACGTAATAGCCGGCGACCGCCGTGAACATGACCGCGTCGAGGCGGTCCAGCGCACCCCCGTGCGGGCCGAACAACCGGCCGGTGTCCTTCGTGCCGGCGTCGCGCTTGACGAACGACTCGAAGAGGTCGCCGACCGGCGCGGCGAGCGCAACGCCGAGGCCGAGCAGGAACGCGTCGGTCCCCGACAGCCACTCCTGGTAGGTGCCCGCCAGGCAGGTCGCGAGGATCGCCACGCCCATCCCGATCGCGAGCCCCTCGACGGTCTTGTTCGGCGACACGCTCGGCGCCAGCGGCCGCCGGCCGAACCACCGCCCGCCGAGGTACGCGCCGGTGTCCCCGACGAACGTCCCGACGAGGACATCGACGATGATGCCGCCGCCGTGAGGCAGGTCGCGCAGCAGCACCGCGTGGGCGAACGCGACGCCGATCCAGACGACCCCCATGACCGTGATCGCCATCCCGAGCGTGCCCGCGCGACGCTGCAGCAGCGTGATCCCGAAGAGCACGGGAAAGAACGCCATCAGGGCGAGCAGGACATCGAGCTGGCCGCCGACGGAGGCAGCGATGATCAGGCCGGCTATCCCGACGAAGCCGGCGAGGCGTACGGGCTCGACGCCGGCGTAGAGGTCGAACAGCTCGCCGAGGCAGACGATCGCCAGTGCGAGGATGCCGAGCGCGAACCAGATCCCGCCCAGCGCGATGATCGTGATCGCATACGCGATCGCCGGCACGGCGACGAGGAGCCGCCCGCTCAGCTCCGAGCCTTCGCGCCTGCGGCGTTCGCCCCCGGACGTCCGCCGCTGAGCGGGCGGACGCCTCTCGGGGGCGGCCATCAGCGGCCCCCGAACCGCCGCCGGCGCACGCCGAACTCGGCCAGCGACTCCTCGAGTGAGGCCCGCGTGAAGTCCGGCCACAGCTCGTCGCGGAAGATGAGCTCGGAGTAGGCGGACTGCCACATGAGGTAGTTGCTCAGCCGCCGTTCGCCGCTCGTACGGATGATGACGTCGGGGTCGTGCATCTCCGGGGCGTACAGCAGCGACCGGAAGTCCTCCTCGTCGCCGGCCGAGAATCGCTTGGCGGCGTCGACGATCTCGGCACGGCCGCCGTAGTTGAACGCCACGAACAGCGTGATGCGGTCGTTGTGCGCCGTCGTCGCCTCGGCCCAGTCCATCTGCTCGAGAAGCTCCGGATCGACGCCTTCGCGGCGCCCGACGAAGCGGATCCGCACGCCCATCTGGAGCAGCTCGGGCGTCTCGGTCCCGATCTTCTCGGCGAACATCGACATGAGTCCCTCGACCTCGTCCTCGGGCCGCGACCAATTCTCGGTCGAGAACAAGAAGACGGTGAGCTCCAGGATGCCCAGCTCGGCGGCGTCGCGCAGCCGTGCCTTGACGTTATCGGCGCCGGCGCGATGGCCTTGGCTCACCGACAGGCCGTGAGCCTGTGCCCAGCGTCCGTTGCCGTCCGTGATGATCGCGACGTAGCGCGCCGCGTCGACCGGTTGCGTCGTCACGCCGGCGACCCGCGGGTGTTGTGCCCCGGACGGCGCACTACACCTCGAGGATCTCGTCTTCCTTGCCCTTCAGAAGCGCGTCGAGCTCAGCGATCTTCGCGTCGGTGAGCTTCTGCAACTCGGCTTCCGCGCGGTGCTCCTCGTCGGCGCCAACGTCGCCGCTGTCCTTGAGCTCGCGTAGGTCGTGCTTGACGTCGCGGCGTACGTTGCGGATCGCCACGCGGCCCTCCTCGGCGATGTGCCGGACCATCTTGACGAACTCCCGGCGGCGCTCCTCGGTGAGCTGCGGGATCACGAGGCGGATGATCGCGCCGTCGTTGTTCGGCGTCAGGCCGAGCTGGGCCTCGGAGATGCCCTTCTCGATCGCCTTCAGCGACGACTTGTCGTAGGGCTGGACCGTGAGCAGCTGGGCTTCGGCGGCGTTGATCGTCGCGAGCTGCTTCAGCGGCGTCGAGGCGCCGTAGTAGTCGACGTGGACGCGGTCCAGCAGCGCGGGGCTCGCGCGGCCGGTTCGGACGGAGCCGAACTCGTGGTTCGTCGCCTCGACGGACTTGGACATCCGGTCTGAGGCGTCAGCCAGCAGCTCGTCGATCAGCTCAGTCATCTCGGGTCACCACCACCGTTCCCACCTGTTCGCCAGACACTATCCGCTCGATGTTGCGCTCGTCGTTCATGTTGAAGACGTGCAGCGGCATGTGATTCTCCGCGCACAGCGTGAGCGCCGTGTAGTCCATGACGCGCAGCCCGCGGCGCAGCGCGTCCATGTGGCTGATCTCGGGGATCAGCACCGCGCCGGAGTCCTCGCGCGGGTCGGCGGACAGGACGCCCTCGACGCCGTTCTTGGCCATCAGGATCGCTTCGGCGTGGATCTCGACGGCTCGCAGTGCTGCGGCCGTGTCGGTCGTGAAGAACGGGTTGCCGGTGCCGGCCGCGAAGATGACGACGCGTCCCTTCTCGAGATGTCGCATCGCGCGGCGGCGGATGTAGGGCTCGGCGACCTCTGAGATCGTGATCGCCGACTGCACCCGCGTGTCCGCGCCCTGCTTCTCCAGCGCATCCTGCATCGTCAACGCGTTGAGGACCGTCGCCAGCATGCCCATGTAATCAGCCGTTGCCCGGTCCATTCCCGCGGCTGCACCGCGCAGCCCGCGGTAGATGTTCCCAGCCCCGACGACGATCGCGATCTCGACGCCGCGCGCGTGCACGGCGGCGATCTGAACGGCGACGGCGCGGACCCGCTCGGGGTCGGTTCCGTACTCGAGGTCGCCCATCAGCGCCTCGCCCGACAGCTTGAGCAGGACCCGCCTGAACGCGGGCTCGACCGTCATGTCGAACGTCGAGACTACTCGCCTACCGCGAACCGGCTGAAACGCCGGATGACGACGTTCTCGCCCGTCTTGGACGACAGATCGGCGCGCAGCTCTTCGATCGTCTTGCCGTCGAACTTGTCGGAATTGACGTGCGGCTGCTTGAGCAGGACGGTCTCCTCCATCCACTTGCGCAGCTTGCCGTCGGCGATCTTCGCGCGGACGTTCTCGGGCTTGTCGGCGGCTTGGCCCGCGAACACGCGCCGCTCCGCCTCACGGGCCTCGTCGGGGATCTCCTCCTCGGAGACGTAGCGGGTCGTCGGCGAGCCCGCGACGTGCATCGCGATGTCCCTGGCGAACGCGACGAACTCGTCGTTGCGAGCGACGAAGTCGGTGTTGCAGTCGACCTCGACGAGCACGCCGACCTTGCCGTTTGAGTGGATGTAGGACTGCACGGTGCCCTCGGTCGCCTCGCGGCCGGCGAGCTTGCCGATCTTGCTGCCGAGCTGAACGCGCAGCAGCTCCACTGCGGCTTCGATGTCGCCGCTGGTCTCCTGCAGCGCTCGCTTGCAGTCCATCATGCCCGCGCCGGTCTGATCGCGCAGGGCCTTGACGTCCTTCGCACTGATGCTCACTGGGATGCTTCCTCTGTCCGGGTCTCGGTGTCGGTCTCGGTGCCGGCGGCGGGTTCGGCGGCCGGCTCGGTCGGGGCAGCTGCGACGGCCGGCGCAGCCGGCGCCTCTGCCGCGGACTGGGACGCCTGCGGCCTGCGCCGCCGCCGTGGCGGCTTCGCCGCCCCCTCGGCGGGCGGGGACGCTGCCTCGGGGGCCTCGGGGCGCGCAGCCGGCCGCGCGTCGCCCGCGGGAGGCTCGGCCGCAGCCTCCTGAACCGGCGGTGCGGCCTGGGCGATCGAGTCGGCCTCGGCCACCGCGCGGGCGGCCTCCGCGGCCTCGCGCTCGGCGGCCTCGCGCGCTTCCTGCTCCTCGGCCTCGCGGCGCTGGCGCTCCTCGGCCTCGCGGCGCTGCTGCTCCTCGGCCTCCTTGCGCGCCTGCTCGGCCTGCGCGCGGAAAACCGCCTGCCCCTCGCCGACGACGTCGCCGATCGCATGCGTGATGAGCGCGCACGAACGGATCGCGTCGTCGTTGCCCGGGATGACGAAGTCGATGCCGTCCGGATCGCAGTTGGTGTCGACGAGCCCGATGATCGGGATCCGCAGACGCTGAGCTTCGCGAACCGCGATCTCCTCGACCTTCAGGTCGATGACGACCATCGCGTTGGGCGTGCGGGTCATGTTCTTGACGCCGCCGAGATTGGCCCGCAGCTTGGCGAGGTCCGCCTCGGCGGCCATCCGCTCGCGCGTGGGCAGCAGCGCCAGCTGCCCCTCGGTCTCGTAGCGCTCGAGATCGTGCAGGCGCGCGATGCGCTGGTTGATCGTCTGGAAGTTCGTCAGCAGCCCGCCCAGCCAGCGGTGGTTGACGTAGGGCATGCCCGACTTCTCGGCGGCGTCCTTGACGGCGTCGCGGGCTTGCTTCTTCGTGCCGACGAACAGCACGGTGCCGCCGCGGTGCGCGACGGCCGAAGCGAACTCCTGCGCCTCGCGCAGCAGGCGCTCGGTCTTCAAGAGGTCGATGACGTAGATGCCGCCGTTCTCGCCGTGGATGAAACGGCGCATCTTCGGGTTCCAGCGGCGCGTCTGGTGGCCGAAGTGGACGCCGGCCTCCAGCAGCTCTTTGATCCCAATCTGGGCCATGGGTCCTGCTCCTTGAGGTGTGCTTGAGTACGGACCCGCCGCTGCGCGCGGGACCCGGCATCGAGTGCCGAGCAGGGCCGCATCGCAGACCCCGGCGGGGTTGAAGGACGATGAACGTATGAGTTTACGCAAGCCTTGCGCGCTAGCTCCGTTATGTGTCATGCGGGACGAGTCCTCCCTTCCCCTACCTCCGGTGGGCTCGATCCGTGTTGTGGGGTGGCGGGGCGGCCTTTGGACGGGTCGTCCCGCTGCGCTCAACGCCCCCCCGACCACCGCAGAGCGTGGATCGCTCGCCTAGCGGGCCTGCTCCGGCGGCTCAGACGCCACGCTGAGCGCTACCTGAAGATCGTCCGGAAGCGGCGACTGCACGTCGAGGTCGACTCCCGTCACCGGGTGTGTGAAGGCCAGCCGCGCGGCGTGGAGGAACTGGCGTCGCAGTCCGTACAAGTCCTTGTGGCCGTACTCGCGATCGCCGCAGATCGGGTGGCCGATCGCCTGAAGATGGACGCGGATCTGATGCGTGCGCCCGGTCTGCAGCCGCACGCGCAGCAGCGTTGACTGCGCCAGCGCCCGCTCCAGCTCGAAGTGCGTGACGGCCGGCTTGGGCGCCTCGCTGTCGGTCGACATCAGCATCCGATGGCGGCGGTCGCGGCCGATCGGCGCCTCGATGGTGC
>DASVPU010000358.1:0-5715 GCA_036389475.1 Solirubrobacteraceae bacterium
CCTCCGCCGACGCTCGGCCTCCTCGCGCGCCGCGCGCTGCCGTTCTCGCTCTGCTTGATCGGCTTCCCGCTGCTGACGGCGCCTCTCTCGGATGTTCTGCTCCTCGTCCTCCTCAAACTCCTCTTCCTCTAACACACAATCGAAGCGTTCAAGAAGCTGCATGAGCGATCCCTTCGCTGGTCGGTTTCGGCCGCTCGGTCAGAGCGTCCGCGACTACGGTGGTGGTTATCCATGGTCTCGGGCGACCGGTTGGGCCGATGCGTGTCGGGCTGACTACAAGCAACTCGACTCGGTATGCGAGCCATGGTCCCTCGGGCCCTGAAGGCACGGGTAGCAGTAGGTGGTCGACGAGTGTCTCACCGGCTTCGCACCCGTCGTGCCCCTCGAAGACGTCTGCGACGATGAGCTCATCACCGGTGTCTCCCCAATAGGGGTTCGTTCCGGGTGTTGCTGCGTCGGTACCCCAGATACGGAGCACCCGCAACCCATCGTCGTCCCTGCCCTTTAGCGGCGGTAAGTCAACATAAGCAAGGCCGGTGTTGCGGAACTTGGCGCTTACGCTGAGCGCCGCGACCCCATCAGCTTCGATGATGCACGCGTCCAAGCCGACTTCAGCGCGCGGCTTAAACGTCCGCCCTTTCGCGAACTTGTAGTACGCCCAGCTCCCACCGACCACGATCGCGACGACCTGCACGATCCCGCCGACGCCCCTCGCGACCTCCACCCACTGCGGCGCGGCAGCAAACATCCCCTCGTGACCCTCCGTTGTACGCCTCGGCGCCATACTAATCGGCCCAGTGCTCGGGTCCGTGTCAGGAGCCGCAAGGTAGCGTCTACTAATCGCGGTTGGTGGACGCCGGCGATCTCTCAGGCGGCTTTGGCGTCTTGGCTGGGAGGGTCGAGGTCGAGGTGGGTGTTCATGTCGATGTGGAAGGTGCCGTAGGGGTTGACGTGAGCCCAGATCAGGGCAGTGAGCGCTTTCTTGTCGCGGTCTGTGAGACGCTGGGCCCAGCGCGGCTCGGACAGGATCTGCTGGATGATCAGCGTGTTGACGAGGACGAGCGAGGATTGCAGGAGGTGCATCGCAAGCATCGAGATCTCTAGATCTTCGCGGTCTTCGCCGGTCAGCTCGGAGTCTTTGCCGTAGTAGATGAAGTCGATGCCGCTGTTCCAGTGCTCGATGATCTGGCGGCCTTCGTGGACTTCGTGGCGGACCTCCTCGTCGGCGAGGTAGTTGCAGAGGAAGATCGTCCGTCCGACGCGACCGAGCTCGTCGAGTGCCTGGTGGGCGGGGCGTCTGGGGCCGCCGCGGACGAAGCGCCGAAGGAGTTGCTGGGCTTCGGCGGTGCCGAGCTTCAGGGCGGTGGCGTACCTGACGAGCTCGTCGTAGTTCTGGGCGATCAGGTCCCAGTCGATCGTGCGCGCGGAGATCACCGGCGCGATCGCGGTCCACGGCTTGTCGGTGGGGAGCCCGGGGCCGTAGAGCCGGAGCTTGCCGATCTGCTTGAAGCGCGGCATCAGGCGGAAGTCGAGCAGCTCGCAGAACGCGAAGCCGATGATCGACGCGCCGTGGCTGTCGGTGATGTTGCTCTCGATCTCGGCGTCGGTGTCGTGGTGCAGGAGGCCTTGCAGCATCGCGGCGACCTCGGAGGCCGAGCAGGTTGTGAGCTGGCTGTAGATGCACAGCTGCTTGCGCTCGACGTGCCAGTAGACCATCACGCCGGGCCCGCCGTAGCGGGCGTGCCATTCGGTCATCAGGTTGGAGTCCCAGGAGCCGAACTGCTTGGAGTCTGACGTGCAGGCGGTGCCCTCGCCCCAGAGCATGGCGTCTCTGACCTCGAGCGTCTTGTTGACGACCTCGGCGATCGCGCGGCGCAGGCCGTCGCGGTTGAAGTAGATCCGCCGGAAGCGGCGCAGCGCGGCCTCGGTGTCGGCGGGGTGACCGTCGATCGCGTCGGCGATCCGCTTGATCCCGATGTTCGACCCGATCCCGAACGACACGAGCAGCTTGCGCCGCCGCGCGGTCTCGGGGTCGGTGATCTCTCGGGATGCGACGGAGGTCAGCTGCAGGGTGAACCGCGAGAGGTGGTCGGCGTCCTTGAGGACGTCGAGCAGGTTGATCGTGCCGTGCCGCGCCTCGATCTCGCCGTGGAGCGCCTTGAGGTTTGGTGGTTCGGGCAGCCGTCCGAGCGACGGGACGACGATCCACGGCTTGCCGTGCCGCGTCGCGATTCGCACCCCGCCGGCGGTGCCCGAGCTGATCGCGTGGTTGAGGCGCTCGAGGCCGGCGTGGAGGCATCGCTGGAGATCGGCGATGAACGCCGCTGGGTCGCGCGGCTTGCGGATCGACGCGTAGTGCACGTCGCGGTTCTCGTCGAAGTCGCCGGGCAGGTCCTCGTCGGGGTTGCGCCAGCGCTGCGCGCCGGCGACGTGGATCTCGCGTCGCCGCAGCGCGTCGCGGAGCGCGCGCAGCACGCACAGCTCATACGGGATGCGCTCGACTTTGGCGTGCTCGTCGACGACGGCTTGGCGCCACTCGTCGGGGACGACGCTGTCGAGGGGGACGTGCTCGCCGGGCGCGTAGAAGCGCTGCTGGCCGGGGGTGTCGACGTGGCGGCCGAGCAGCTCGAGCGCGTCCATGACCGGCCGGTAGGCGCTGTTGGAGCAGCGAAACTCAAGCGTCTGCAGGAGTCTGGGGAGCATCCGTCGGTAGTGGTTGGAGTAGGAGCCGCGGATCACTTTGCGCACCTGCTGCTGGAAGATCTGCTCGCTCGCCTTGGCCTCCTTGACGAGCTGGCGCAGCGTCGTCTCCGACACGACGGGGAACAGCGCCGAGCGAACGGTGTCGTCGGGATGCTCGACGGCGCCCTCGGCGAGTGCGAACAGCAGGCCTTGCTTGCCGCGCACGCGCTTGAGGTCGCGCACGAGCTCCTTCTCGACCCGGTTCTCGGCGCGCGCGCGGATCTTGTGCACGACCTCGATCAGCAGATCGACGAGCGAGTCGGTGATCTCCGCGGTTCGCGACCAGCACAGCACCGCCAGCAGCGTGAGCCTGGTCGGCTGCGGCATCGCGCGCAGATCCGATGGGTACGCCGCGGCCGCCCGGGCGCGCCACGCGGCGATCAGCTTCTCCGAGCAGTCCACCAACAGGCCCGGCGGCAGGCCGAGCGCCAGGACGCGCTCGAGCTTGTCGATCTCCTCGAGCACGGTGTTCAGGCTCGAGCGGCCGGGGTCGCTTTTGAGCTCCGCCAACACCCCCGCTGAAGCGGCCGCGTCCTCGTCTCGGGCGGCGAGCTGCTCGAGCCGCTCGATCGCTGCCGCGGGCAGCCGCGCGACGGTGCCGGTCGTGAACTGCCGCTCGAACTGGGCGCGGCCCGAGTTCAGGATCCGCTCCAGCCTCGAGCGCGCGGGCGGCTCCATGCGCTGCTCGCGACAGCCAGCGAGGAGGTCTTCGCGCAGGCGTGTGTCGTCGAGCTCCACGGGGCATAACTCGCGCGCAAGCCAGCCGGCTAGTTGCTGCTCGTCATCGACGGTCGCCTCACCGAACCCGCGCTCCGAGCGGATCTGGGCGCGGTACTCGATCGTGCGTCCCGACCAGCCATAGCTGCCGAGCTCGCCGGCGGCGACGTTCACGAGCCGAGCGACGTAGTCGACCGCGGCTGGCGGCAGCTCGCCGGTGCTCGTCGGAAAGCGGCCCTCGAGATCGAAGAACTTCAACATCAGCGCGAACCCGAGCCGCGTCGCCCCGGTCTTGTTCGCCAGTAGCTGCCAGTCGGCCTCGTCAAGCGTCCAGCACGCGATCAGCTGCTCGGGATCCCACGCCCGTTGCATCGGCTATTCCTCCAGTTCGAGGGCTTCCATTGCCGCCTGCCGGTCCGCGGCCGACGGCAGGCTGTAGCGCCTCGTCGTCTCAAGCCGGCGGTGGCCGGCGAGCTCCGCGACCAAGACCAGGTCGTTGCCGCCGCGCACGAGGTTCGTCACGCACGTATGGCGCAGCACATGCGCGGACAGCTCGAGACCTGCCCGGCCCGCGACGCTGCGCACCACGCGGTCGATCGACCGGGGTGTCAGGCGGCTGCCGCGCGGCCCGATGAACAGCGCGCGCTCGCGCTCCTCGACCACCGAGCTGCGCTGCTTGGTCCACTCGTCGACGGCGTCACGGCACGGCCGGTTCAACGGAATCTCGCGGTAGACGTCGCCCTTCCCCGAGCGCACGATCAGCAGCCCCTTGCGCGCCGACACCGACACGTCGTCGACGTCGAGCGCTACGAGCTCGTGCAACCTTAACGCCGTGTAGAGCAGCAACGTCACGATCGCGCGGTCCCGCGGCCGCGAGGCGTCCGCCGCCCGCAGCAACGTCCGCTGCTGGTCCTCCGAGAGCGCTCGCGGCGCCGCCTGCGCGAGCGGCTCGCGCTTCACGCTCGCCGGCCCGAGCCCGAGAAACCGGTTGAAGTGGTCGACCGCCGCCAGCGCCAGGTTCACCGACGCGGGCTTCCAGCGCCGCTCGCCCTTCAGCCACCGCTTGAAGTCTCGGGCGGCGTAGTCGCGCGCTCGAGGATCCTCGAGCGCCGCCTCGCCGCCCGGCCGCTCGCCCAGCCACGCTCCATACGCGGCGACATGCTGCGCGTACGCGTCCCGCGTCCGCGCCGCCAACGGCGCCCGCTCGAGATCCCGCGCGTAGCGCTCGAGCGCTGCCGCGACCGCCTCGCCGCCGGCCCCCTGCTTATTAGTAGACGCCGCTTTCCGCGGCTGAGGTCCCGCCACGACGCGATTAGTAGACGATCCGCCGGACGGCACCGTCTTCTAATGGGGCTTAGCAGACGCTACCTTGCGGCTCCTGACACGGACCCGAGCACTGGGCCTAATCGGTGGCATACGAGCGGTCCACGCTGTCCAGCGATCGCGACTTGCCGACCTTCGACCGGCCGTGCACGACGACGATCCAACAGCCGCTGCCCTCGACGGCGCCGGTAACCGCGTCGCGCAGATCATTCATCGAGGTCCCATGGTGGAACGGCCGCCAACTCACCTACAGCTTCCCGCCCGCCTGACCAGACCAAAGTCAGGTCGAAAGGGTGCACCGGCAATCCAGGTTAGCCGCCACTCCCGACGCCTGAGTCGCGGTCGTTCAGGTTCTCAGCTAGCGACCGTCCGCGGCACCTGCCACCCTGCAACCGTGGATGACGATCCGGCGTACATGGCCCTCTGCTTGGGTCCGTGCCCCAGCCCGCAAAGTGGCCGCGGGCTTGGGCGATCGGGCGCCGGCGGAAGTGCCGGGTTCGCACGGTGGCGGCACCCCGGCGGCCGGGCAGGGCTCCGTAGCGGGCCGGCAACCCGGGCTTCGCCCGCGCGCGAACCAGAGTTTGCCGATACCAGCCACCGATGCGGCACTTCCAGCACCAGGTGAAAATCATGGCTTGCGCTGGCCCCGGCGCACAGGCGAGATAGCGCCGCCGCGGCCTGGACCGTGACCGCGCTGCGCCTCGTAGTTTGCGGGCTGGGCCACGGACCCAAGCACCGGGCCTACATGGGCGGCTTCGACATCGCCGCCGACTGCATCGTGCAAGCGGACCAAGGAGCACCCACGGGTGAGCGCCAGCGATACGTCGCAGCCATCCGCGAGCGCTGCGGTCTCGCGCGCGACCGCGCCTTCGCTCTAGTGCTCAACGAACTCGAGCGCCGCGCGGACGCTGGCGAGCTCGGAAGCACCGCAGC
>DASVPU010000359.1:0-1887 GCA_036389475.1 Solirubrobacteraceae bacterium
CAATCCCACAGACGCGGAGGCGCTGGCGGCGTGAGTCTTCGGAATCGGTCGCAACATCCTACAACGAGACGCTGCGACGGGGAGCCGCGGAACGCCTGATCTGCGGCGTGTCGGCGTCGTCGCACCGGCGCTTGACGCTGAGGAGCTTGCGCGGACGAGATCTCGCCGCGCTGCGGGATCCGGGCGGCACGATCGCGGACTGCCCTGGCGGAGCTGTCGACACAGCAGCGAGAGGTGGTACAGCTGGCATCGTCGACGAGCTGGAACTATCCGGCGGTTGCGCATCGGCTCGGCATCAGCGAGCAAGCTGCGCGAGCGCGTGTGTCGCGCGGCTGCGCGTCCTCGCTTCCGCGGTCGTAGCGGAGTTGTGCGATCGGGCATCTCACCGCGGGCTCTGCTTCCCGCGCCGGCACCTCCACCGGCTGCCGTGCTTCCCGCGCCGGCGCGACCTGTGCCGTTTCCGGCCAGGCCGCCGTGCAAGCGCGGCCCGTGATCGCTCAGGCGTCGCCGCCCTCCTCCGCAAGCCGGTTTGCCTCGCGCGCTAGCAGTCCCAAACGGGCCTCGCGCACGAGCGGCACCTCTCGGCGGCGCTTACGCACCATCGACAGATCGATCTCGGTCGTGTGGATTGCCTCCTCACCCTCCGGCAGCGCCGTCACGATCTTGCCCCACGGATCGACGACGTGCGAGCCGCCCCAGAAACGCAGGTGCTCACCCTCGTCGCCGACGCGGTTGACGAACACGACGTAGCACTCGAACATGCGCGCGTAGAAGACCGTGATGTCGCGCCAGTACGTGCGCGAGTCGTACTGCTCCGGAAAGCGGCTCTGGGCCGAGTTGGTTGGCACGAGCAGCACGCGCGCGCCGTCCTGAATCGCGAGGAAGACGAGGTGCGGCTGCCAGGCGTCGTTGCAGATCAGCGTCGCCGTCCGCCCGTGGCGCGTGTCGAACGCACGCATCGACTGCCCGGGGGAGAAGTGCTTGCGCTCCTCGAAGATGTCGTAGGTCGGCAGGTAGAGCTTGCGGTGGGTGTGGATGCGCTGGTCGGTCTCGTAGTACGCCGCCGCGTTGTAGTTGTGCACGCCGAGACCGTCCTCGTAGAGCCCGATCAGCATGGCCGTACCGGGGGCGACGGCGCTGAGCTGCAGCAGCCGCCGATCGTCGGCCGACATCGACACGTCCTGGTCGACCTGGCCAAGCGCGTAGCCGGTGAGGAACAGCTCCGGAAACACGACCAGATCGCTGCCCTCCCGCCCCGCCTGGGTGACGATGTCCGCGGCACGCTCGAGGTTCGCGTCGACGTCTCCGAGCTCGCTCGAAGCCTGTGCAAGCGTGATTCGCATCGGTGGCGAGCCTATCCACGTTCGGCCCTGGCGATCCGCCCGAGCCGTGGTCCCGCATTGGTATCCTCGCCGCTCCCAGGGCGATTAGCTCAGCTGGGAGAGCGCCGTCTCGACAAGGCGGAGGTCACTGGTTCGAGCCCAGTATCGCCCATCGAAAAGGTCCCGCAATCGGGGCCTTTTCTGCTGGCGGGGCTCAATTGCGGGGCTCAATTTCGGCGGGATGTCGACCCGCGCGTCGTCGGGTCGTCCCTCCCCGTCGGCTTCGCAGGCGCATTTGGCGTCGCCCGCCCGGCGAACCGTCCGACCGCCACGTCAATCTCCTGGCTGGCTCCGTCATCTAGAGCCTGGGGCGACCGGCCGCTTGGCGGCCAGCACGGCTGGCTGCTGCGTTCTGTCCGTCGCGGCTGAAAGGATCGCCCCTCTCGATCACCGTTGGGCGAATCCCCGAGCGCGCTCGACCCGAGCCTCTTTAGGAGGCGGCCAGCTGATGGACATAGACGCGCGCGTCAACAATCTCGCCACCGCTGCGGGGGCGACTCATTCG
>DASVPU010000360.1:0-17054 GCA_036389475.1 Solirubrobacteraceae bacterium
CGCTCTCGCGCCGCCGCGATGGCGGTGAGCAGGAGGTACAGCAGGCCCGAGAGCAGCCCTCGGCGCCGTCGAAGGGATGCAACCCATCGAACGTCCGCATGCCGAACTTCGTATAGAACGCGCGTATGACCCTCGGGTCAATGTTGAAGCGAAACAGCGCCTGCCCCTCGATGCGCAACCTGCACGGCGTTGGCGCTGGGGGTCTCGAAGAAGGCCACGCTGTCGCCCTGCTCCCTGTGGGCCGGGATCGCGAGATCACGTAGTTGCGCTGGGTTGCCGGAAAGCAGTGCTGACTGTTGAACAGGCCGATGAACTTCACAGCGCCGGCGGGCTGGCGCACCTCGGCGACGCCGCGCCCGTCAGCGGCCCGCCTTCCTGCACGACGCAGACGTCGCTGGGTGCCACTGCCTTGAACGAGCCGAGGACGACGATCGCGGCGATCAGGAGCACAAGGCCGCCGCAGATCGAGGCGACGATCCGGCGGTTGCCGATGAGTTACTGCACGCGCTCGGTCATCGTCAGCCTCCGCACCCGCCGCCGCAGCCGCCACCTCCGCACCCACCGCCGCCACTACCGCCGCCCCCGAACCAGCCCGAGCCCCGGCCCGCAGCGTCCTCGCGTGGAACGCCGAGGGCCGTCGCGATCTCCGGATCGATGAGCCACAGCGCCGCGGCGCCGAACAGCGCGGCCGTGAGCGCGCTTTGCCCGGCCTGCGGCAGGTCCGGCAGATCTTCGCGCCAACGCTTCACGATCTGGCGGCCGCGGGCGGGTGCGTTCGGTCGCTGAGACGCGAGCCAGAAGGTCGCGAGGACGACGGCTCCAACCGCGCCGATCAACAGGCCCACGGGCTTGTTGTCACTCATCCCGACGACGAGGCGGGCGATTCCGAGCGCTGCGAGTCCGGCGCCCAGCAGCCATCGTTGGCGGCCATCGCGTGCTGCAGGGCGACGATGTCGATTGCCTGGCTGCGGCTGACGGCGTCGAATATCTCACGCTCGATGCGGCACGCGCCGATGCCGGGCTGAAGGACCGTGACGAGCGACCCGTCAGCGCCCTGGCGCAGCACGCCGTCGTGCAGCATCTTCGTGACCGCTGTCGTGACGGCCAGCTCAGGCCCGCCGTTGAGCAGCGCGAGCTCGAACATGTCGAGCTCGCGCGTAGTGGCGGTGCCGTCGCCCGCTGCGCCGCATGCCAGCCACCAGGCGCACGCGATCCCAGCGGCCACGGCGGCGCACAGACCTGCGTAGAACCACAGAAAATCCGGGCCGCTGATGCCCCAGGTGTAAGTCACTGCACTCACGTCCTCACCTCCCTCGCTCGATCGCCAACATGCAGCGAGGATGAGCCCGCCGGGTGGCGCGCGCTACGTAGCGCAGTCCGCTGCGCTCCGACCGCGAGGCGACCGTCGGCGCCGCTGGCCGACGTCGAACCGACCCTGATCCGACGCGCTACGCTCGCGCCGTGAGGACTCGGACCCAGCAGCTCGCGGATGAGCTCAAGCAGGTGATCCGCATGGCTGGGCGCGATCCGGAGGCGCTCGAGGGCCGGCTTCCGTCGCTGGCGACGTTCTCCCGCGTCACGGCCGCGGGCGTTACCGGTGACGCCGCGCAGGTTCACCTGATCCTGCACCGGCTCATTCCCGAGTACCTCGACCGGCTCCCGGCCGGCCGCGATTGTCGTGCGATTCGGGAGCTGATGACCTGGGAGGACGAGGACGGCGAGGTGCGTTCGCTCACCACGCGCTACCACAAGGCGGCAGCACACCTCGTGAACGCCGCCCACGATTTCGGCCGCCGCCAGGAGCCCCGCCTGCTGCTGGAGTGCGCGCGGCGCTTTATCGCGCTCGATCACGAGGATCGCGCGTCAGACGGGCGGATCCAGACCGCTCCGGCGCCTCGGTCGGAGGATACGAGCCACCACGTGACGCTGCCGTCCATCCCGGCCGACGACCCGTCGACCGGCATCGCCGGGGTGCACCGCAACCTCGACTACCACGTCTTCGCCGAGCGCATGGCCGATGCGGCGAGCATCACGATCCTCAACACCTGGATCCCTGAGCTGAGCATCCTGGCCGACGGGCTCGCGGAGGCGCTCGCACGCGGGACCGATGTCCGGATTCTGATGCTCTATCCGCACTCGCGCATCGCCAAGCTCAGAACCGAGGCCCTCCACGGCACCAAGCAGGCGCCGTTTCGTGAGAATCAGGTGCGGCCTGGCGTCAAGCACTGCCTGGACGTGCTGAGCGCCATCGCGAGCATGCTCGACGACGAGCACAGAAGTTTTCTGCGCGTGCGCCTCTACAACTCGCTGCCGTCGATCGCGGTGTACGGCGTGGACGATCGCGCGTTCGTGAGCTTGTTCCTGCACGGGCAGCTCGCGATCAAGATGCCGCAGATCGAGGTGCGCGGCGAGGATTCGCTGCTCGGGCGGGCGGTGTTCGGAGAGGTCGAGACGCTCTGGCAGATCGGGCAGCAATTCGAGGACGTCACATCCTGGCCGGAAGAGCTCGATCGGATGGGTGAGCGCTTCGGGATCGCGCCCGCCGACCCGGGGGACGCGCGCAATAGCTGATGAGCTCAAAACGGGTCATCCGCCTGAAGGCAGCCCCATACTTCGGGCGCCGCGTAGCCGCGAGTGGGGAAGGTGAGGCTCTACGATTCGTTGCCGTCGATGCTGTGCATGCGGTGGACGACCCGCGTCGAGGACATAACCAATGGCAGACGGAGCTTCACCACATGGCATGCAGGTTCGCGATCGCGCTGTGACGCCGGATAGCGTCGAGGCGCAGTTGCTCGAGCGCTTCACAGCGCACCCATGGCTGCGGGAACTCCAATCGCTCCCGCAAGCGGAGTTCATGCGGATGCTCCTGCAGCGGCGGTTCCTGTCGCTCGTGTTCACCGCGATGTACGACATCGCCATCGACGCGCTGGTAGACCCGACCGCAGTCAAGCTCGTCCGCGAGATCCTGCGCGAGGAGTATCCCGACGCCTCCGGAAACACACCGTCGCACCGCGAGGACCTCGTTCACGACCTTATCGCGCTTGGCGCGACACGCGCGCAGATCCTGGCCTGCCGACCGACGGACGTGACGGCCTCGGTGGTGACCGAGACGCTGACACAGATGTGCGACGCCGCAGCCGATTTGAGCGACGTGAAGGTCTTGACGATCCTGCGCCTGTGGGGAGAGATCCTCGTCGCGGTCGAGTACGGCGAGTACTGGAAGCGGATGGAGGCGCAGTTCGCCGGCGCCGGCGTGCAGTCGCAGTTCTACGTCGGGCACCTTCACCACGATGGACGCGAGCCGCTCGCGACCGCTTCGGACTCCTCGGACACCCACTCCGGGAGAATGGGGGCGTGCCTCAAGCGCCTGCTCAACGATGACGCCGCCGTCGAGCAGTTCCACGAGGTCGAAGAGCAGGTGATCGCGCTGCGGCTGCGGTTCTACGATCAGTTCGCGCCTCCAGCACGGTAATCCGGGCAGTACGCGGGCAGATCAGCAGGTGCGATCGTGGCAGGGGGCCAGAGCCCAGCGCCCAGGCCAGCGGGGTGTTCCGGGTTCGTCGCCGTCACGACGACAAACCCGGAACACCCTCGTGGCGAAAGACGACGTTAAGCCATGATCCGCTACTCCGCTACTCCGTCAACGCTCGATCCGCGATCCGCGGGCTCAAGGGCGTCGGTCACCTCGCCCAAATCCCTGGGCGATCCTGCTGGAGCAGACGGTCCGGGCCTCAGGTTAGGCTGATCGGGTGCTGATCGTCCTTGCCGCTCTCAGCGATCTGCTGATCGCCGTCATCGCGGTCATCGCGCTCCTTCTCGGGCTGTTCCTCATCGCGCGCGGGGCGCACAGGGAGCCTGCGAAAGCGCCGGACGACGCTTCCGTGAGCGCGCCGCTGCGCGTGCCGGTCGCCGCCGTTCCGGCCAAGGACGCCAGAACGCCGGCTCCGCGGCCCACGACGTTCCGTCAGGGAGCGATCAAGCTCGAAGACGCTCCGTTCAAGCACGGGTCGATCAGGTTCCGGAAGTAGGCCGGGCCGGTCGACTTCGCGGGAGCATCACGCGCGCCCGCAGGCCCTACGCGGCTTCGCGCAACCCCGCCAGCGCGGGCTCGTCGCTGAGCCGGCGCATCGCCTCTTCCTCGAGCTGGCGTGCGCGATCGCGGCTGACGCCGAGCTCGCGACTCGTAGCTTCGATCGTCCGCTCGCGGCCGTCGCGCAGCCCGTAGCGCAGCTCGACCACGCGGCGCTCCTCGCCCGTCAGCCGCTGGAGCGCGTCCGCGATCGTGCGCTCGACCTCGGTGGTCACGGCCTCCTCGCTCGGATCGGGCCGTTCGCTGGCGATGAAGTCGCCGAGGTGGCTGTCGCCGTCCTCGCCGATCGGGACGTCGAGGCTCGTCACCGCGCGCCGGGCGGCGCGCAGCGCGAGAATGTCCTCGACCGTCATGTCCGCGGCGGCGGCCACTTCCTCGTCGGTGGGATCGTGCGACAGCTTCGCGATCAGGTCGCGCTCGACCCGCGCGAGCTTGCGCTCGCGCTGCTCGATGTGCGTGGGCAGGCGGATCGTCCGGGACGTGTTGGCCAAGCCGCGCTGGATGCTCTGGCGGATCCAGAGGGTGGCGTACGTCGAGAACTTGAAGCCCTTGCGCCAGTCGAACTTCTCCGCCGCGCGGATCAGTCCCAGCGTGCCTTCCTGCACGAGGTCTCCCAGGGGCAGACCCAGGCCCTGGTACCGCCGCGCCTGCGAGACCACCAGCCGCAGGTTGGCGTTGATCATGCGGTCCTTCGCGTCTACGTCACCCCGTTCGATCCTCTTCGCAAGCTCAATCTCCTCCGCGGCGGTCAGCAGTGCGTAGCGCGACGCCTGGTTGAGGAAGACCTGCAGCGAATCTGCGGTCACCTCCGCCTGGGCCCGCTGCTCGACGCGCACGCTGTCGGCGGCCGTGCTGCGGCGCCGCGGGCGGGGCGGAGTTGCGCTGTGCTCGCCGCGAGGGCGGCGACTCGATGTCGTTGTCCTGGCCATGCATTCCCTTTCAGCTGTGTCGGGATGACGTGCCTCGCGACGCACCTCGACCGTCAACTCGTTGCCCGCTCGAACGCGCGGCAATTGGGAGAGAGGGGAGAGAGGCGGTCGAGCGAGCGAGCGGCTGCCCACACGTCACCGCCGGGCATCCTACCAGATGATTGCGTGGACAACAAATGCCCGGAACTCTCGGGGTTTCCGACTGACGGACAGGCCTTTAGGCGGTCACGCACCATTCGCCCGGGCGGCCTGTAAATCGGACAAGTCCGCGCCCTTGCGGTCGCCGTCGTCCGCTGCCGCCTTCGCGGCATTGGACCGTGCGCAGAGATAGCTGAAGGAGGCCTGCAGGCCGTCGTTGATCGCGGAGGTCGCGAGGAGGCTCGCGACGATGCGGCCCTCGCGCGGGCTGATCACGCGCAGGCCGACGATCGCCACCGACGTCCAGGCTCCGAGGCAGCGCGGGCAGGTCAGCAGCTCGCCGGCGACGAAGCGCAGGCCGCTGCCCGTCGGATGCTCGCCGCCGGCTTCGCGTTCGACGACCGTGGAGCGCACCCAGGCGCCGACCTTCTCCTTGCTGACGGCCTTGGTCATTGCAAAGGTCGCGAGCCCGAGCACGGGCAGCTCGGTCGCCGGCGGCGCCTCGCGGCCGCGAGCTCTGGTGGCGGCCAGCAGCCCGGCGACCAGTGCGCTCCAGACGGCGTTGACCGTCCCGTAGTCGCGTGGCTGTGTTGGCGGTTCTTGCGTCGAGGGCATGAGGCTTTGTGGTTCCCTTCCCGCGGCCCGCCGACACGCAGGTTCTCAATCGAGGACGTGCAGCTCGAAGCTGACGGCCCCGTCGGCGACGTAAGCGACGCCCATGGTGTGAGCGGGCGCACGGCGGCGCTCGGTTGGGGAACCCGGGTTGAAGATCTGAAAGCCGTCGTGCTCGTCGTGCTCGGGCATGTGCGTGTGACCGAAGATCACCGCATGGCAGCGCGGAAACGCCGCGCGCAGCCGGCTCAGGCGGTTCGCGGTCGCGCCCGGAGCATGGACCATGCCGAGGCGCACGCCGTCGAACACGAGCTCCAGGCGGGGCGACAACACGCTCCGCACGGCCGCGCTGTCGACGTTGCCGTGAATCGCGTGCACCGGCGGACCGAGCGATCGCAGCAGCTCGAGCACCGGCAGGTCGCTCAGGTCGCCGGCGTGGAGGATCGCGTCGGCGCCGCTGCACCGCTCAAGGCAGCTGCTGGGGATCGCGCGCGCTCCGCGCGGCATGTGCGTGTCGCTGATGACCGCGAGGCGCATCGGCAGGATGATGACCCGAGACACAGCACAACGAGGAGACGACCGATGACGCGGCGGCCGCTACCGACGCTTGCGACGAGAGCCCTCAGCCCGACGCCACCGCTGACGCAGCAGGAGCCGCCGCTGCTGGCGAGACCGGCGGCGAAGACGCCAACACCGATGCGGACGCCGCTGACGACGACGAGATGGCTGCCACGGTCGACGATCGTGCGGGTCAGCTGACGGGCGAAGCCGCCGGCGGCCCAGGGCTTGCGAGCGGTCAAACTGAACGGTTCTAGCCGCCGCCCGCCTCCCGAGGCCGCGCCACGCATCCACCGTCAGGCGACGGGCGTGCACAACTCGACGATTGCGCCGTCCCCGTCGCGGACGTAGGCGACGGTCTGCCCCCACGGCTTCTGCGTCGGCTCCGCCACCGAGGCGGCGCCTGCGGCGAGCGCGCGATCGTAGGCGGCCGCGACGTCGTCGCAGGTGAACGCCACCTCGAACGGCGGCGGCTCGTCTTCCGGCCGTAACGGCCGGCTGCGTAGTCCATCGTGCCCGCCGGCGGCGAAGTCCTCCTGTGCGAAGCTCAGCGTCGTCGGGCCGGTATCGAGCTCGCCGTACTCGCCGCTCTCGGCGACGAAGCGGACGGAGAGACCGAACGCCCGCTCGTAGAAGGCGATCGAGCGGGCGACATCGGGAACATAGAGGATGGTGTAGGCGAAGCGCATGACGTGAGTCTCGCGCTTCGCGCGGCGGCTGTCTTGAACGAAACGGTCAGGCGGCGGTCCCGGCAAGCCGCGTCGGCGGGCGGCCGGTGAGAGCGACGCATTCGCGCGTCATGTGCGCTTGGTCGGCGTAGCCCGCCGCGATCGCCCGCTGAGCCCACGGCTCGGGCGCTCCGGCGAGCAGGCGCTGCAGGCGCAAGACCCGCGCCAGGCGCTTGGGCCCATAACCGACGTGGTCGAGGAAGCGCCGCCGCAGCTGGCGCTCGCCAAGGCCGGTCGACCTTGCGATCGATCGGACCGTCGCGGTGGGGTCAGCGGCCAGGATCGCTGCTGCCGCGAGCACCGGGCGATCCGGGGAACGCGCGGCGGGCAGACGTGCCAGCAGCTCGCGGTGAAGCAGCGCGAGCGCTTCGCGGGCGTCAGCAGGCTCGCCGCGGCACGGTCGCGACCAGACGTCACCGAGCGGCACGATTCGGTCGCGTAGCTCGTCGGCTGCGACGCCGAGGACCGATGGCGCCGCGCCCGGCCGGAAGCGGATGCCGGCCGCGAAGCCTCCCGCCGGCATCGGACTGTCGAATGCCGTCGTGGACGGGCCGGCGACAAAGGCGTCCGAACCTCCCGTGAGGACGATGTCGATGCAGCCGTCGGGAAGCACGCGGTGATCCGGCAGCGGGTCCTGGCAGGTCAGCGTCCAGCCGCAGGCCACCAGATCGCGAAGCTGCGGTGTCGGGGCGTACTCCGCGTACTCGACTGAGGACACGATGCGATGCTACCCGCGACGACACGCCTTGAGGAGGCCGCACTTGGCACAATCCGCCGATGCCGCTGCGGGTTGGTTGTCCTCCAACGGCCGCGGTGGCGCTTGGCGTGCTCGCGGCGCTGCTCGTCGCGACCCCCGCGGCTGCGGGCGCACCGCTGACCGGCCGGATCGTCGTCCTCAACCCCGGGCACAACGGCGCCAACGGCACGTCGCCGCAGATCGTCAACCGCCGAGTCGACATCGGCCAGGGTCAAACGAAGGTGTGCGACACGACCGGCACCGCAACCGACAGCGGATACTCCGAGGCTGCCTACAACTGGGACGTCGCGCTGCGGGCGCGGCGCGTCCTCGAGAGGCGTGGGGCGAAGGTCGTGCTCACGCGCCACGACAACGTCTCCGTCGGACCATGCATCGACGAGCGCGCGCGGATCGCCAACCGCGCGAAGGCCGATGCCATCGTGTCGGTCCACGCCGACGGCGGTCCGGCCGCGGGCGCCGGATTTCACGTCATCGAGCCGGCGCTTGTCGCGGGCCTGACCGACGACGTCTTCGGCGCGTCGCATCGCCTGGCGCTCGAGGTACGCGCGGCGTTTCGCGCCGCCACCGGCGAACCGTTCTCCAACTACATCGGTCGCCATGGAATCGATCGGCGCAGCGACCTCGGCGGGCTGCGACTGGCGAACGTTCCGGCCATCTTCATCGAGACCGGCAACATGCGAAACGCCCGCGACGCCGGCCGGATGCGCAGCGGCGCATACCGGCTTCGTGCCGCGCGCGGCATCGCCGACGGCATCCAGCGCTTCCTGTCCCGGTAGCGGCTCAGCCGAGCAGAGGTTTGCGCCGCGCGGGATCGTCGCTCGCGCAGCGCGTCGAAGATGACCTTGGCGGCGATGGCCGTTCCAGGGACGTTGAGATGAATGCCGTCGGGTGTGCGCACGGGAATGTTGCGGCCGCGGTAGCGGATGATCTCCTGAAAGCCGTTGGGCGAGAACAGCTGGTCCATGCGCAGGACGCGCACGCCGTCGAGCCCGGCCGCCGCACGAAGGATCGCAGCGTTGACGGCGTTCGTGATCGGAAGCCGCGCCGGCCCACGGGGCAGCGGGAGCGTGAGCCAGAGGACCCGCGCGCGCCCGCCGCGCAAATACGTCCTCATCATCGAGCGAACGCGTCGGGAGTACTCGCCGACCCACTGCTCGCCGCAGCAGCTAGGGGTTGCGCCGGTGGGCGTTCGCAGGGGAAATCCCTCCGCCGCGCCGATCGAGATGACCGTCGTGCGCTGCCGGAAGCGCGAGACCTGGGAGCGTGCGTACCGGAGCCAGCCGCTGGCCTTGCTGATCCCGGTGCCAGGCCGGATGTTGCTGCGCACCCTCACGCGGTCGCCGAGCTCGTCTGCGAGGAAGCTGTCGACACCCTGCATCGTCGAATCGCCGGTCGCCACGAGCGTCGGCGGCGGCGCAGCGGATCCCCCTCCGACGGCTACCGCGGCGCGCACGCGATATCGCCGCACGCGCAGCTCGATCCGCCAGCGGCCCGTCGTGCTTGGGCGCAAGCGCTCAGTCGCGACGGCGACGCCAGGCGCAAACGCCAACGTGCGACAGACGCGTCGCACCTGCGGTGCCCCGATGCACAGCCGCGGGTGAATGCCGCCGATCCCCCAACGGTCAACGACGCGGATGCGGACGGTGGCTCCGCGCGCCGCGCGGCGGGTCACGCCGATGTCGAAGCGCCTCGCGCACGAGCCGGTGCGGACGCTGTAGGACCCCGTCGCGCGGGCGCCGTCGGGCAGCGTCGTGGAGGCGACGAAGCGCCGCGTCAGGCGGTCGCAGCGCCACGTCGTCGCGTCGCGCAGGAGCGTCGCGTCGTTGCCGATGCTTCGTCCTGTGCCGAGCTGGCGCAGGGCACCGTCGACGCACTCGAAGAAGAAGACCCGTGCACGTTTGGCGCCGAAGAAGTAGAGATCGATGACGCCGGGCCTCGTGGCGTCCGCGGCGAGGAAGTTGGTGATCGGCGGCGTCGAGCATGTCGCTGCGGCGCCGGCCGCGGGAGGACCGCCCGCGGGGGCCGTGGCGAGGACGACGACTGTCGTCGCCAGCGCAATCCTGCGAGCTGGCGACAGCCGTGTCACCAGCCGATCGTAAGCGCTTTGCGCGACCTGCGCCTGGCCGCTCAAGCGCAACAAGTCGGTCTATCGAAGCCGCTGATTGGCCCCCTATGATCGTGCGATCCGCGCAACCCTCCGTGTCGTGCTCACTGCTGCAATCGCGGCGCTGGCGGTTGCGACGCACGCCGCCGCGCAGCCGACGATCGGAATCAGCGAGACCTGCGTGTATTCCGGGGGACGCTTCGTCGTGTTCGGCAATGGCTTCGACCCCGGCCAGAGCACGGTGGCCGAGATCATGAGCACCCATGATCCGCGATCGGGCGAGCCGATCGCCCGCGGCGAGGTGACCGCGGACGCGCGCGGCGACGTCAACGAGACCATGGACGTGCCGCCGGCTGAGGGGATCAGGCCGGTTGGGCGAGCGGTTCGCTTTCGCCCGAATCCCGACGCGGGCGCGGACGGCGGCGGCGCG
Organism: Solirubrobacteraceae bacterium; assembly: GCA_036389475.1. Lineage (GTDB taxonomy): Bacteria > Actinomycetota > Thermoleophilia > Solirubrobacterales > Solirubrobacteraceae > CADCVQ01. The sequence goes on from DASVPU010000360.1 coordinate 10,347, forward strand.
CCGACGTTGCTGGCGACGACACCGTTGAAGACGGCACTGCGCAACGTCTCCGTCCTTCCAGCCGGGGGGCGCGGGAGGAGCGGCTTGATCGAGTCCTGGCGCGTGACCGGTCTGCCGGACGGCGTGCAGCTGTTCGCGCACTACCGCCACGACGGCAGGACGATCGCGACGCGATGGCTGGCGACGGCACGCGAGCCGTGTGGCCAGCTGAAGTTCAACCTGCGGGTGCTGCCTGATGGCCACGAGCGGTCGGGCAGGTGGGATCTCTGGATCACCGCCAAGCGCCGCTTCCGCGTCCCGCGCAAGGGCGTGTACATCCACCGGCGCATGACCGCCGATGGGGACGGCGGCGCTGCTCGAGTCGAGCTGGGCTCGCCCGAGTTCCGTCTCCTGCCGGTCGACGCTCGCGCCCCGGGGCCGATCACGAACTCCTTCGCCGCCGACGCGACCCGCATCGGTGTCATCAAGCTCATCTTCAACCGCGCGGAGGGTTCGCTCGTCGAGTTCTTCGAGCGGATCGGCGACAGGATTCATCGCCTCGGAGGGCGCACCGCGCCATCGGGCGAGCCGACGATCCTCGACGACGCCACGACGTGGAGCTGCGATCGGCTCGTCCGGCGGTTCTTCGCGACGGCGATCCTGCCGGACGGCAACAAGGCGACCGGTGCCCACACCGTCCGAACGGCCTCGTGCGCCGACCGGTTCCGGCTCAGCGTCCCGCGCCGCATCGCGCCGGGAGCACGCGCAAACATCCGCGTCGGCGACCGCTGGGGGATCGGCGGGATCCGTCCGCGACTGTGCATCACGCCGCCGAAAGCGCGGCCTCGCTGTCGTAGGCTCGCGCTCTCGGCGGCCGTCACCGTCGCCACGCGCCGCCTGCGCGTGAGGAAGCGCGGGCTGTGGACCGCGGATCTGCGCATCCGCGAGCACCGCATCCGCGAGTCGTTCGCGGTCGGTTCCGGTGTAGCCACAGGCGCCCCGGTGCCGCGGGTGCTTACCACAGGCGACTCGATGATGCAGGGGATCGACAGCTTCCTCGGTGACGAGCTCGGCGACAGCGCGAAGATCCGCAGCGACGTGCACGTCGGCGCCGCGATCAGTAGGAGGACGGGGGAGTGGGAGGCGATCGCGACGGAGCAGATGGCGACCGTACGCCCGCAGATCACGGTCATCTCGATCGGCGCGGCCGAGGGCTTTCCGATGACGACGCCCTCCGGGGCGCAGGTCGCATGCTGCGACGAGTCCTGGGTCGTCGAATACAGCCGGCGCGTCCGCGCGATGATGACGACGTACCTGCGGGGAGGAGCAGCTCGCGTGTTCTGGCTCACGGTGCCGCTCCCGAGGCTCGCCGCGCGCCTGCCCGCGTCGACGGCCGTCAACGACGCGATCGTGCGGGCCGGCGCCGGCCAGCGGGGCGTGACCGTCCTGCGGATGGATCTGCTCTTCTCGCCCGCGGGCTACCAGGACGCAATCCGCTACCGTGGCCGGCGGGTGCGCGTGCGCGAGATCGATGCCATCCACCTCAATGTGGCTGGAACGGCGATCGCGGCGCAGGTGGTCGCGGACGCGATCCGCGAGCGGTCGGGATAGGTCAGGCGATCTCGTCGGCGGCGTCCACGATCCGCTCGGCGAGCGCAAGCGACGAGGTCGCGGCTGGCGACGGCGCGTTGCGGACATGGATCGCGCGCGGCGTTGCACAGAGCAGGAAGTCGTCGACCAGGCGCCCGTCCCGAGCGACCGCTTGGGCGCGCACTCCGGCGAAGCCGCACAGGAGGTCCTGCGCGCACAGCTGCGGAACGTAGCGGCGAGCCTCGGCGGCGAACGCCTTGCGGCTGGCGGCCAGCCTCAGCTCGCTGACGCCGGTTCGCCACCACCGGCGCGCCATCCTCCAGGTGCCGGGCCAGGTCAGCGTGTCGCGCAGATCCGCGCCGCGGACGGTGCTCAAGCTGTACGCGTCGCGCGCGCCGGCGAGCAGCGCCGAGGGACCGAGGAGCACCTCGCCGTCGATTTGCGGCGTGAGGTGGACGCCGAGGAACGGGAGGCGGGGATCGGGCACCGGGTAGATCAGGCCGCGCACGAGCTCGCGTCGCTCGGGACGCAGGCGCAGGTACCCCCCGCGGAACGCGACGATCCGAGGATCCGGACCGGCGCCGGCAAGCTGCGCGAGCCGGTCTGACCACAAGCCGGCGCAGAACACGGCGCGAGCGCCCTCGGCGTCCTCGCCCGCGTGCGAACGCAGGCGGATCGCGCCCGCCGCCCTGCTGATCGACGCGACGTTCCAGTGCAAGCGAAGCTCGCCGCCGGCCGCGCGGACGTCGTTGGCCATCTGTGCGCAGACCGCCCCGAAGTCCACGATCCCTGTGTGGGGCGAGTGCAGCGCCGCGACGCCGATCGCGTGCGGCTCGACATCGCGCAGTCCCCGCGCATCCAGCCGGCGGATGCCTGGCACACCGTTGGCGTTCGCGCGGCGCTCGAGCTCGTCGAGCCTTGGGATCTCGTGCGGTGCGGCGGCGATGATGAGCTTGCCGATGCGCTGCACATCGAGGCCGTGGCGCTCGCAGTAGGCGTACATGCGGGCGGCGCCGTGGGCGCACAGCTGCGCCTTCAACGAGCCCGGCGCGTAGTACACGCCGGCGTGGATGACACCGCTGTTGTGGCCCGTCTGATGCGCACCGGTCGCACCCTCGCGCTCGACGACGAGCACGCGGCTGGAGGGACGGCGCGCCAGGATCTCTCGCGCCACGGCCAGCCCGATGATGCCCGCCCCGACGATGATCGTGTCGTAGCTGTCGCCGGCCATGTGGGCGGTCAGGTCACGCGCGTGATCCTGCCCGGCGACTGCCGCAAAGGGTCACGTGGAGTGGTCATGGAATCCGTCCGACGTGGGAGTTCGACCATCAGCCGGTCAGCATCGACGACGACATGTAGACGGCAGCGCCGAAGGTGGCGAGCCCCAGGACGCGGATCGGGCCGCGCCCCCGTGGCGTGCGGGACGCGCCGAGAGCCACGAGGATCCCGGAGGCGTGACACATCGCGCTCGCGATCGCAAAGCCCGCCGCGTATCCGAGGGCGCTGGAGGCCAGTGGCAACTCCAACCCGTGGGCGTTGCCGTGAGCGAAGCCGAAGAGCGCAATCGCCACGAACACCAAGGAGCGGCTTGGCCTGACGGTTGCGGCGAGCACGAGGCCCAGCAGTAGCAGCGAGCCGAGTATCCATAGCTCCACGCCGACGAGCTCGATGGCGTAGAACCCGAACGCACCTCCTATGAGGAGGAACGTGACGAAGAGGGCGGGAACCGTCACTACGGCGCGACCGCCGAGGACGCCGCTGAGCAGCCCGACGGCCACCATCGCGATCAGGTGATCGACACCGGTGATGGGATGCAGGAAGCCCTGCTCGAATGATGCCGTCAAGTCCAGACTCCCATCATGCGCGGAGGCGGACTGTGCGTGGAGAAGGAGAAGCGCGCAGGCTCCGGTCAGGATTCGCCCTTACGCAGGTGCGGTCAGCCGGCGGCCGCTCGCGGCGCAGCCCGCCCACGCTCGCGGCGCAGGAACGATCAGCTACCCGCGCGCGCGAGGACGCGTAGCGCGGCGACGCGGACCGCTTCGTCGAGCATCTGTCCCTCCAGCGCGACGGCACCCGCACCGCCGTCGCGTTCGGCGGCCTCGAGCGCATCGATGACGGCGCGCGCCGCTTCGACCTCCTCCTCGGTCGGCGTGAAGAGCTCGTTGAGCGCGGCGACCTGCGCCGGGTGGATCGCCCACTTGCCGTCGAAGCCCATGTCGCGTGCGCGCTCGGCGGCGGCCGTGAAGCCTTCGTCGACTTTCACCCCTAGGTACGGACCGTCGATCGCCGACAGCTTGTTGGCGCGCGCCGCCACGAGCAGCGCGTCCTGGATCGCGCGCCACGAGTCGAGCTCCGCCATTGCTCCGCGTGCCCGGCCGAGCGAGGCGGAGAGATCCGCGTAGCCGAGGATCAGCGAGTCCAGCCGCGGCGACGCCGCCGCGATCTCGTTGACGTTCGCCACGCCGGCCGCGTTCTCGATCAGGGCCTGCACTCGCATCGTACGGCCCGTCTGCGCGGCTGCCTCGACGCCGTCGAGCAGCCGCTCGACGAACCCGAGGTCGCCGGCGCTCTCGACCTTCGGCACGATGATCGACGCAGGTGCGTTGGGATGCGAGGCCAGTGCGATGACGTCCAGATGACACCAGGGCGTACACGGCGCGTTGACGCGTACCGCCGTCTGGACACCACGCCACTGCGGCTCGTCGAGGACGGCCACGACGGTGTCGCGAGCCTCGTCCTTCGCCGACAGCGCGACGGCATCCTCGAGGTCGATGATGATCTCGTCGGCTCCGCGGGTGGGCGCCTTGGCGAGCATGCCCGCCGACGAGCCGGGGACCGACAGGCAGGAGCGACGGGGAGCGGAGGAGGTAGGCATGTTGGCGCGCCAGCTTACGCGGGACGTCAGGGAGACGGCTCGTCGCGCGTTCGCGCTCGCGGGATGACAGGGGCGCGCGTGCGCCTCCCGGTTGATAATGCAGTGGCATGAGCGAACATGGAATGGACGACGAGCGACGCGGGGTCGTCGAGCGCCTCGTCGAGCAGGACCTCGACGAGCAGTCCGGCAAGGGCCGCCCGCTGTCAGATCGAGCGCGCCAGTACCAGCGGTCGATCGAGGCCTACCTGCAAGCCGGCATGCGCCCGCGGTGGATGGAGCGCGTGGTCGAGATCGACCATGGTGTCGCGAGGGAGCGCCGGTGCCTGGCGAGTGCCTACCGTGAGTTGCGGGAGGAATGCAAAGCCGATCCGCGATCGTTCGCCGAGCGCTGGCACGAGCTCGCGCGCTCCTGGCCGTTTGCCGAGCTCAATCAGCTCATCGAGCAACACAACGCGTGGTATCCGATCGAGCGCGACCTCGCGGTCAACTCGCGCACGGGCGAGTATGTCCCCGTCGCCGGCCGCTCCTACCGGCGTCCGGTGCTGGGGCCGGCGTGGGTGCTCGAGCAGTTCCCCGCCGACGGGGGCTGACGCCATGGACGCGCGCTACGAGGTGCTCGGCGACGCGGCCGAGCTCGCCCGCGAGTTCGTCGACGGCCTACCGGAGCGCCACGTCGGCGCGCGCGCGACCGTCGATGAGCTGCGCACGCGCCTCGCGCGGCCGCTGATCGAGGCAGGCGAGGATCCGCGCACCGTCATCGCGGACTTGGCTGATCGGCTGTCCGCGGTGCCATCGAGTGCCGCGGTGAGGCCGGCGGTCCAGTGGTCAGAGCGATCGTGCGACCCGCACACAACGCAGCGGCGTCGACCTCGTCTGCCGCGCGTAGCGCCGAGTCGGGGGAGAAGGCGCCCGTCACGTCTCCATTGGCCACGAACGCCTCCCGGCCACGGGACGGCTTAGCCCCGACTCCGCCGGTGGCCGCAGCGGCGGGCACCTCCGATCAGCCGTGTTTTCGCACAGATGTGAGCACCTGTAGCGCTCTCGCGGCGATGACCTGAACGATGGCACGCCTCGCTGCCTTCCTTAGCGGCCCCACGAGGTACGCGATCAGCCCCCGGCATCCGAGCGCCGCGCGTGATGTTCTGGAGAGACCGACGCGACGATGGATCGAGCGGTTGATCCAGGTGTCTCAGCCCAGTTGACGTAGTCGCACTCGCTAACGCGATCATGGGGCACCCCCGAATCCTGATAGTCGATCGGTTCCGGACGCGACCTTGAGACCTATCGTGCCGCGGACCCTCCGGCTACTCCAACGGCCGCGTGAGTGGTGCCGCGCCGGTGCTTGAGATGCATGTGTTCGGCTCAGGTCGGGCGGCTCGTGTCGTGCCTCCGGGTGGCGGGAGCCCAGATCGTCGAGTTTGCGACGACGACGCGCGGGTTGATCGCGCGGTGCGGAACCTAGACGTAGGACCAGTCTCGACCGCTGTTTATCCAACATTCGTTGAGGGCGGTCGTTAGCCACGACATGAACGATGGGAGAAGAGCCGCAGGGATGAAGAGCAGCGGCGCGGAGCGCACACCCGCCGTCGCGCTAAGCAACAACGGTCAGTCGGAGCTTTCGGGCGGCGCGATGACCGCCGCCAGCGTTGTCGTGGCGACGTGCAACCGTCCAGTGGAGCTTTCGGGCTGTTTGCGTTCGCTACTGGCCCAGACGCACCCGCCGTCGCTCGTCGTGGTCGTCGATGATGTCCCGGGCGGCGAGCTCACGCCAGCGATCGTGGCTCGCTATGGCCGAAGTGGGCCAGTCAGGTATGTCGAGGGCCCAAGGCTCGGCCTTGCGGCGGCTCACAATCGCGGGCTGCGTGAGGTGACAACTCCCCTGGTGGCGTTCACCGACGATGACGTGGTCACCGATGAGCATTGGCTTCAGCGACTCGTCGAGGCCTTCGCGAGTGCCCCCGATGTGGGTTGCGTGACCGGCAAGATCGTTGCCTACGAGCTGGCGACACGTGCGCAGGTGCTGCTGGAGGGTTACGCTGGCTTTGACAAGGGCGCCAGCCGGTGCGTGTTTGACCTCGGTACCAACCGCCCGGCCGATCCGTTGTTTCCGTTTGCGGCCGGCAAGCTTGGCTCGGGCGCGAACATGGCCTTCGCGCGCGCGGCGCTGATCGACCAGGGCGGCTTTGATCCGGCGCTTGGCGCCGGGACGCGCGCAATGGGCGGCGATGACCTGGCGGCCTTTTTTGAAGTGCTTCAGCGCGGTT
>DASVPU010000361.1:0-6421 GCA_036389475.1 Solirubrobacteraceae bacterium
GAGGATCCGGGCGAGCGTCTGGGCGAGCAGCGTCTTACCGCAGCCGGTTGGGCCGAGCAGCAGGATGTTGGACTTCTGCAGCTCGATGTCCGAGTCCTCGGCCTGCATCATCTGCACGCGCTTGTAGTGGTTGTAGACCGCGACAGAGAGCGTGCGCTTCGATTCGTCCTGCCCGACGACGTACTCGTCGAGCACGTCGTAGATCTCGCGCGGCTTGGGCAGGCTCTCGATGTCAAACGACGGTGGAGCGGTCAGCTCCTCGTCGATGATCTCGTTACAGAGATCGATGCACTCGTCGCAGATGTAGACGCCCGGCCCCGCGATGAGCTTCTTGACCTGGCGTTGGGACTTGCCGCAGAAGGAGCAGAGCAGCTGTTCGTTGGAGTCAGTCGGTCGCGCCATAGGGCTCAGTGCTGGTGGATCACCCGATCAATGATGCCGTAGTCCATTGCTTCGTCGCTGCTCAGGAAGTAATCGCGCTCGGTATCCGTGCGAACCTTGTCGTAAGGCTGCTTCGTGTGCTTGGCGATGATCTCATCCAGTCGTCGGCGGATGTCGATGATCTCTTTAGCGTGGATCTCGATATCCGTCGCTTGCCCTTGAAATCCGCTCGAAACCTGATGGATGAGGATCTTTGCATTTGGCAGCGCCATGCGCTTTCCCTCGGCGCCGCCGGCGAGCAATAGAGCGCCCATCGACATCGCGATGCCGACGCAGATCGTCTGCACGTCGGGCTTGATGAACTGCATCGTGTCGTAGATCGCGAGGCCCGCGTACACCGATCCGCCCGGTGAGTTGATGTAGAGCGAGATGTCCTTGTCGGGATCCTCTGACTCCAGGTGCAGCAGCTGCGCCACGACCAGGTTGGCGATCTGGTCGTCGACGGGCGTCCCCAAGAAGACGATCCGTTCGTTGAGCAGCCGGCTGTAGATGTCGAAGGCGCGCTCGCCTCGCGACGTCTGCTCAACCACCATGGGGACAAGGGGGCTCATGGTCCTCGCTTCAGTTAGGCGTCGTCTGGAGAACTCCTCCTCGGGGAGCCTACCAACCGACCATCCGGGGCAAACAGACCTTCGACTAGCGTCGCTTGACTTTCGCCGCGCCACTGCTGAGGCGAGCACCGCCGCGCCGGCGCGGGTCCTCGCTCAGCTCACGCTCCGCTCAGGAACCGGGCGTCCAGAGCTTGCCCTTGTCGCCCTTTGGCGCATCCGCGTCGGGCGTCCACAGGTCGTCGGGCTGCTTGTCCTTCTTGGCAGCCGCCTTCTTCTTGGCCGCAGGCTTCTTCGTCGGTTTCGCCTTGGCCTGCTTCTCGGTGGCCTCCTGCGGGCTGATCGGCTTGGCCTGCGTGACGACGAGGTCGAGCGCCAGCTCGGCCGCGACCTCCGCCGCGAGATGGTCCACGCGACCCGCCTGGCGCAGCTTCGCCAGCAGCTTCTCGCGAGACAGCTGCTCGCGCTCGGCGGCGCCCTCGAGCGCGTCGAGCAGCTGCTGCTCGCTGGGGTCGATCGCCTCGGCCTTGATGACTGCCGCGAGGACCGCCTCGCGGCGCAGCGCCTGCTCGGCTTCGGGCTTTGACTCCTCGATGAGCTGCGTTTCGGTCTTGCCCGAGATCGTGAGGTACTGCTCCTTCGTGATCCCCTGGTGTCCCAGCGCGTGGAGCATGCGATCGAGCAGTTCCTTGGCACGCGCCTCGACGAGCTTGTCCGGGACGTCCACCGTCGCGCCCTCGACGATCGCGTCCAGTGCGCCGGCACGAAACTCCTTCTCGACGACGCCCGTGTCGTGTTCGAGCAGCTCGGACGCGATGCTCTCGCGCAGCTCCTCGAGCGTGTCGTAGCCGGCGGCATCGGAGGCGAAGTCGTCGTCGAGCTCGGGGAGGTCGCGATGCTTGACCTCCTTGACCGTGATCTGGAACTGCGCGTCCTTGCCCTTGACGTGGCTGGCCGCGTAGTCCTCGGGGAACGTCGCGTCGATCGTGAGCTCGTCGCCGGCGCTCGCCCCGACCAGTCCCTCCTCGAACCCGGGGATGAGCTGCCCCGCGCCGAGATCGATGAGCTGGTCGCGGCCCTCGCCGCCGCTGAACGGCTCGCCGTCGACGGTGCCAAGGAAGTCGATGATCACGAAGTCGCCGTTCTCGGCGGGGCGGTCGACGACCTCCAGACGCGAGAAGCGCTGGCGCATCTCGTCGATCTGAGCATCGACGGCCTCGGGATCGGCCTCAGGATCGCGGCGCGGGACCTCGACGCCGAGGTACGTGCCGAGCTCGGCGGTCGGTCGGACGCCGACCTCGAAGGAGAACGTCAGCGGCTTGCCCGCCGGCGGCAGGTCGCCGAGATCGACCTCCGGATCGCCGACCGGGGCGATGCCGGAGTTCTGGACGGCCTTGAGGTACCAATCCGTCAGCTTGTCGCGCACCGCCTCGTCAAGGATCGGATCGCGGCCGATGCGCTGGATGACGACGGCCGGCGGGATCTTGCCCGTTCGAAATCCGGGAACCTTCATGCTCTGGCCGAGCTTGCGCGCTTGGCGCTCGAGCGACTGCTGGATCTCCTCGGCGGCGATCTCTGCTTCGACGCGCACGCGCGATTCGGGCAGATCGGTGACGGTGGTTCTAACTGCGGTGGCCATAGGGCTCAGCTTATCGTCACGTCCGTGCCCCGCTCGCGCCCGCCGCACCAAGTCGTCGCCGCCTGGCTGCTGACCGGCCCGCTCGGACACCTGTACGCGGGTATCGCCGACTGGATCGGCCTGCTCGTGCGCCTCGCGCGTGCGAGGGGACGTTGGGATCGGCTGTAGGAGGCTGCCGGCGGCTGTGACGCTCCTCGCGGGTGTGGGAATCGGCCCCCTGGGGTGGGCACTCTCGGAGGCTGCTGCCTCGTTGAGAGGGATGACCCCACCCTCTTTTAAGGAGCACCATGCCCCGCCGCGCCCTCCTCATCTTCATCGCAGTGCTCGCGCTCAGCGCGCCCGCGGCCGCGCAGGCCGCCGACACGCACGCGCCCAAGGGCGCGCGCGGCGACTGGCTGCCACGCTCTGAATGGGTCATGTCCAGCTGGATGCCCTTCGACGAGGCACGCCTGTACGAGGTGCTGGATACCGACCGCGCCGAGCTCGCCGTCTGGCTCAACGACCGACGGACGCTCGGCCAGCTCGCGCGAGCGCGCGGACACCGCTCTATGGCGGCGCTCGCCGAGACGCTGCTCGCGCCCCGCCTGAAGACCGCGTCCCCGGCGATGGCGCGCCGCCTGCGGTCGCGCACGGCGGACATGCTCAGCCAGGCCCACCTCGCCCGGCACGTCGTCTTCCACAACTACCACATGCCCGCCATCCCCCGGCACGCGCAGGAGATCTTCGGAATGAGCCCGGCGCGGTATCGCACGCTGCGCGACAGCGGGATCTCCCCGCAGGCCATCGCCGCCCACGGGAGGCGGACCCTGGCTCAGGCGCGCGAGGCGCTTCGCCTGCTGCTGTGGAAGCGTGGGCTGCAGGCCGTGCGCACCGGCGCGACGAGCTCAGTTCAGGCGGCCGCGCAGTTCGCTCATCAGGAGGCAGGGCTGGAGATGTACATGCGCCGCCGCTATCGGACGCCGGCGCAGCAGGTCGAGTTCGTGTGCCGCCTGCATTGACGTCTGATCTGTTCTGTTAAACACGACGACCCGGCTCGTCACGTGGGCGAGCCGGGTCGCGTACATCGCGGCACCGGCGCTCAGGTCAGCACGCCGGTCCCCGTCCGCGCAGGCTCAGTCGCTGAAGAGGTTCAGCAGCGAGAGGAAGATGTTGATGATCGATACGAAGATGCCGGTCGCGAGCCAGACCGCGTCGGCCTCCGTCCCGTGCTTACGTAGGTAGTTGAAGTCGACCATGATCAGCAGCGCCGAGACGCCGCCGATGATGATGCTCAGGATCGGGTTGCCGCCGGTGGAGAACAGCACCAGCGCAAACGACACGATCACCGCGCCGAACACGATGAAGGACAGCGGTCTCATCCATGGAGCGAGATCCTTGCTCAGGGCGAACCCCAGGGAGCCCATGCCGGCCACGATCAGCGCGGTCGCACCGGCGGCCTGCGTGATCGTCGACGGTTCGTTGGCGACGAAGAAGGCCAGCACCGGTCCGAGACCGAGCCCGATCACAAGCGCCGTGGCGTACAGCCAGCCGATGGCGAACGCGCCGATGCGGAAGCGCTCGCCGGCAAAGGCAGCGACCAGCAGCATTCCAAACCCGGCGAACCCGAGGATGCGCGCGGTGCCCAGGGGGAGATCCTTGCCGACATAGGCGCCGACCACGAGGAAGGCGAGCGCGACGGCGACGAGGAACATCACCTGCCCGAGCAAAGTGGCAGTAGAAGCCCGCGCGCCTACGCCGGCGCGGGCCGCAAAATTTGAGCGAACGTCATCCATTCGATGGACTCCTTATAGGTTGGACGGGGGACAACGAGAGTAGCGGGGGGTCCGGCTGCCGCCAAGCTGTCGTCGGTCGCATGTCCAGCGAGCTTGAACACGGGTGGTTAGGCTGCCCTCAGTGCGATGTAAAGGCTTCATGTGCGCCGCCGTGCTGGCATGTCTCACGGCGGCTGGGGCACTCGCCCAGGCGCCCCGGCGGCCGTTGGGCAACTTCGGTGGCGGCGCGCTGGTGGCACCGCCTCGAGCGCACTTCGGCGCGGGCAACGTCGTCATAGGGCTGCGCGCGCTGCCGGGTCGCAAGCTCGAGATCGAGGCGACGATCCGCGCGAACTGCCCTGGCGCGGCAGCCGACGCCAAGACCGCCGGCGCCGACATCTCGGCCGCTGCGAAGATCGCCCCCGACGGCACCTTTCAGAGCGAAGGGGAGGAGACGTCAGAGCCGGACCCGGGCGTGCTCCTGAAGACCAAGTACACGCTGTCCGGGAAGTTCACGTCCGCGAGCGTCATCGACGGCACGATCTCGGCGACGATCAATCGCGGCGCTGGGGGCAGCACGGAGCGCTGCCAGACGGGCACCGTGCAATTCGGCGCGCGGCGCCCCAGCGGCGAGCTCGGCGCGCGGGGAGCGGGGCCCAACCTCCGCTACTACGGCACCACGACCCAACGCGGCGTCGGCCCCCGCCGCGCGATCGTGCTGCGTATGTCCGGCGACGGCCTGCTGATCACCCGCGGCCTGTTCGGCGAGTCGGTGACGTGCAGCGACGGCAAGCGCTCCAGCGGCCTCGAGGCGCCACGGACGAACATCCGCGTCAACGCCAAGGGCCGCGTCGCCGACAGCGAGCGGTTCACGATCGACAACGGCGCCACGGAGACCAAGGTCAACGACCACTTCTCGGCGACGCTCGGCGAGAGTGGCGCCAAAGGCACGTTCTCGCTCAGCGACCGGACCGTCGACAAGGCCACCGGCCGCCAGGTCCAGTCCTGTCGCAGCGGCACGATCAAATGGGTCGCGGCGCCGTAGCGGCGCCGGTTTCCGAGGGGCTGCTTTGCTGACATGGGGCTGGTGGGGGACGGACGGGCGGCGGCAGCGCCCGCGCGGGTGGGACTGGCGGTGGCGGCGGGCGCGGTCTTGGCTTTGCGTGCTCGTGCGTGGTGCTCATGTGACCCCTTGACCGCACTTCAAGTGCCATGAGGACGTCGATTGTGCACCACGCAGATGCACACTCGACCCTCCCCGCGACGGCGACGCCAAGCGTCACAACTGCACCACATAGATGCACACCCGACTCCTCGCCGCCACCGCGCTGCCGAGAGTCAAAACCGCACCAAACAGATGCACACGACCCCTCGCCGCCCCCCACCGATCACGAAAAAGTCTGCGCCATCGCGTCGGCCCGCGCCGGGGAACATCCCGTAGATGATGCTCGCCGCGCGCTGGACGTCGGGTAGCCACCGCGTCATCCTCTCAGCGCGACCCGACAGGCAACCGAATCGCCACGGCGTCTTCGCCTCAGGGCCCACGTGAGGGATCATCACCCGCCTGTGGGCATTCGGATCGCGCGGCTTCACAAGCGCCTGAACGGGTACGCCCAAGGGATCGCGTTGAGGGCGCGCGCGGGTGTCAACTGCGCTTTTGTTGCTGAGCGCCTGACAACCAGCGCTGCGCCCGACTGCGTTTTGGACCCAGGGCGCGAGGCGCCGTGCGAACGGCAAGCTGGTCATGTCCTGCGGAGGGGTGAGCGACGGGGCTCGAACCCGCGACCGCCTGGACCACAAACTGTCAAGCCCAAGTTCCAGCGAATCTAGAAGATCATGATTTGCAGGACTTCTTTAGATAGCGTCAGGTACGGTTTGGTACCTTTGGTACCCGGGGTACCAAACTTTTCGGCCGATTTGGAGTAACATCCGGCCGCGCGCACGCTCGGGGTCGACGAAGAAGCCTTCGCGGCGCCCGAAGGGGACCGGGTCGCTGCTCATCCGTCGCGACGTGTACGCGCGCGATATCTGGTACGGCAAGT
>DASVPU010000362.1:0-24653 GCA_036389475.1 Solirubrobacteraceae bacterium
ACAGCGCGTCGGCAAGCTGCACGTCTTCCAGCGCACCGCACCGTGGATCATGCCCCACCCCGACCGCCCGACGACGCGCGCTGAGCGCCTGCTGTACCGCAAGGCGCCGTTCATGCAGAAGCTCGTGCGCTCGGCGGTGTACTGGAGCAAGGAGAGCTTCGTTCCGGGTTTGATCAAGGACCAGCGCCTCCTGCGCCCGCTGACGCTGATCGGTCGCCTGCACCTGCGCAACCAGGTGCGCGATCCGCAGCTGCGACGCAAGCTCACCCCCCAGTTCGACGTGTTCTGCAAGCGCATCCTGCTGTCGAACGACTGGTATCCGGCGCTGCAGAAGCCGAACGTCGAGCTCGTGACCGACGCCATCCGGGAGATCCGCGGCAACGCGATCGTGTGCGCGGACGGCAGCGAGCGCGAGGTCGACACGATCATCTTCGCCACCGGGTTTCACGTCACCGACCCGCCGACGCTGGGGCTCGTGCGCGGCCGTGACGGGCGCACGCTGCTGGAGCGCGCCGCGGGCAGCGGCGTCCAGGCCTACCTCGGGACGACGATCGCCGGGCTGCCGAACTACTTCAAGTTCACGGGACCGAACACGGCGCTCGGACACAACTCGATGGTGTACATGATCGAGTCGCAGATGGCGTACATCATGAATGCTCTGCGGGTCATGGACGAGCATGGCGTCACGAGCTTCGACGTGCGCCCGGAGGTCCAGGCACGGTTCAATGAGCGCCTGCAGGCGAGGATGCCCAGGACGGTGTGGATGACGGGCTGCGCGAGCTGGTATCTCGATGCCGAGGGGCGCAACGTGACGCTGTGGCCGGACTTCACCTTCAAGTACCGCCATCGCACGCGACGCTTCGATCCTCGTGCGTATGAGCTGCGGACCGGCACGGGCGAGCGGGCGCCCGCGCCCGCGCCCGCCCCGGCGGCGGTAGCGTGATCACGATGCCCCGGCGCAGGCGTTTCGACGTTGCGGGACGGACGGTGCTCATCACCGGCGCCGCGCGCGGGATCGGGGCGGCGACCGCCGAGCGGTTGCATGCGGCGGGCGCCAACGTCGCGCTGGTCGGGCTGGAGCCCGAGCTGCTCGAAGCGCTGGCGGCGCGGCTGGGCGATCGCGCGGCCGCGTTCGAGGCCGACGTGACGGATTTCGCGGCCCTGCAGCGCGCCGTGGCGGGCACGGTAAGGCGCTTCGGTGCGATCGACGTCGCGATCGCCAACGCGGGCATCTCCTACATCGGGCGGCTGGCAACCGCGCCGATAGATCAGGTCGAGCGCACGCTGGAGGTCAACCTCATGGGCGTCTGGCGCACGAACCGCGCGGTGCTCGACCAGATCGTCGCGCGCCGCGGCTACCTGCTGAACATCGCGTCGCTGAGCGCGGCAACCCACTCGCCGCTGATGGGCGCGTACACCGCCTCCAAGGCGGGAGTCGAGGCGCTCACCGACTGCCTGCGCGTGGAGACGGCGCCGACCGGCGCCCGAGTGGGCTGCGCGTACTTCGGCTTCATCGATACGGATCTCGTGAAGGCGAGCTTCGCTCATCCGTCGACGCAAGTCATGAGCGAGCTCATGCCGAAGTTCGTCGCCCACCCGGCGCCGCTGGCGCAGGCCGTGGACGCGATCGAGCGCGGCATCACACGGCGCTCGGCGCGCGTGTGGGCACCGCGGTATGTCGGCGGGGCGCTGGCGCTACGCGGCGTGCTGCAGCCCCTGACCGAGCTGCAGCTCATGCGCAGCCGCCAGCTGCGGCGGGCTCTGTCGCTCGCCGATCCCGCAAGCGAGGGGCTCAGCGACCAGCACACGATGCTCGGTGTGGCCGCCGAGTCGCCCCCGGCGTCCGGCGGCGCGGGCGCCGGAGCTGCCCTGCCGCCAACGCTCAAATCGGTCTGAACGCCGAGCCGGCGTCAGCGCGTTCGCAGCACCCGGAACCGGTCGACTGTCCAGTGGTACTCGTCGTCGACCGCGAGCTTGATCGGATCCAGCGACGCCGACCGCGGAAATCCCCGATGAGCGTCGTAGCGGACCGTCACGCGGCCACTGCCCGGCTTCGTCAGCGTCTCGCCGATGCGGGCGAACATCTCAGGGAACGTGTCGAGCTGGCGGCTGGAGACCGCCGCGCCGTGGGGTCGCCCGTTGCGCACCGTCACGATCGCGGGCTTGCGGGCATCGGGCGCGCAGAAGCAGCTGAGCCTCAGGCGAAAGCTGTAGTCGCGCAGATGCTGCTTGGCCCACAGCGACCGCGCCTGCCTGAGCTTCGCCCCCTCGCTTGCGTTGGCGGCGAGAGCAGGCGCGGCCGGGCCTGCGGCGAGGAGGAGCGCCATCAGCACGGAGAGGCGGAAATGCGTCATCGCCGCAGCGTAGTGGCGGGTTCGGCGGGATAGGGTCAGGCGCCGCAGCATTGCCGTCCGACCCGGCCGCCACGATGGCAGCATGAACCCACCGACAGCGCTCCAAGAGTCGGCAGCCACGCCGTTTGCCATGCACGAAACGACTCCTTCCGTCTTCCTCATCTCGCGTCCGTCGATCGACCTCGATGCGATCCGGGCCTATCTGCAAGATGTCGGCGGGACGTCGTGGCTGGAGCGCCGGCTGGCGGACGATGACGGTGAGCTCAACGGCGCACAGCTGCTGGTCGAGTTCTGCGGCCGCCTGTGCTACCGCAGCTGGGAGCCTGGGCTCAATCCCAACGTCACCCGCATTCGCGAGGACCAGCGCGAGTACTTCGGCAATCTTCTGCGCAGCCTGCACGGCAGCGTGTTCGAGCACGCGAACTTCACGTTTGCGTTTCGCAACGTGTCGCGCGTCTTCACTCACGAGCTCGTGCGCCACAGGGCCGGTTCGGCCTTCAGTCAGGAGAGCCTGCGGTACGTCCGGCTGACAGAGCTCGGCTTTCGCGTCCCAATCTCACTGGAGCCCGTTCGCGAGCAGGTAGTCAATCTCGTCGAGCAACTCGAGGAATTTCAAGTCACGGCGGCCGAGGCGCTCGGACTCGATGACGAGGGCGTGCCGTTCGCCGTCAAGAAGGAGGTCACGTCGGCGCTGCGGCGCTTGGCCCCCATCGGCCTGAGCACCGACATCGTCTGGACTGCAAACGTGCGGACGCTCCGGCACGTCATCGAGATGCGTACTGCGCCAGGCGCCGAAGAGGAGCTGCGTCTCGTGTTCGACCGGGTGGCTCAGATCATGTGCGACGAGGCCCCGAGCCTCTTCCAGGACTTCGAGCGGGGCGCGGACGGCTCGTGGATCCCGGAGCACCGGAAGGTGTGATCCTGGTCGCTCACCGAAGTGGAGCGGATGCCAGGGCCGGTTGGCCCCTAGTAAGTCCCGGCTGTGGTGAGACGCGCTCACCTTGGAGCGGATCGTCTCCGACCTACATAGCCAAAGCCAAGCCCGTTGCTCGTTGATAGGGTGCGGCGCGAGAGGGCCGGGGGACGACCGGGACGGCGGGACAGAAGGGGGTATCCGGGTGAACGACGGTGAGCGCACCGAGCCCGCACGCAATCTGGGAAGTCTCGCGCTGCGCAGCGAGCGCCAGGGCGACTCGCACGTGATCGCGCTCATCGGCGAGCTCGATCTCGACGGCGCGCCGCGGCTGGAGGAGGAGCTCCTGCGCGTCGAGGCGACGGACGCGACATCGATCGTCGTGGATCTCGCCGAGCTCGAGTTCATCGACTCCACCGGCCTGCGGCTGCTCGTGATGGCTTCAGAGCGCGCGCAGCCCAACAGCCGCGTCACGCTCCTGCGGGGGCCCAAGCAGGTGCACCGCGTCTTCGAGCTCACGAATCTCGTCGACCGGCTCCCGTTCGCAGACGCATAGCTGCGCAGCCCGGCTACAACGTCGAACGGTACGCACTGCGTTCACGCGCACGATTCAAGGCGTTCGACGCCGACGCCGCGCCCCACGCTATCGATGGGCACTCTCGCCTGCGATACCTCAAGCCGCCGTCGGCGACCACGTAGTAGCGCTCGCCGGTCTGCCCCTCGCGGATCAGGCACTCGCCGGCCGCTCAGCTCGATGGAGGTGAGCTCTCGTGCAAGGCTCTCGAGCACCGGCGCGCGCAGCATCGAGAACAAGGGGTGGAAGCGCAGCAAAGCGATCTCGGCGAGCGCGAGTCCGGTCCCCCGCCGGTCCGTGTTGCGAACGAGGCCAGGAGCACACTCGGCTGCCGGCGCGGTGGCGCACGTGCGCAGGCTCTCAGGCGATGAGGCTGCGCGCCAGGTCCGATCGAGCGCGACCGCCCATGGCGCCTACCCGCGACGAGCCCTGCCTTGGGCGTCCCAGCCAGTCTACGATCGCGCGCGCACCCGGCGCGATTGAGGGTCGAGCGATCCTCAGGCGTCCGCGTCGTCGCGGCGCGCGGCGATCTTCGCCTCCAGCTGCCCCATCACATCGGGGTCGCGCAGCGTCGTGACGTCGCCGAGCTCGCGGCCCTCGGCGATGTCGCGCAGCAGGCGGCGCATGATCTTGCCCGACCGCGTCTTCGGCAGGTCGTCGGCCCAGATGATGCGCTTGGGCCGCGCGAGCTTGCCGATCTTCACCGCGACGTGCTCGCGGATCTCCCTGACGAGCTCGTCGGTGCCCTCCAGATCGCCCTCCAGCGTCACGAAGCAGCAGACCGACTGACCCGTGTCCTCGTCGGCCTGACCGATCGTGGCGCACTCGGCGACCTTTGGGTGCGACACGACGGCGGACTCGATCTCGGCGGTGGACATCCGGTGGCCGCTCACGTTGAGCACGTCGTCGACGCGACCGATGACCCAGAAGTAGTCGTCTTCGTCCTGCCGCGCGGCGTCGCCGACGAAGTACGTCTCCGGGCCGAACTTCGCGAAGTACGTCTCGACGTAGCGGTCGTCGTCGCCGTAGAGCGTGCGCAGCATCGCCGGCCACGGCTTGCGCAGCGTGAGCAGGCCCTGCGTGTCGCGCTCGCACTCCGCGCCGTCCTCGTCGACGACCGACGCGAAGACGCCCGGCAACGGCTGGGTCGCCGAGCCGGGCTTGCAGTGCGTGATGCCCGGCAGCGGCGCGATCATGATGGCCCCCGTCTCGGTCTGCCACCAGGTGTCGACGACCGGGCAGCGCTCGCCGCCGATGACGTGGTAGTACCAGACCCACGCCTTCGGGTTGATCGGCTCGCCGACCGTGCCGAGCAGGCGCAGCTTGGAGAGGTCGTGGCGGTTGGGGTACTCCTCGCCCCACTTCATGCACGCGCGAATCGCCGTCGGCGCGGTGTAGAAGATCGTCACGCCGTAGTGCTCGCACAGGTCCCACCAGACGTCCTTGTCGGGGTAGTCGGGCGCGCCCTCGTACATGACAGACGTCGCGCCGTTCATCAGCGGGCCGTAGACGATGTAGGAGTGCCCCGTGATCCAGCCGACGTCGGCCGAGCAGAAGTACACGTCGCTGTCGGGCTTGAGGTCGAAGACGACCTTGTGCGTGAACGCGACCCCTGTCAGATAGCCGCCGGTCGTGTGCAGGATCCCCTTCGGCTTGGCGGTCGAGCCTGACGAGTAGAGGATGAAGAGCGGATGCTCGGCGTCGAGCTGCTCGGGCGAACACTCGGGCTCGGCCGCCTCCATGATCTCGTCGTAGAAGACGTCGCCCTCGCCCATCGGGCAGTCGATGCCGGTGTGGCGTACGACGATCGTCGTCTGCACGGGCATGCCGACGTCGTCGACAGACTGCTTGATCGCGGCGACCTTGCCCTTGCGCCGGGCGCCGTCAGCGGTGATCAGGGCCTTCGCGTCGGAGACCTCCATGCGCTCCTTCACCGACTCCGGCGAGAAGCCGCCGAAGACGACGTTGTGCGGCGCGCCGATCCGCGCGCACGCGAGCATCGCGACGACGACCTCGGGGATCATCGGCAGGTAGATCCCGACGACGTCGCCCTTGCGCACGCCCTGCGCCTTCAACGCATTGGCGAAGCGCTGGACGTCGCGGTGCAGGTCGGCGTACGTGATCTCGCGCTCCTCGCCCTCCTCCGAACGCCAGTAGAACGCGACGCGCTCACCGAGACCGGCGTCGATGTGGCGATCCAAGCAGTTGTGCGACGCGTTGATCTTGCCGCCGGCAAACCACTTGTAGAACGGCGGGTCTGTGTCGTCGAGCGTCGTCTCCCAGGGCTCAAACCAGTCCAGCGCGCGCGCCTGCTCCTCCCACCAGGCCAGCGGATCCTCGGCCGCACGCTCGTACACCTCGGGATCGTTGAGCAGCGCGTCGGCGGCGAACTCCTCGGGCGGCGGGAAGGACTCGACCTCGAGCAGCTCCTCGAGGCGGTCGGCAAGCTGCTGGTGAGTTTCTGACTGCGTGCTCACTGCTTCTTGCTCCTCTCCCGCAATTCGATGCGGCGGATCTTGCCGGTCAGGGTCTTGGGCAGCTCGGTCACGAACTCGACGAGACGCGGATACGCGTACGCCGAGAGGTGGTCGCGCACGAAGGCCGAGATCTCCTTGCCGAGCTCCTCGCTGGGCTGATACCCCCCCGCCGGGATGACGAACGCCTTGACGATGTTGCCACGGCGCTCGTCGGGCCAGGCCACCGCCGCCGCTTCCGCGACCGCCGGATGCTCCAGGCACGCCGACTCGACCTCGAACGGCCCGATCCGGTAGCCGGCGGAGATGATGACGTCGTCGGCGCGGCCTTCGTACCAGATGTAGCCGTCCTCGTCGCGGGAAGCGGCGTCCTTGGTGTGAAACCACTCTCCGCCGAAGGTCTCCTCCGCGGCCTCGTCGTTGTTCCAGTAGCCGAGTGGATAGTGCGGGTTCGAGCGCGCCCGCAGGCAGATCTCGCCGCGTTCGCCGACCGCCACCTCGTTCTCGTCCTCGTCGAGGATCTTCACGTCCCAGCCGGGCATCGGCCGGCCCATCGAGCCCTCGCGAACCTCCATGAACGGATAGTTCGCGACCAGCGGGTAGGACTCGCTGAGCCCGTAGTAGTCGAGCACCGTCACGCCGTACTGCTCGCGAAACCAGCGGATCGCCTCCGGATTCAGCGGCTCGCCGGCAGAGCAGACGATGCGGAACTCTTGCGGGTAGCGTGTGCCGGCGTCGCCGATGCCCATCATCGAGCGGATCGCGGTTGGCGTCGCGAACACGTTCGTGGCCTTGTGGCGGCTGAGGAAGTCCAGCTGCAGGTGGGGATCGAAGCCGCCCTTGCGCTGCAGGACGACCTGCGTCGCACCAAAGCGCCACGGGCCCAGGAGCGGAGAGATACCGGCCGCCCACGCCCACTCGCCCATGCCGTGGAAGCGCTCGCCGTCCTGCACGTCATGGCAATAGACGAACTCCTCGTGGCCAAGGATGTAGCGATGGGCATGCAGGATGCCCTTGGCCAGGCCCGTCGTGCCGCTCGTGTAGTACAGCTGCGCGGGATCGTCGGCCGAGGTATCGACCGGCTCGACGGCGGCGGGGCCGTCATCGAGGTCGCCGGGCTCGAGCTGCATGACTTGCGTCTGGCCTTCCACCCGGCTGCGATTGGCGGCGTTCGTCACGACGACCGTGGCCTGCGAGTCGCTCAGGCGATGCTTGATGCCGTCATCGCCGTAGAGGATCGACATCGACAGCAGGATCGCACCGGCCTTCCAGGTGCCGAAGAACGCGGCGGCTGTCTCGGGCGTCGGCGGCAGCAGCATCGCGACGCGGTCGCCGCGCCGTACGCCGGCGTCCGTGAGGCGATGCGCGAAGCGGTTGGACATGTCCTGAAGCTCGCCCCAGGTGACCTCGCGGACGTTGCCGTCAGGGTCCTCGTGGATCATCGCGAGCTTCTCCCGCGGGTGCGTGTCGCACACGTCGGCGGCGATGTTGTAGCGCTCGGGCACCTGCCACGAGTGCGCTGCGCAGGCTTCCTCGTAGGTCATCGTGGGTGGACCGTATCGCGGATCAGCGCGGTCGAAGCCCGTCGAGCAGCTGGTCGATCACGTCGGTCACGACCGCGTCGACCGGCGCCGCTTCGATCATGCCGCGGTCCGCCATCGCGGCGAGTCCCTGGAGCGTCGCGAACGCGACGATCGCGACACGTCCCGGATCGCCGGCCCGAAGCTCGCCCGCGGCCTGCGCTTCGACGATGACCGCCAGCGGCCCGGCGAACGCACGGTCCCCGCTCTCGCGGACGCTGCCGGCGCCCGGGCGCCGCTTGCCGGCGAACATGAGCTCCAGCAGCGCCGCGTGGCGGGTCGCGAAGGCGATGTAGGCCTGCCCGAGGGCGTGCAGCCGCGCGTCGAATGCAGTGCCGGCGCGTTCGACGGCTTGAGCGAGTGCGTCTCCCAGGCGATCGAAGCCGTCCTCCGCAAGCGCGTCCAGGAGCGCCTGACGATCGGGGAAGTGGCGCCTTGGAGCGGCATGGCTGACGCCGATCTCCCGCGCGAGCTCGCGCAGCGACAGCGCCTGCGCGCCACGCTGGCTGACCGTCAGCTCGGCCTGCTGCAGCAGCGCTGAGCGAAGGTTGCCGTGGTGGTAGGGGCGCGCGCTCACAAGCACAAGCCTACCCGACGATGTAGACATTGACATCATTGTTGTCAACGACTACATTGTCTCCATGACCTCTTCCAGATGGACAGCCGCCGACCTGCCCTCCCTCGATGGCCGCACCGCGATCGTGACGGGCGCCAACAGCGGCCTCGGGCTGGTCACCGCCCGCGAGCTTGGCCACGCGGGCGCCCGCGTCGTCCTCGCGGTGCGCGATCCCTCCAAGGGCGAGCGCGCCGCGGAGACGATCCAGGGCATGACGGAGGTGCGCCCGCTCGACCTCGCGAACCTCGAATCGATCCGCGCGTTCGCGCAATCGTGGGACGGCGACCTCGACATCCTCATCAACAACGCCGGCGTGATGGCAGTACCAGAGCGACGCACGAAGGACGGCTTCGAGCTGCAGATCGGGACCAACCACCTTGGGCACTTCGCGCTGACGAACCTCCTGCTGCGCCACATCACCGACCGCGTCGTGACGGTGTCATCGACGGCCCATCGGACGGGCAAGATCCGTCTGGACGACCTCAACTTCGAGCGCGGCGGCTACGCGCGCTGGACCGCGTACGGACAGTCAAAGCTCGCGAACCTGCTCTTCACGCTCGAGTTGCAGCGCCGGCTTCAGGAGGCCGGATCCGCGGTCAGCGCGCACTCCGCTCACCCCGGCTACGCCGCTACGAACCTGCAAAGCCATACCGGCAGCGGGCTGCAGCACCGAATCATGTCGATCAGCAACCGGCTGCTCGCCCAGAGCGATGCGATGGGCGCGCTGCCGGCGCTGTACGCGGCCACGCAGAATCTGCCGGGCAACAGCTACAGCGGGCCAGGCGGCTTGTTGGAGCAGCGCGGCCACCCCGCGCCCGCCAGTCGTACCGCCGCGGCACGGGACGCGGAGACCGCGAAGCGGCTCTGGACGCTGTCGGAGGAGCTGACCGGCGTGAGGTTCGGCCTCGAGGCTGCGAGGGTTTGAGTGCGGTCGGCGGCTGATGGCTGATCGCCTCCCGTCTTGCAGGATCCTTTAGAAATCCTGCCGGCCGGCTCGCTGGCAGCCGGAAGCAGGCTGCGCGCAGTCCTGCGTAAAGGCGAAGCTGCGTAGCGGGATGGGCATCGATCTCATCTCTGGAACGTCCAGGTGATGACGTGAGATCGTGGACGCGTGGATCTTGCGTCGCCGGTGATGGCCCATACATACGCGCGGCTGCTGGGGCGGTTCGGCGGCTCCGTAGGTGGATGGTGGTCGCGGCTGCCGGGCCTCGTCGAAGAACTGGCCGTCCGCTGGGACTTGGTCATCGGCGACCCCGTCGGGCGCGGCGGAACGTCGCTGGTGCTGCGCTGCCGTACGGCAGATGGGCGCGCCGCGATGCTCAAGCTCACGCCCGACGCGGCAATCGCCCGCGATGAAGCGCGGGCGCTTCGTGCGTGGACCGCGTCGGGGCGAGTGCCGGGCGTGTGGGCGTCTGATGGCGCTGCGGGCGCGTTGCTGCTCGAAGCGATCGCGGACGAGTTGCCGCTCGCAAGTACGCCGGGTCCGGTCGATCTCGGCGAGATCGTCGGACTCCTTGATGCGCTCGGCGGTTGCGTGGCTGACCTCGACGGGCTGCCGGCGCTCGGCGAGCGCGTGGACTTTCTCTTTGCGCACTGGATCGAGCTTCACGCCCTTGACCCCGTGGTCGCCAAGGCGGTCCCACCTGCTCGCTTGCTACGAGCCGGCGATCTGGCGCGCGAGCTCGCCCGCGACGGCGGCGCAACGCCCGTGCTTGTGCATGGCGATCTCCACGCGGGCAACGTGCTGCACGGTAAACCGGGTCGCGGGCTCATCGCCATCGATCCACGCGCCTGCGTCGGCGAAGCCGAGTTCGATGCCGCCGACTGGGTGTACTGGCGCGTCGCACCCGACGGCTGGAGCGAGCGCTGCCGTGAGCTCGCCGCCGCCCTTGACCTCGACCGCGAACGGCTGTGGGCGTGGGCCGCGGCGCTTGCCCCCCTCAACGCTGCTGCGACCGCTGCCAGAGGCGGACCATCGAGCGAGGTGGCGGCGCTGCTCAGCACTGCGCCGTAGCGCCTTCCCGCGCGTCGCGCGGCTCCAGCAACGGGCGTGCGGGCGCCGCGGCGAGCCACCGGGCGCCACCGCTCAAGATCGGCGCTTGCGCTTCTTCTTCTTCGACGACGGGTGCGGAACTTTCGTCGTCGGAGCCTCCGGGGCGGGCGTCTCGGGCGGCTCGGCGCGTTCCTTGCGCAGTCGCGGCGCCGGATCGGTCGTCTCGCGGCCGTTGCGCGAGCGGCTCCGCGCACCACCGCCTTCCCCGGCCCGTTGCCCCAGCCGCGCCTCGCGGATCTCCTGCTGGGTGGGCCACGGCTGTGCCTCGCCCGTGGCCCACGCGGGCGGGCGCCCGGGAGGCCAATAGCCGAGAAACAGCGCTCCGAGGGCGATCAGCCAGAACGCCTGCACGATCGGCAACGACGAACCCAGCGGCACGATGAATAGGACGCCGACAATGATCCCCAGCACGCCCATGAAGCGCGTCAGCAGCCCGACGCGCATCGCGTTGAGCGACAGCAGCACGAACGCGAGCCCCAGTGCGAAGACACCGACCTGGCGCAAGAACAGCGAGGCGATGACCAGCGGGGAGTTCAGCGCGTCGCGCGCGGCCTGCGAATTCCGAGTCGCCGAGTTTGCGAACGAGCCGGCCTCGACCGACACGCCGACCACCTGCACGATGCCGGCGACCGCCACGCAGACGGCCCCGCCGACGGCCGCGATCACCGCGGCGCGCGGAAGCTCGGGGCGGCGGGCCTTCGTTGAGCGGTAGAGGTGGGAGAGCGAAAGCCCGATCGCCGCCGCGGCGAGCGCGAGTACGATCGAGACCGCGATGAGCTCGAAGGCGTTGTCGGAATAGAAGAGAACCTGGCGGGCCTTGAGCGACTCCGCGGGCGCGACGGGATTCAGGCGCTCGCGCATCGCGCCCAGCAACGGGACCGTCGGCAGGTCGCTGTAGACGACCGCGGCCAGTACCCCGCCCCCGATCGTCAACACGCCCGCCGCGATCGCCGCCGCCCCAGCCTGGATGCGCCGGCGTTGCTCGTCTGCGAGCGTCTCGTCGGCTGTGGCGGCCACGGCGCAAGTGTATGTTGCGTTCGTGGAGATCCGGGACGTCATGACCGAGGGCGTCGTCACCGCCTCGCCGTCGGCATCGGTACGCCATGTGGCCGAGCTCATGCGCGAGCGCAACGTCGGTTCGGTGGTGCTCGTCGAGGACGACGGATCGCTCGCCGCCTTCGTAACCGACCGCGACCTGGCGATCGGCGCCCTGACCGATGGCAGGAACCCCGGCGATCCGGTCGCCGCCCACGCCTCGTCGCCGGTCGTCACGGCGGAGCCCGGGATGGACGTCGAGCAGGCGGCCGAGCTCATGGTCCGCCATGGCATCCGCCGCCTGCCAATCCTCGACGGCGGCCGGCTGACCGGAATCGTCACGCTCGACGATCTCGCCGCCCGCACCGGCGACCTCGAGCTCGCCCACCACATGACGGCGCAGATCACCCGCGCCGCCCTGCCCGGCTTCTATTTCCACGACCGGGGCGGGTGACCCGCCGCTGCCCGGCCTGCGACGGCGCGCTCGCCCCCTGGCGGAGCGTGCCGGGCTCGGATCCCGCGCTGCCGGGGGAGTACGAGCTCGCGCGCTGCGCTGACTGCGGGAGCGCCGTCACGCTCGCGGGGGCGCCGCCCGAAGCGCATGAAACGGGCGCCTACGGCGGCGGGCCGCCGCGCGGGTCGAGGCTCGCTGCGCCGCTCCTGGACCGCTTTGTGCGCCGGCGCCTGCAGATCCTCGCCAAGGCCGGCGCAAGGACGCCCGGCCGGATGCTCGACATCGGCGCCGGACGCGGGCGCTTTGTCGCGCAGGCGCGTGCGGCGGGCTGGTACGCGCACGGGATCGAGCCGTCGCTGCGCGGCGTCGAGGGCGCGCGGGCGATCGGCGTCGACCTCGTGCGGTCAGGCATCGAGGATGCCGCCGTGCCCGGCGGATCGCTCGACGCGGCCGAGCTGTGGCACGTGCTCGAGCACCTCGACGACCCGGGAGCGGCACTGGAGCGCATCGCGGGCTGGCTGCGCCCGGGCGGGCTGCTGCTGGTCGGCGTGCCGAACCTCGCCAGCGTGCAGGCACGCGCCGGCGGCCCGCGCTGGTTTCACCTCGACGTCCCCCGCCATCGCACGCACTTCACCGTGACCGGGTTGCACGCGCTGCTGCGTCGCCACGGGCTGGAGCCGGTCGTCACCCACCACGTGCTCGCCGAGCACAACCTCTTCGGGCTCTGGCAGTCGGTTGTGAGCCGGGCGACGCACACGCCCTCGTGGCTCTACAACGTCCTCAAGCGCAACGCCCCGCTGCGCAGCAGCGACGCGCTCGTCACCGCAGCCGCGCTGTTGCTTGTGCCGCTGGCCGTGATCGCCGAGATCCTGTTCGGGATCGCGCGGCGTGGCGGCACCGTCGCAGTCGTGGCTCGGCGCCAGGGCTGACCGCGGCGGCGTCCGCAGCTCCCGGCGAGCACTACACCGGTGCGAGCGCCGGCGCGTTGGACATTGCCTGCGCCCGCGCCTCCTGGCGAAGCGTGACCACGCTCACGACCGCGATCGCAAACGCGGCGCCGAGCGCGAACAGGATGTCGGCGACCATCGCCAGTGAGCTGGCGCGAAACTGCTCTGACACCGTGTCGGCCTGCATCTGAGCAAACGCAGCCTGATTTCCGAACACGCCGCCGGCGACCCAGAACGCCCACCACCAGTGCAACCACGGCGAGACGTCGCGCCCGTGCCAGCCGTCGCTGTGCAGCTGCGGGTCGGACGCGCGCCAGATGTCGTTGGCGACCTGCTTGGGCCTGAAGAGGTTCAGGAGCGGGACGAACCAGCCACCGGCCGCCCATGCCGATGCGTAGCGCAGACCCGGCACGCCCAGGCGCGCGAGGTTGCGATACGCGCGCGAACCAGGCAAGAAAATGCGGTCGCCGCCGCGAGGAACGCGCCGAAGCGGACGACGTCCGCCGAGCGGGTGAGGGCGTCGGCGTGGCTGAGGTCGCCGGGATCGAGGCCTACGCCGCGGTGGAGATCCGACAGCACGCCGTAATGGTTCATCTCCAAGACGAACGCCACCGCGCCCGCGATCAAGCAGAGCGCCAGCAGCGCGACCGCGACGTGTGCGGGCGGGCGCAGCGAGCGGTAGGGATCCGATGCCGTCATCGCCTGCTCATCGTGTCACGCGAGCAGCGCCCGCGCCGCTGCGACGATCCCACCATCACGTGCGTGCCGGACGTCCCCGAGCAGCCCGCTGAGCGCCTCCGCGGCGGCGACGACATGCGGCACGGACGCCGTGTCGGTCACCACGACGACGGGCGCCGCGACCGCCCGCAGCTCGCGCCGCGACGGTGACCAGCTCGACTGGCCCGCGTAGTCGGCGTAGAAGCCGAGGTAGGAGACGCGCGCGCGTCGGAGGCGCTCGGCGCTCACCTCGTCACCGAGCCACGCCTGCACGCCCGCCTCCGGACCGCCCTGGCGCAGCGCGTCCTCGAGCCGCTGGCGCTGCTCCGCGAGCATCTCCGTCGCCTGCGGCACGAACGCGAACAGCGGCGGCTCGGCGAGCACGGCCCCCGCCGCGAGCTCCGGCCGGCGCACGAGCAGCTCGAGCGCGACGAGTGCGCCGAAGCCGTCGCCGACGAGCAGTGCCGGCGCAGCTTGCAGGCCATCCAGCAGCTCGGCGGCATCCTGCGCCTGCTCCTGCACGGTTGTGGCCACATACGGCTGGGGAGCTCCGCTGGCGCCGTAGCCACGCCGGTCATAGGCGATCGCCCGCGCGCCCGCGCCGGCGAACTCGTCCAGCGCGTCTGCCCACGTAGCGGCGTCCGACGCCATCCCGTGGATGACGAGCAGCGCAGGCCCGTCGCCTCGCTCGTCGTAGTGCAGCGCGACGCCCGCGCCCTCGATCTGCGGCATACACGATCGAGGCTACTGACGTTAGTGTCATCACCAGCATGGAGGCGTACGGCCGTGATCTCGCTCATGTCCACGACGCCGGCTTCGGAGACTTCGCCCGTGGCTCCGCACGGGGGCTGCTGCGGCTGTTGCGGCGCGCGGGCATCCAAGAGGGGCTGGTCGTCGATCTGGGCTGCGGCAGCGGCATCTGGGCGGCCGCACTGCTCGACGCCGGCTATGACGTGCTCGGCATCGACCAGTCTGAGGCGCTGCTCGAGATCGCGCGCCAGCGCGTGCCTTGCGCGTTGTTCACCCACGGCTCGCTGTTCGACGCTGAGCTGCCGCCGTGCGCTGCCGTGACGGCGATCGGCGAGTGCGTCAGCTACATGGTCGACTCCCGCGCCGGCCGAACGGCGCTCGTGGCGCTCATGCGGCGTGTCGCAGCCGCGCTGCAGCCCGGCGGCTTGTTCGTCTTCGACATCGTGATCCCCGGCCGCGAGCCCGCGGGTGGTCGCAGGACGTGGAGCGAAGGAGCGGACTGGCTGCTGTGCCTGCATGCCCACGAGGATCCCGACCGGCGCATGCTGACGCGCGAGATTACGATCTTCCGGCAGCTCGGCGACGGCTATCGCCGCAGCGACGAGACGCATCGCCTGTGGCTGTACTCGCGTGCCGACGCGGTCGCCGATCTGGAGGCGGCCGGGCTGCAGCCGAGGATCCTGTCGGGCTACGGGCAGCGGGTGCGCTTCCGCCGCGGCCACGTCGGCTTCGCAGCCTTCAAACCGCGCTGAGCCTTACCCGCCCCGCAGGATGACCGCGCGTGTCGCCGTATACGTCGCCCCGCTGGGCGGCGTGACCGTGAGCCGCAAGCTGATCGCCAGTCGCCCGTTGCGACGCAGCGCTCTGCGGGCGGCCGGGGTGAGCCGCACGTTGAAGGTCACGCGCCCGGCACCGACCGGCGTCCGCGACAGGCGGCCGACCTCTACCTGAGGCGTGCTGCGACCGCCGAACAGCGCCTTGCGGCGCGCCAACGCGCGGGCCAGCAGGCGCGAGCCCGCGCTCGTCACTTTGACCGACCCACGGATCGCGGCGCCACGCTGGTTGGCACCGACGCGAAGCATCGTCGCCGCCGGCTGCGTGGCCCCCGGCGACGGTGGCGGGACCGGCGGCGGCGGTCCCGGTTCAGCCGGTGCTGGTGGCGGCGGCGGGGGAGGCGGCGGGGGCGGCGGAGGAGGAGGTGCAACCGCAGCGGTCACCGTGACCGAACCGGTCATGCCGGGGTGCTTGGCGCAGATGAACGCGTAGGTGCCCGCAGCCGTGAACGTGCACGTTCCCGACCAGGGCGGAGGAGCCACCAACTCTGGAAGCGCTTCCGGCCCGGCAGCGGGTCCCGTGGTCGCCTGGCAGGCGCTCGGCTTCATGGCCCCGGTGAAGGCGACGTTGTGCTGGTTGTTGCCGCTCGGGTAGGAGAAGTCGACCGTGCCGCCCGAAGCGATCGTGACGTTCGGCGAACCGCCGTCGGATGTCGTGAACTTCCTTGGCAGAGGCGTGTCGGAGGCGACGATGCTCGGAGCTGCGGGGGCCTGGCTGCGGGCCGGCATGGCGATTACGAACGCGCCGATTCCGGCAGCTACGACGAACGGCAGGTTGCGTTTGCGCAAGCTCACAAGCCTCTCTCGTACATCATCCTGAGGGTTTACGGAATAAAACACAAGGCCGATGCCCGGCGCCGCGGCAGCGCCCCGCTACGATGGGCAGACGATGGAAGGCTTCGGAGGACTCTTCGGCGATCCCGAGGAGCTACAACGGCGAATGGCGGAGTTCGCCGAACAGATGCAGGCCCAGCAGGGCCTGGTGTGGGCTGACAACGCGATCAAGCTCGCCGTCGAGATGACGGTCGCAGCGATCAACCGCGTCAACATCCAGGGCACGACGACAGAGCAAGCCGAGCAGATCCGCGCGGTGATGGCGCTGGTCTTCCCTGAAGCCGTCGCGCTCGTTCGCGAAGCGCGCAGCGGCCTTCAGTAGCCCCGGGCGTCCGGCTGCGCGAGGCGCTCGGCCCGCTCGGCCTCGCGCTCCGCCTGCCCCAGGCGGATCGCCTCCTTGAACGAGCGGATCCGGAAGATCGACACCATCGCGACGAAGCCGACGGCGAGCGTCACGGCGGCGATCACGATCTGCTGGCCGACGGAGTAGGCGGCCACGATCGCACCCGTTGCCGAGCCATGGAAGACCTTGACGAGCAGCGCCTGCTGAACGCCCGCCCCACCGGGCGTGAACGGCACGACCGCCGCGACAGCGTTGACGCCGAGCACGAGCAGCACGTTCTTGACGGAGCCGCCGACGTTGAAGGCCTCCAGCAGGCTCCAGAACGCGGCGAAGCGAAAGCACCAGCCGGCGAGCTGCCAGGCGAACACCTCGCGCAGGTAGCGGCGACGATCGAAGAGAATCGTCAGGCCCTGGCGCACGCGCGCCCAGAACGCCTTCACGCGCTGTGAGAGCACCGCGAAGCCGACGAGCACGGCGATCGCGAAAAACGTCAGCAGGAAGAGCGTGAACTTCGGATGGCTGGCGAAGTAGGCGAGGTCGAACGCATCGAGGTTGGCGAAGTCCGGCGGCTTGGGAAAGACGCCCTGACTGAAGGCGAAGGTCAGGATGAAGATCGCCATGAAGGCGTCGAAGACGGCCTCGACACAGATCGCAGCGCCGACCGCAGGGTATGTCGCGTGCGGGATCGACTGCTTGACGAGGAACAGCTTGATCACGTCGCCGCCGCGCGCGGGAATGATGTTGTTGAAGCCATACGCGGCGATGTAGGCGCCCCAGATGCGCCGGAACGGGATGCGCTCGTTCGGGTAGGCAGCGCGCAGCGCGTTGTAGAAGGCGCGCGAGCGAAGGGTCAGGTAGACGATGAACGCGACCGCTCCGACGAGCAGCGGACCCCAGTTGACGCGCGACAGGCTGTCGACGAACGAACCGACCGCGTCGAAGAACGAGCTGATGCTCGAACCGATGGAAGCCTGGACAGTCAAGCACTCAAGACTATTCGCGCTCATACATCCCCACGGCGCTGCCGATAGGTGCCTGCCATGCCCGCACCGGCCGTCCTCTCACCACGCTCGACGCGCACGGTTGCCTACTCCCGCCTCGGCGACGAATTCCTCGCCGGCCGCGCCGCGGCCGGCAACAGCGCCGCGTTCAGCGCCCTCTACGAGCGCTATCACGGTCCGCTCCTGGGCTACTGCCGCTCGATCCTCCTCAACGCCGAGGACGCGAGCGACGCGACCCAGAGCGCGCTCGAGAACGCGCTGCGCGCGCTGCCGCGCCGCGAGCCGGGACGCCCGCTCAAGCCGTGGCTGTACCGGATCGCCCACAACGAGGCGATCAACATCGTTCGCCGCCGCCAGCCGCAGGTCGAGTTGGACTCCGACGCCGCGCTCGCCGTGCCCGGCCCCGAAGTCAACGCCGAGACCCGCGGGCGCCTCAGCCAGCTCGTCATCGACCTGCGCGAGCTGCCCGAGCGTCAGCGCGGCGCGCTGGTGATGCGCGAGCTCAGCGGGCTGAGCTACGACGAGATCGGCGCTGCGCTCGGCGTCACCAACGAGGCCGCCCGTCGCGCCGTGTTCGACGCCCGCAGCGCACTGCACGAGCTTGTCGACGGCCGCGCGACCGCGTGCATCAGCGTCCGCCACAAGCTTTCGGACGGTGATCGGCGCAGCCTGCGCGCCCGCGGCATTCGAGCGCACCTGCGCTCGTGCGACGCCTGCGCCTCCTTCGAGCGCTCGATCACCGTGCGCCGAGGCGACCTGCACGCGATCGGCTGCCTGCCCGGCGCGACCGGCCTGGGGCTGCTCGGAGGCATCGGCGTGGCGGGCGGCGCCGGCGGTGCGGGCGGCGGCGCGCTGATCGTGGCCGGCGGCGGCAGCGCCGTCGCCGGCGGCGGCCTCGGTTGGGCGAGCGTGCCGGTGGCCGTCAAGGGTCTCGCCGTCGCCGCTGCCCTGGCAGGCGGCGGCGGAGCCGCTGCGGTCGAGGTCCGGCACATCACGAAGGACAGTTCCCCGGCACCGAGAGCGCAGGCCGCCGCGGCGCGCCGCGCCGCTCCGGCGCTGGCAGCTGCGTCCGCCGCGGCTTCCTCCGCGGCGTCGCTGAAGGCCGCGGCGAGCTCAGCGGCTCACGCCCACGCGGGCGCCCGCGCGCGCTCCAGCGCTCGAGCGCGCCCCCACCCGGCCGCGTCGCCCACACCAGAGCCCGCCGGGGCGAGCGCTCAGGCCTTCACGCCGGCTCCGGCGGCGACAACCGCCACCACCCCGGTGCTTCAAACCAAGAGCGCGCCCGCGCCGGCTGCGCGTCGCGAAGCGACGAAGAGCGCGGTCCAGATCGCGATCGACAAGCTGACGATGCTGCGCGAACAGGTCCGGCGCGCCTACGAGCATGCCCAGGCGACCGCGGCGGCCGGCACGACGGAGTCCATCGCGACGGCGAACACGACGCTTCAGCGGACGCTCGACGTGCTGCGTCCGCTGCTGGAGCGCGTCCTCGCGACGGTCGGCTTGAAGTTGCCGGCCGACACCGCAGCGCCGCCCACACCGGCGCCGAAGCCGACGCCGACGAACATCCTGCAGCCCGTCGAGCATGTCCTCGGCGGTGTCAACCAGCTGCTGCAGACGCTCTTCTCCCGTCCGCTAAGATAGAGCGGCAACGCGCCAACTCATACGAGTAGCGCATCACAAGCAGGCGCGCCCTACGTGGTAGGGCTGTCACATCGAAACGGCAAACCCGTCGCGAGGCGGGGGCGCAAAACCAGGGGCCTCAAAGAGGTCGCCCAGTTGCCGAAGGGGGCAAACACGCATGTTGCAGTCTCGTCGAATCGTCGTCACGATGGCGACCCTCGTCACATTGGTGGCCGTTCCGGCCACCGCCTCGGCCAAACCGAAGGCCTCGGCCTCGGCCAGCGTGCAGGTTCACGCTGTCAAGGCAAAGAAGGCAATCAAGCTACTCAAGAAGGCCGCGAAAGCCGACAACAACGCGGTCGTCATCTCGCAGCTTCGCACCGCTCGCTCGCAGGTCGCCACCGCGTCGAAGCTGGCTCGACGGCTGGCCAAGACGGATCCAGTCGGCGCAGCCGCGTCGCTGACGATCGCCGGCACGAGCTACGACCAGCTCCTCGACGCGGTCACCGCGATCGTCGACGACGTCTCGGGGCAGGCACAGACGGCTCTCGCGCAGTCGATCATCCCGACCCTCGCGGGTCACCAGCAGATCCTCTCGCTCCTGACGTCGCTGCTGGACGACGTGCCCGCCAGCGTCCAGCCGCTGCTCGCCTCGATCATCGGAAGCCTCGGCGTCAGCACGAGCAACGACATCGTTTCGATGGCCACGGCTCTCGCCGGCAACCTGCCGGTCAACATCAACGCGCTGCTCACGCAGAGCCTCGGTGTCGCAACCTCGGCGCTCCAGAGCGCGTTCGCGACGATCAACACGATCATGCCGATGATGGCGAGCACGGTTCAGGGCCCGCTGTCGCAGATCCTCGCCAGCGTGTCGCAGGTCGGCAGCACCGGCAGCATCCTGCCGGCCGTGCTGAGCAACACGTCCGTGCTGAACACCGTCACCGGACTCATCAACACGGTGCTCGGCTCCCTGCCGGTCGTCGGCGGCGGTAGCGTCGGCGGCCTCCCGAGCACGCTCAGCGGCCTGCTCGGCGGCCTTACCAGCGGCAGCGGCGGCCTGCTCCCGGGCAACCTCGGTAACACGCTCAACAGCCTGCTCGGCGGCCTCACGGGCCACGCAACGAACGGCGGCACGGTCCACTACCCGGGCATCGGCGGCATCGTCAGCACCGTCACCGGGCTGATCGACAGCCTGCTGGGCAGCCTGCTCGGCGACCTGGGCACATCCGCCGCGTAAGCAACGCACAGCAGTTCAGCTACCGCAGGTCACAGGGCGCGGCCACCGGCTGCGCCCTGTTTGCGTTCCGCGCCGGAACGCGGCAGGCTCATCGGATCCGGCGAGCACGACGTTCGGGCTCTCGCCACATGAGCCACAGCGGCGGCCCTTGCTCGGGCAGGTCGATGCGCTCGGTCAGCTCGAACCCGTGACGGGCGTAGAACGAGAGATTGCTCTCCTTGGAAGACTCGAGGTAGGCCGCCGTCCGATCGGCGTCACAGCGTTGTAGAACCGGAGCAAGCAGCGCCGAGCCGACACCTTCGCCCTGCTTGTCCGGATCGGTGCCGATCACCGACAGGTAGTAGTGGGGCTGCACGGGATGGCGCCGCTCGATCTCGCGCACAGCCCGCGTCGAGCGCAGGATCCGCGGCAGCAGGACCGGCAGCATCGGCGTGAGCATGAGCGACTGGCGCAGGTCCTCGCGCCAGTGCCCGGGCTGCGCCCACAGCGCGGCGCCGGAGTGATCGGTCGTCGTGAAGATGAGCCGCTGGTCGGCGAGCTGGCGCAGCCGGATCGCGAAGAAGCGGCGAGCGTGCGTCATGCGCCGCGCCGGGTTTGGATAGAACCAGGCGGTGACCGGATCGTCGTAGAAGGCGCGGGCGAGGGTCCTGGCCAGCGCAGCGAAGTCCTCGCGACGGGCGGGACGGACGCTGACCGGCGTGCAGGTGGCCATCGGCCGAGTCTAGGACGGCCCGCCGGCTCAGGGCACTCAGGTTTCTAGGCCGGATCTGCGAGGCGCTCAATCCAGCAGCTCGAGCACGCGCTCGACGGGCCGGGCCAGGAGCGCGCGGTCGCCGCGCACGGCGATCGGGCGTTGCAACAGCCTGGGGTGCTCGGTCATGAGCGTGATCAGCATGTCGTCGGAGACCGCGTCCTCGTCCTGCAGACCGAGCTCGGTGACGAGCGGCTCGCGCATGCGCAGGACGTCGCGCGGGCGCAGGCCGGCCTTGCTCAGCAGCTCGCGGATCTGCTCCTCGGTCAGGCCGGTCTCGTGGTACTCGATGCCGTCGTACTCGACGCCGTGCTCGGCGAGCAGCGCCGAGAGGCTGCGGCAGGTCGAGCAGCTGCTGACCTCGTAGATCGTCAGGTCGGCGGCCAAGCTCGCTCAGCGCCTGCGCACGCGCTCGCAGTTGCGGGCGACGCTGTCGGTTCGATCTGCAATCACGTTGTCGCGGCCGGCGCCGCAGTTGATCGTGTCGCGAATCCCGTCACGGGCGAAGACAATATCGTCGCCAACGCCCGCGCTGATGGCGTCGGCACCGCTGCCGCCGTTGATCTCGTCGTCTCCCGAGTTACCGATGAGCGTGTCGCTTGCGCCGCCGCCGCTGATCTCGTCGTCGCCAGAGCCGCCGCCGATCCTGTCGTCGCCGCCGCCACCACTGAGCTCATCCTCGCCCCGCTCGCCGTAGAGGCAGTCATCGCCGTCCAGGCCGTCGAGCGTGTCGCCGCCCGTGCCGCCAAAGATGACATCGCTCTGCGCCGTTCCGTTGAGGATGTCGCCGATTGCCGTGCCGACGTTCAGGAACCCCTTCTGAGGACATCCAGGAGGCTGCGCCGTGGGCGGCTCGTAGTACTGCTGTGCCTGCGCGGTGCTGAACGCGCCGAGCACGCATGCGCTCGCTGCGCCCATCAGGATGGCTCCCCGCCATAGGCCCATGGTCCCTACTTTCTTGTGACTCGCTCACAGCTCTCGGAAACGGTGTCGATCCTGTCGGCGCTCATGTCTCCCCCAGGCGCAGCCGACGATTCCGCTCCCTCCACGCCTCGCGTCAGTGCGCTCATTATGGTCTAGCGAGGAATACGGGACGATCGTTTCCGACTTTTTTCATCCCGCCGACTTCGCTCTAGCCGCTACGAGATCGCGACCGCAGCAGCAGTCCGACCCCGGCGCCGAGTGCGAGCACGGCGGCCGCGAGAGCGCCGACACCGAGCAGCGAGCTGCCAGGCCCAGCGGCGACCTTGGCGAGCGGTGGCGGCGTGACCGTGGCCTCGATGGTGCCGTTGCGCGGCCCGCCGCCGCTGGACGCGCGCTTCTTTGGGGTGCGGCGCGTCGTGGCGCGACTTGGATCCAGGCCCTCGTCTGCCGGCGCCTTGCCGCTCGTTGCCGGCATCTGGATTCCCTCGCCGAAGGCTGGTGCAGCGCGCTCGCCGGGCCGCACGTGTGCCGGCGGTCCGCCCTGCTGTGCGTCCGCTCGAGCGCGCTCGAGCGGGAGCTGATACTCCGCTGCGCTGGGCGAGGCCGAGTCGACGCGGATGCCCGTGCCCTGCGCACGCGCCGTGGGGGCGGTCGACAGAACGGCCAGTACGACGGCACAGCCACAACCGCGCCGAAAGCGAGCCATCGCCTCAGTATGTCCGATGCGAGGCGCGGCGCCGCCTATTCGTCTGTTCAGGCTCGGCTCACCACGACGACGTGGTCCACCGTCGCGCCGCGGGAGGATCGAGCGGTGACGGTATAGCGGCCGGACCGCGCGAAACGGCGCTGCAGCCGCACCCGCTCAATCCGTCCGGCGTGACCGCTGAGGATCACACGGCGCAGGACGGGGCCCGCGCGGCGCAGCTCGAGGCGAATCGGGCCGTCGACGCGAGGCTCGAGCGTGACGAGCAGCCCGCCGCCGGCGAGCGTGTCCGGGCGCGCGTGCTTCGCGACCCGCAGGACCGGACGCAGACGTTCGCTGGGCGCGCTCTGCATGGCGAAGAACGACGGCTTGGGCCGTAGGTCGTAGGTGAGCAGGCCCCAGAGCGCGTTCTCCGGCACGGCGGGCTCGTCGAGCAGATCCAGCCAGCCCAGACCCATGACGCGCCTTCGCTCATCGTCGGCGATGCGATACGCGGCAGACAGCCAGCGCGCCTGCTGCTGGCGCGACACGAACGTGGCGAAGACCCGCGAGCCGCGATCCGATTGCACCAGAAACTCCGACAGCCACAGCGGCAGCGGCCGGTCCTTCGGGCGCCGGTAGAGCTTGTCGATCTCACGTCCGAACGTGTCGATGTCGCTGATGTCGCGATAGCCGCCCGCTACCGGCGTGTTGGCCAGGTCCGGAAAGCGAAACGGGAACGGGTTGTGGCCGAACCAGTCCAGACGAGGGGGTCTTCCGTTGGCCAGCCGCATGGCGCGGATGAAGATCGCGGGCGTGATCGCCCCCCCGGTCCAGGTCATGCCACCGATGACGATGTTCTGTGACGACTGGCGCTTGAGCGCCCCGTACGCGGCGTCGAGCAGCCGCGCATAGGTTCGCGGGCCGATGTCGCTGCCGGGATCGTTGGGACGGAAGCGGTCGATGCGATTGGGCTCGCCCCAGATCATCCATCGGCGTACCTTCGGATAGCGGCGGGAAGCGGCGGTGAGGAAGTCGGCGTACGCCCTGGGATCGTCGGGCGCCCATTGCGGCGGCTTGCCGTCGTTGGCCCACGCGGGCGTCTGGGACACCATCAACGCGACGCGGATGCCGTAGTGGTCGGCCTGGCGCATGGCGGTGTCGAGCTCGGCCGGCCAGCGGTACGCCGGGTCGGCGGGGTTCGTGGGTGACGCAGGGCGCTCGGGGGCGGTCTCGCTCCACTCGAGCGTGCGCTGGTACGTGTCGACCCGCAGCTGATGGTAAAACCCGAACGCCGACCGACCGTCCGGCAGCGTCACCGGACCCCAGATCGCCTTCTCTACGGCCCCGGCAGGCGTGACCGGCAGCGCACACACGGCAACGGCTGCAGCGATCGCGATATGTCGGCAAGCGGAGATCGTGGGCACGTAAACCGAGGCGCGAGTCTAGGCACTGGCATCGACGCCCGGCGGTTGACGACGTTCGCGCGCCCATCTGCGATTCGACCGATCGCACACGCTGCTCGCAGCTGGATCCGACGATAAGGTCCAACCTCCACGGAAGGTGCTGCGCTTGCCGATCGAGACGCGTTTCCTCGCCAGCCTTGGGCTCGCCCTGGCGGTCGTCTACATGGCGACCCCGGTTGCGATCCGCATCGCGACGCGCTTGGAGTTCTACGACGCCCCCGGCGGCTACAAGGGCCACGCCTCCCCGACGCCATATCTCGGCGGGGCCGCGGTCATGGTGGGCTTCCTGCTCGCCCTGGGGCTCAGCGCGGAGTGGTCCAAGACGCTGCCGGTGGCCGGCGGTGCCGTGGCGCTATGGGCAATCGGCACGCTTGACGATCACCGCACGGTCCCTCCGGCGCTGCGCGTGGCCGTCGAGCTCGGTCTCGCAGCGATGCTCTGGGCGTTCGGCCTCGGCTGGCAGCTCGGCGCCGGACAGGTCGTGGATCTCGCCGC
>DASVPU010000363.1:0-19193 GCA_036389475.1 Solirubrobacteraceae bacterium
GCGCCAGATCTTCGTGCTGCACCCACACCAGCTCGAGCGCGAAGGGCTGGCCGCGGCGCTGCAGGCCGTCGCGGAGCGCCAGCCGCTGACCAGCGGCTCGCTACCGGTCGTCGCCGTCGCGCCGGAGGCCGCCGGGGTCGACGACGAGCTGCTGTTCTCCGTCGCGCGGGAGCTCATGACAAACGCTGTCCGGCACTCCGGCGCGACGAGCGTCGCGCTGACGATCGGTCGCGAGAGCGGCCAGATCGTCGTCACCTGCCGGGACGACGGTCGCGGCATCTCGCCGGATGAACGCAGGCAGGCGCTGGCGCAGGGTCATGTCGGCCTCGCGGCATGCACGGAGCGCGTCGAGGCGCTGGGCGGGGCGCTTCAGATCGTCACGGGTGCGGACCGCGGGACGAAGGTGCGAGCGGCGATCCCCGCCGCAGACGCCGCGCAGCGGGCGCAACACGGAGCGGCGGTGCCCGAACGAAAGACTAGTGTGACCGTTCGCACGGTCAGCGATCCACGATCTCACTTGTCCTCCTAGCGGGGGACACGCCACCACCCGGGTCGTCCGACGCCTTCCGGCCGCAGGACGATAACCACTACAGCCGCTGTCCTCTGTACAGAGGACAGCCCGCGGCAGGCCCTGCAGTTGAACGTGCGCGTTCTGCGCTTGGCGAAACGGGCCAAGTCCGGCACTCTCGCCCGATCAGTGGGTTCATTAGAGCTTCATGAGCGAGCGACGACCGCCACCCCGCGGCGGTGTCGCCGCCTGATGTGCCACTGCGAGCTAGCCATGCCATCCGAGGCCCGTGGATTTACCGTGAGAGGAACGTGTAATGCGCTGGATCATCGAGTCAAGTCTGCGGTTCCGCCTGCTGGTCATTGCCGCGGCGGCGGCGATCTTGGCCATCGGCATCGTGCAGCTCAGTCAAGCCCCGGCGGACGTCCTGCCGGAGTTCACGCCGCCCTACGTCGAGATCCAGACTGAAGCCCTCGGGCTGTCGGCCAACGAGGTCGAGCAGCTGATCACCGTTCCGCTGGAGGCCGACCTGCTCAACGGCGTGTCGGGCGTCGACACGCTTCGCTCCGAGTCGGTTCCAGGCATGTCTTCGATCGTGATGGTGTTCCGCCCGGACACCGACGACTTCAAGGCGCGGGCGCTCGTGCAGGAGCGCCTCACGCAGGCCGTCGCCCTTCCGAACGTGTCCAAGCCTCCGTTCATGCTGCCGGCGCGGTCGTCGTCGAGCCGCGTCCTGATGATCGGGCTCTCCGACGGCGCCAAGGCGCTGACGCCGATCGAGAAGGGGATCCTTGCGCGCTGGACGATCCGGCCCCGCCTGCTCGGCGTCCCCGGCGTCGCGAACGTCGCGATCTGGGGCCAGCGCGAGCAGCAGCTGCAGGTTCAGGTCGATCCCAAGCGGCTGGCGGAGAAGCACGTGACGCTCAACCAGATCATCGCGACCGCCGGCAACTCGCAGATCGTGTCGCCGCTTACGTTCCTCGAGGCGTCGACGCCCGGCACGGGCGGTTTCATCGAGACGCCGACCCAGCGCCTGCAGGTGCGTCACGTGTTCGACGCGCTGTCCACGCCCAAGGCGCTTGGCGCGGTGCCCATCGAGGACACGAACGGCAGGCTGCGCCTCGCCGATGCCGCGACGATCGTCGAGGATCACCAGCCGCTGATCGGTGACGCCGTCGTCAACGGCCGCGACGGGCTCATGCTCGTGGTCGAGAAGCTGCCCGGCGCGAACACGCTGGAGGTGACACGCGGCGTCGAGGAGGCGCTGGACGACCTGCGTCCGGGTCTGGCCGGCATGCGCGCCGACACGAAGGTCTTTCGCCCGGCGAGCTTCATCAAGAGCGCGATCGCCAACCTGAGCACCACGATCCTGATCGCGACGCTTCTGCTGGCGCTCACGTTGATGGCCTTCCTGCTTGCCTGGCGTTCGGTCCTGGTGAGCCTCCTGGCGTTCGCGCTGTCGCTTGTCAGCGGCGCGCTCGCCGTCGAGCTGCTCGGCGGCACGATGAACGCGATCACGCTTGCCGGGCTCGCGCTCGCCGCTGGGCTTGCCGTCGGCGATGCCGTCATCGGCGCCGAGAGCATCGTGCGCCGCATCCGCTCCGAGCGCGAGCAGGGCAGCCAGGCGCCGACCCAGTCGATCGTGGCTCAGGCCACCGCAAGCGTGCGCGGGCCGCTGACCTATGGCGTGCTGATCGCTCTCCTGGCGGTGCTCCCGATCGCCGTCATGCAAGGACGGCCGGGCGCGTTCTTCCAGCCGCTGGTCATCGCGTACGTCGCGGGCGTGGTCGCCTCGACCCTCGTCGCGCTGACCGTCACGCCTGCGCTCAGCGTGCTGCTGGCATCGCGTGCCGCCGCCGAGTCGGCGGCCATGCGCCGGCTCGGCGACCTCTACGCCCGCGTGCTCGCACGCATCGTCGCGGCGCCGCGGGCAGCGATGATCGCGGCCGGCGCGTGCGCCATCCTCGCGCTGGCGATCCTCCCGCTGCTGGGCTCCTCGCTGGTCCCGACCTTCAAGGACCGCGATCTGATCGTCAAGCTCGATGCCAAGCCGGGCACCGCGCAGCCGGTGATGACGCGGATCGCGACGCAGGCCGCTCGTGCCGTGCGAGCGCTCCCGGGAGTCACGGACGCCGGCGCTCACATCGGCCGTGCGGTTACGGGCGACCAGATCGTCGACGTGAACTCCAGCGAGCTGTGGGTCAACGTCGACGAGAACGCCGACTACGACAAGACGGTCGCGTCGGTCAAGCGCGCGATCGACGACGTCCGTGGTGCGCAGCACGAAGTCGTGACCTACACAACGCAGAAGATCCGCGACGTCGGCGCGCTCAACGGTGCGCCGGCCGGCAAGGACGGCGCCCTCAACGAGTTGACCGGGACGCGCAAGCCGCTCGTCGTCCGGGTCTTCGGCGAGGATCTCGCGATCCTGCGCCCGACGGCGCAGGGCATCAAGACGCTCGTCTCGGGGGTCGACGGCGTCGTCAACCCAGCCGTCGAGCAGGGGACGGTGGAACCGACGATCGAGGTGGCGACGAAGGTCGACGCGGCTCGGCGCTTCGGCATCAAGCCCGGCGACGTCCGCCGCACGGAGGCCGTGCTGCTGCAGGGCATCGGCGTCGGCAGCATCTTCGGCAAGCAGAAGGTGTTCGACGTCACGGTCCAGGGCGTCCCGTCGACGCGTCAGAACGTCGCCAGCGTCCGCAACCTTCTGATCGACGGCGAGCAGGGCAGGCACGTCCGCCTCGGCGACGTCGCCGACGTGCGGGTGAAGGACTCGCCCAACGTCATCAAGCGCGATTCCGTCTCGCGCTACATCGATGTCGTAGCCGACATCCGCGGGCGCAGCGAAAGCGCTGTCGTCAAGGACGTCAAGGCGCGGCTGGCCAAGAAGGCGCTGCCCTTGCAGTACCACGCCCAGGTGTTGACCTACTCGACCGCCAAGGAGATCGGATCCACGACGATCCTGCTCACGGCGATCGGAGCCTTGATCGCGATCCTGCTGCTGCTGCAGGCCGCCATGCGCAGCTGGCCGGTTGCGGTAGCGACGTTCCTGATGCTCCCGGCCGCGCTCATCGGCGGCGTGCTGGCGACCCTGATCGACGGTGCGACGTTGTCGCTCGGGGCGATCCTCGGCCTGATCGGCGTCTTCGCGATCGCGGTGCGCAGTGCGCTCATACTGATCGGCCACCTCCGGCGCCTCTCCGAGGACGGGTCGTCGAGTTCGCGTGACGAGCTCGTCCAGCACGGCACTCGTGAGCAGTTCGGCCCGATCGTGACCGCGGCGCTGGCCCTCGCGGTGTTCCTCGTGCCCTTCGTCCTAGCCGGCAGCGCCGCCGGGCTGGAAATCCTGCACCCGATGGCGACCGTCATGCTCGGCGGCCTCGTCAGCGCCACGCTGCTGAGCCTGCTCGTGCTGCCGGCGCTGTATGCCCGCTTCGGCCGCGACTACGACGCGAGTGAAGATCTCCTGTACGACTTGGACTACGTCGAACAAGCGCCGGCTGCGCCTGGCGGCAAGGACAGCTGGATCACCGTCAACCCTGACCTCATCGAGTCCGAGCCGAGCACGGGCAACCGCGGGCAGCCGCGCCGGCGGCCGATCGCGGACGGCGCGGCCGAAGGTCCCTCCGAGCCGGGCGACGGAGCGCGCTGACATGCCCGGCGCGAAGCGACCGATAGCGCTCGCTCTGATGCTCGGCTGCCTCGCGGTCACGCTGCCCGCGTGCACCCAGGTCGAGGAGGCCGAGACCGACTACTCCCCGACCGAGGTCAAGCCGATCCCCGGCAAGGAAGAGCAGCAGGTGACGTTCAACGCCGAGGCGGTGCGGCGCGCGGGGCTCAGGACCGCCCACGTTCGCGCAAGCGGGAGCCACACGTTCATCCCCTATGCCGCGCTTATCTACAACGAGGATGGCGACACGTACACCTACGTGAGCCCCAGGCCGCGGGTGTACTTCCGCGAGCCGATCCGCGTCGACCACATCGTTGATGGACGCGTCGTGCTCAAGCGCGGCCCAAGCGTCGGCACCGAAGTCGTCACCACCGGAGCGGCCGAGGTCTACAGCGCCGAGTTTGGAGTTGAGGAATGAGCTCTCGAGGTCTTCTGCGCTGGATCGTGGCGTCCAGCCTTCGCTTTCGCTGGCTGGTGCTCTTTGCAGCGGCTGCGCTGCTGTGCATCGGCGCAGCCCAGATCCGCGATGCCAAAGTGGATGTGTTTCCGGAGTTCGCGCCGCCGCGCGTCGAGATCCAGACGCTCGCGACCGGGAACTCCTCTGCACAGGTCGAGGAGCTCATCACGATCCCGATCGAGGAGCAGCTCAACGGCATCGAGGGACTGGACGAGCTGCGCTCCAAGTCGATCGCCGACCTCTCCGCGATCGAGCTCGTGTTCAAGCGCGGCACCGACGAGGTCCACGCCCGGCAGCTCGTGCAGGAACGCATCGCCGCGCTGACGCCGGCGCTGCCGACGTTCGCCGCGCCGCCCTTCATGATGCCCGCCGTCTCGGTGACCAGCCGGGTCATGAAGATCGGGCTCACGTCCGACAAGGTCTCGCCGACCGAGCTCTCGACGATCGCCTACTGGAAGATCCGCCAGCGCCTCATGCGCGTGCCCGGGGTCGCAAACGTCGGGATCTGGGGAGAGCGTCTGCAGCAGGAACACGTCGAGGTCGACCCCAAGAGGCTGGCACGCTACGGCGTCTCGGTCGACGAGGTCATGAACGCGACCAGCGACTCGCTGGACTCCGGCCTGCTGCGCTTCTCCGACGGCAACTTCATCGGCAAGGGCGGCTTCGTCGAGACCGGCGGCAAGCGCCTGAACATCCGCAACGAGGTCGGCATCAACACACCACGCGACCTCGGCAAGATCGCCATCGAGAGGCGCAACGGCAAGCGATTGCGCATCTCCGATGTCGCGAACGTCAAGGAGGGATTCCAGCCGCTCGGTGGCGACGCCGTCATCAACAACGGTCCGGGACTGCTGCTCGTCGTGCAGAAGTACCCGGGCGCAAACACGCTGAAGGTCACGTCGGGCCTGGATGAGGCGATCAACGAGATGCGCCCCGGTCTCCCCGGCATCACGGTCGACTCGACGATCTTCCGGCCGGCGTCCTTCATCGAGACCGCGATCCACAACCTCACGACGGCGCTGCTGCTCGGCTGCCTGCTCGTGATCTTGATCATCTTCGCGTTCCTGTTCCAGTTCCGCACGGCGCTGATCAGCCTGCTGGCGATCCCGCTGTCGTTGATCGCGGCGATCGTCGTGCTCGACATGCAGGGCACGACGATCAACGTCATGCTGCTGGCGGGGCTCGTCGTCGCGGTCGGGGTCGTCGTCGACGACGCGATCATCGACGTCGAGAACATCACGCGCCGGTTGCGCCAGAACA
Source organism: Solirubrobacteraceae bacterium (assembly GCA_036389475.1). Lineage (GTDB taxonomy): Bacteria > Actinomycetota > Thermoleophilia > Solirubrobacterales > Solirubrobacteraceae > CADCVQ01. The sequence continues at coordinate 5,899 of DASVPU010000363.1, forward strand.
AGGAGGCGGGCTCGCCAAAGTCGACAGCCCGCGTGGTCCTCGACGCCTCGCTGGAGGTTCGAAGCTCGATCACGTACGCGACGCTGATCATCCTCGTCGCCGTGGCGCCGGTCTTCCTGCTCGGCGGACTGTCGGGCTCGTTCTTCCAGCCACTCGTACTGGCCTATGGGCTGGCGGTCCTCGTGTCGCTTCTGGTGGCGTTGACGGTGACGCCCGCGCTGTGCCTGCTGCTCCTGCGCAAATCCACGCTGGAGCGTCAGTCGCCGCTCTTGCTCGCGCTCCAGCGCGGCTACACCGCGATCCTCTCGCGGCTGATCCGCACGCCGCGGCCCGCGCTCGCCGTGGCGGGCGCACTGCTGCTCGCAGGCGTCGTGGTAGCGCCGACGCTCGGCTCGTCGCTGTTTCCGACGTTCAAGGAGCGAGACTTCCTTTTGCACTGGATCAACAAGCCGGCCACCTCACAGCCGGAGGAGGCCCGCATCGTCGCGCGCGGGTGCAACGACCTGCGCAACATCCCGGGCGTGCGCAACTGCGGCTCGCACATCGGCCAGGCGTTTCTCTCCGAGGAGACGGAGGGCGTGAACTTCGGCGAGAACTGGATCAGCCTCGATCCCAAGGCCGACTATGACAAGACCGTCGCTGCCGTCCAGAAGACCGCCGACAGCTACCCCGGGATCTACCGCAACGTCCAGACCTATCTGCGCGAACGCATCAGCGAGTCGATCACCGGCAAGGCCAACGCGATCGTCGTCCGGATCTTCGGGCCGGAGCTGGATGTGCTGAGCAAGAAGTCAGACGAGGTCGTCAAGCAGATCGCCGCTGTGCCAGGCGTGGTCGACGCGCATGCCGATCTGCAGGAGAACGTTCCCCACATCGAAGTTCAGGTGAACGTCGCCGAGGCACGCCGCCAGGGCCTCAAGCCAGGCGACATCAGGCGCCAGGCGGCGACGCTCGTCGCCAGCGAAGAGGTCGGAGACATCTTCCGCGGCGGCCGCGCCTACGACGTTCATGTCTCGGCCACGCCGCAGACCGTCCAGAGCTTCGACGACATCCGGAACCTGCCGATCGACACCCCGGACGGCGGCCGCGTACGACTGCGCGACGTGGCGGCGGTGCGCCTGGCGCCCACGCCGAACGGCATCGAGCGATCCAATGCCTCGCGCCGGATCGACATCGGCGCGGACGTCCACGGCCGGGACCTGCAGGCGGTCGTCAGCGACATCAAGGATCGCCTGGCGTCGGTGAAGTACGCCGAGGGATACCACGCCGAGGTCGACGGCGAGTCGACCGAGCTGGCGAGCGCCCAGAACGACCTGGTGCTGTTCGGGATCGCCGCGGCGATCGTCATCCTCCTGCTCCTGCAGTCGGTGTTCTCGAGCTTCCGCCTCGCGTTGCTCGCGTTCCTGACGCTGCCGATGGCGCTCGTCGGCGGAATCCTCGCGGCGGCGCTCAACGGCGGCGAGCTGTCGCTCGGCTCGCTCGTCGGCTTCCTGACGGTCTTCGGGATCTGCGCGCGCAACGGGATCCTGATGATCAGCCACTTCCAGCATCTCGAGCGCGAAGAGGGCGAGACGTTCGGGCCCGAGCTCGTGCTGCGGGGCGCCAAGGAGCGCCTGGCGCCGATCCTCATGACCGCGTCGGCGACCGGCTTGGCACTCGTGCCGCTCGTCATCGCCGGCCCCATCCCGGGCCACGAGATCGAGCATCCGATGGCGGTCGTGATCCTGGGCGGACTGGTGACGTCGGCGCTGCTGAACCTGTTCGTCCTCCCGTCGCTGTACCTGCGCTTCGGGCGGGCGACGAGCACCCGGCGCGTCTTTGGCAGGGGCACGGCGCTTCCGGCGACGGCGGTGCTGCTGCTGATCGCGGCGCTGGCGCTCGGCGCGTGCGGTGGCGCCGAGAGCGCAGCGTCCAAGAAGCCCGCCACCGACAAGGACCTGAGCGCGCAGAGGTTCTCCAACCCGACGACGATCGACAGCAAATGGCATCCGGCGGCGCCGGGGATGCAGTACGTCTTCGAGGGCCAGGCCAACCGCGGCCAAGGAGCCGCGCCTCATCGCGTCATCTTCACGGTCACCGACCTGACCAAGAAGATCAACGGCGTGCAGACGCGCGTGCTGTGGGACCGCGACCTGGGCTCGGGCAAGCTGCAAGAGGGCGAGCTGACCTTCTTCGCCCAGGACGACGCCGGCAACGTCTGGAACTTCGGCGAGTACCCGGAGCAGTACGACGCGCACGGCAGGCTCACCGGCGCACCGGACACCTGGATATCAGGCCTCGACGGCGCCAAGGCCGGGATCATGATGCGAGCCGATCCCAAGCCCGCCACCTCGAGCTACCTGCAGGGCAACGCGCCGAAGATCGGCTTCGGCGACACCGCCAAGGTCAAGCAGCTCGGCCAGAGGGCCTGCGTGCCCGGCCGCTGCTATCCAAACGCGCTCGTCATCGACGAGACAAACCCGCTGGAGCCCGACAACGGCCACCAGCTGAAGTACTACGCGGCCGGAATCGGCAACGTGAAGGTCGTCCCCAAGGGCGGCGACGAGAAGGAGATCCTGGTCCTCACCAAGGTCCGTAAGCTCAGCGCGGGAGCGATGGCTCGCGCCCGCAAGGCGGCGCTGGTTCTGGATCGTCGCGGCAGCCGCACGCTGCGCAAGCTCTACGGGCGCACGCCCGCAGCGCAGCTGTCCTCCTAACGAACTACTCCCTGCATGGCCAAAACGTCGCCGCCTGCCGGCGACGTTTGTCGTGGCCGTGTGGTCACAGAACCCTCATGAACAGGCCCGTCTCCCTGGACTTCTGGGGGGTTCTGAACGCATCTCGTCCTCTAAACGGTTGACAGCTGCCTGCGAGTTCCTTCTACTAGAGCGTAGGTCTCTGAGAGGACCATGAGAGTCACGAGACAGCGGGGGCGGTGGCCTTGTCGCTGACCGTGGTCAGCAGCACCGATCAGCAGTACCTCACCTAAAGCTTCTTCGAGAGGACCGACGATGCGTTGGATCATTGAATCGAGCCTGCGATTTCGCCTGCTCGTAATCGGCGTCGCGGCCGGTGTCATGGCGTTTGGGATCGTGCAGCTGCGCAGTGCTCCGGTGGACGTGCTTCCAGAGTTCACACCGCCGTACGTCGAGATCCAGACCGAAGCGCTCGGTCTCTCGGCCGACGAGGTGGAGCAGCTGATCACGGTGCCGCTGGAAGCGGACCTGCTCAACGGCGTCGAGAACGTCGACGTCATCCGCTCGGAGTCCGTGCCCGGCCTGTCGTCGATCGTGATGGTCTTCGCGCCCGACACCGACCTGTTCAAGGGCCGCGCGCTCGTCCAGGAGCGCATGACGCAGGCGCACGCGCTGCCCAACGTGTCCAAGCCGCCGTTCATGCTGCAACCGCTCTCCTCCTCCAGCCGGGTCATGATGATCGGGCTGTCCTCGAAGAAGCTGACGCCGATCCAGCAGGGGCTGCTCGCCCGCTGGACGATCCGCCCGCGGCTGATGGGCGTGCCGGGCGTCGCCAACGTCGCGATCTGGGGGCAGCGCGAGCAGGAGCTTCAGGTGCAGGTCGATCCGAAGGAGCTGGCGAGCAAGAACGTCACGCTCAACCAGGTCATCCGCAGCGCCGGCAACGCGCAGCTCGTGTCGCCGCTGACCTTCCTGGAGGCCTCGACCCCGGGCACCGGCGGCTTCATCGAGACACCGACGCAGCGCCTCGGCGTCCGTCACGTCTTCGACAACCTCTCGACGCCCGAGGCGCTCGGCAAGATCACCGTCGAGGGCACAGACCGCAAGCTGCGCCTGACGGACGTCTCGAACATCGTCGAGGACCATCAGCCGTTGATCGGCGACGCGGTGGTCAACGGCGGTGACGGAATGATGCTCGTGATCGAGAAGCTGCCCGGCGCCAACACGGTCGAGGTCACCAAGAACGTCGAGGCTGCGCTTGACCAGTTGCGTCCGGCGATCGCCGGTCTGCAGGTCGACCGCGACGTCTTCCGGCCCGCGAGCTTCATCCAGCAGGCGATCGACAACCTCACGCTGACGCTGCTCGTCGGCGCCCTGCTGCTGGCGTTCGCGCTGGCCGCGTTCCTCTTCGCCTGGCGTACTGTCCTGGTGGCGCTCGTGACGATCCCGCTGTCGCTCATCGCGGCCGCGCTCGTGCTCGACCTCATGGGCCAGACGATCAACGCGATCGCCTTTGCCGGACTGGCCGCCGCGATCGCCGTCGTCGTCGGCGACTCCGTCTTCGGCGCCGACAACATCGCGCGCCGCGTCCGCGAGCACCGCAAGCAGGGCAGCGGGCGACCGGCCGCAGCGCTCGTGTTCGACGCGACGCTTGAGATGCGCGGACCGCTCACGTACGCGGGCCTGATCGCGTTGCTTGCGATCGTTCCGGTGATCGTCATGGAGGGCCGGCCGGGGGCGTTCTTCGAGCCGCTCGCGCTTGGCTACCTGCTCGCGATCCTGGCCTCGATGCTCGTCGCACTCACCGTCACGCCCGCGCTCAGCCTCATGCTCCTCTCCAGGAACGAGGCGAGCGGCGGCGACTCGCCGCTGCTGGCCGCGCTGCGGCTGCGCTACGACGCGATGCTCGAGCGCGTCATGGCGCGCTCGCGGGCCATCCTCGCCGGCGCGGCCGTCTGTGCTCTCGCCGCCGTGGCAGCACTCGCGCTGATGGGCACGTCCGTCATCCCGTCCTTCAAGGACAACGATGTCCTGGTCAGCCTCGACGCCAAGCCCGGAACATCGCAACCGGCGATGAGCCGCCTGACTGCCGACGCCAGCAAGCAGCTCCGCGCGATCCCCGGGGTCGTGAAGGTCGGCGGCCATGTCGGTCGCGCCGTCACCGGCGACCGCACGGTCGACGTCAACAACTCCGAGCTCTGGGTCACGATCGGCTCCGGCGCCGACTACGACAAGACGAAAACCGCGATCAACGGCGTCGTCGACCGGTTGCAGGGGGCGACGCACGACGTCGTCACGTACTCCCAGCAGCAGATCCGCGACACCGGCTCTCTTCGCGACGGGGAGGCGAACACCGGCAAGGACAGCAAGCTCGAGGTCCTGACCGGCTCTGACAAGCCGCTGGTCGTCCGCCTCTTCGGCGAGAGCCAAGCGACGCTGCAGGCCAAGGCCAAGGATGTCCAGCGGCTGATGGCCGGCATCGACGGCGTCGTCGATCCGAAGATCGAGCAGGTTCCGGTCGAGCCGCTGATCGAGGTCGAGACGCGCTTGGACGACGCCGCGAAGTACGGGATCAGGCCCGGTGACGTTCGCCGCACGGAAGCCGCGATCTTGCAAGGAATCACGGTCGGCAGCATCTTCGGTGCCCAGAAGGTCTTCGACGTGACCGTCCAGGGCGCGCCCTCGACCCGTACCAGCGTCGAAAGCATCAAGAACATCCTCATCGACGCCGAGGGTGGCCGTCACGTGCCGCTCGGCAAGGTCGCCGACGTGCGCATCGTCAACGCCCCGAGCGTCATCAAGCGCGACGCCGTCGCCCGGCGCATCGACATCAAGGCCGACATCTCCGGCCGCACCGCGGGCGCGATCCGCAAGGACCTCGAAACGCGCTAGGCGAAGCTCCCGCTTCCGCTCGAGTACCACGCCGAGGTTCTCGAAGAGCCGCAGCAGGAGATCGCGACGACAGCGGTGATCGGGTTCGGGATCGCCGCACTGATCGCGATGTTCCTGCTCATCCAGGTCGCGCTGCGCAGCTGGCGGATGGCCGCGATGGCGTTCCTGACCCTGCCGGTCGCCCTCCTCGGCGGCATCGCCGCGGCGCTGCTGATCGGTTCGGAGCTGTCGCTCGGCGCGCTCATCGGCCTGCTGGCCGTGTTCGCCGTCGCGGCCCGCGGTTCGATCTCGGTCATCGCGCACATCCACGAGGTCGAGCGCCGTCACGCCGGCGCGAGCGCGGCGCTCGTCCGCCTGGCGGCGAGCGAGCGCTTGGCGCCGATCGCGGGTGCCGCGGCGGCAACCGCCGCCGTGCTGCTGCCCTTCGCGATCCTCGGCTCGCGGGCGGGCTTGGAGATCGTCCACCCGATGGCGATCGTCGTGCTCGGCGGGCTCGTCACGGCCACGGCGCTGAGCCTGCTCGTGGTGCCGGCGCTGTACGCGCAGTTCAGCACGGGCGAGCCACAGAAGGCGATGCCCGAGGACGAGCTGATCTACCACTGGTCGGGCTCCGATACCGGCGAGGATGCGCGCTCCAGGATCCCGGTGGTGGCGGACTGGGAGCACGCCGGCAGCCGCAGCTCGGATCGACCAACAGCCGGCGCAGCCGCGGCCCCACCCGGTTCGGACGGTGGCGTCACGACCGCGAAGCCCGCAAAGGGCCCCACGAGGGCCGAGTGATGGCACACCCGATCCGCACCATCGCGGTCGCGCTGCTGGCGGTCAGCCCGGCGCTCGCGATCTCCGCCTGCAAGGAGGTGGAAGCGACCGAATCGTCGCATTACGAGCCCGCCAAGCTCGCGGCGACTAAGGACAGCGACGTGCAGCAGGTGACGTTCACCGCTGTCGGCGCCGAGCGCATCGGCCTGAAGATGGGCGAGGTTCGCGCGAGCCAGCGCGGCCCTGTCATCCCCTACGCCTCCGTTATCTACAACGCCGAGGGCAAGGCCTTCGCGTACACGAGTCCCAAGCCCTTGACGTTCGTCAGGCACGAGATCGTGGTCGACCGCATCGACGGTGACCGCGTCGTGCTGATCAAGGGTCCGTCCATCGGCACGAAGGTCGTCACCGTCGGTGCGGCCGAGGTGCTCGGCTCAGAATTCGAGGTGGGACATTGAGCCCGCGAGGATTGATGCGCTGGATCGTCGGATCGAGCCTGAAGTACCGCTGGCTCGTCGTCTTCCTCGCCGCCGGCCTGACGGTCTTCGGCGCGACCCAGATCAAGGACGCCCCCGTCGACGTCTTCCCCGAGTTCGCGCCGCCGCGCGTCGAGGTCCAGACGCTGGCGACCGGCAACTCCTCGACCCAGGTCGAGGAGCTCATCACGATCCCGCTGGAGGAGCAGCTCAACGGGATCGAGGGCTTGCACGAGCTGCGCTCCAAGTCCGTGGCCGACCTGTCGGCGATCGAGCTCATCTTCGAGCGCGGCGCTGACGAGGCCAAGGCGCGCCAGCTCGTGCAGGAGCGCCTGGCCGGCATCACGGCGAACCTGCCGACGTTCGCGGCGCCGCCGTTCATGATGCCGCAGCTGTCGTCGACGAGCCGCGTCATGAAGATCGGCATCACGTCCAAGACGCTGAGCCAGATCGAGATGTCAACGATCGCCTACTGGAAGATCCGCCAACGCCTGCTGCGCGTTCCCGGCGTCGCAAACGTCGCGATCTGGGGCGAGCAGCTGCCACAGCAGCACGTCCAGGTCGACCCGAGGAAGCTCGCCGCCAACGGCGTGACGATCGAGCAGGTCATGGACTCGACCGCCGAGACGCTGGACTCCAACCTGCTTCAGTACACGTCCGGCGCGGTCGTCGGCAAGGGCGGCTTCATCGAGACGGCGGACGGCAAGCGGCTGAACATCCGCAACGTCCTGCCGATCGACAAGGCGCCCGACCTCAAGGACGTCGCGATCGAGCGGCGCAACGGCAAGCCGCTGAAGCTCGGTGACGTCGCGACGCTCGTCGAGGACAGCGGGCCGCTGATCGGCGACGCGGTCATCAACAACGGCCCGGGATTGATGCTCGTCATCCAGAAGTTCCCCGGCGCGAACACGCTCGAGCTGACGCGGGGCGTCGAGGACGCGATGGAGAAGATGAAGCCCGGCCTGCCCGGCATGACGATCGACACGACGATCTTCCGGCCGGCGAGCTTCATCGAGACCGCGATCGACAACCTGACGAGCGCGCTCCTGCTGGGCTGCCTGTTCGTGGTGCTGATCCTGGCTGCGTTCCTGTTTCAGTGGCGCACCGCCGTCATCAGCCTGTTGGCGATCCCGCTGTCGCTCATCGCAGCCGTGCTCGTCCTCGACGCGCAGGGGACGACGATCAACGTCATGATCCTCGCCGGCCTCGTCGTCGCGGTCGGCGTCGTCGTCGACGACGCGATCATCGACGTCGAGAACATCACGCGACGATTGCGCCAGAACCGGAAGAATCCGGACGGCAGATCGGATGCCCGCATCATCCTCGAAGCAACGCTCGAGGTGCGAAGCTCGATCACCTACGCGACGCTGATCATCCTCGTCGCGGTCATCCCGGTGACGCTGCTCGGAGGACTGTCGGGATCGTTCTTCCAGCCACTCGTGCTGGCCTACGCGCTCGCCGTGCTCGCGTCGATGGCGGTCGCCCTGACGGTCACGCCGGCGCTGTGCCTGCTGCTGCTGCGCAACGCGCCGCTGCAGCGCGAGTCGCCGCTGCTGCGTGGGCTCAAGCGCGGCTACGGTGCGATCCTGTCGCGGGTCATCCGCACTCCGCGGCCGGCGCTCGCCGTCGCTGCGGCATGCGTGCTGGCGGGCCTGCTCGTGTACCCGACGCTCGGATCCTCGCTGCTTCCAAACTTCAAGGAGCGCGACTTCCTCATGCACTGGCTGACCAAGCCTGGTACCTCACAGCCGGAGGAGACGCGGATCTCGACCCGCGCCTGCATCGACCTGCGCAAGATCGAGGGCGTCCGCAACTGCGGATCGCACATCGGCCAGGCCTTCCAAGCCGACGAGGTCTACGGCGTCGATTTCGGTGAGAACTGGATCAGCGTTTCGGAGGACGTCGACTACGACAAGACGCTGGCGGCCGTGCAGAAGACGGTCGACAGCTACCCGGGCCTCTACCGCGACGTGCAGACCTACCTGCGCGAGCGCGTCAAGGAGGTGCTGACGGGAACGAGCAACTCGATCGTCGTGCGCCTGTTCGGCCCCGACCAGAAGGTCCTCAAGGAGAATGCCGAGACCATCGCCAAGGCGATCGGGAAGATCGACGGCGTCGTGGACGCGCATGCCGACCTGCAGGAGGACCTGTCGCACATCCAGGTCGAGGTCGATCTCGTTGCGGCGAAGCGCTACGGCCTCAAGCCCGGCGACATCCGCCGCCAGGCGGCGACGCTCGTCGCCGGCGAGGAGGTCGGAGACATCTTCCGCGGCGGCCGCGCCTACGACGTGATGGTGTCCAGCACGCCTGAGACGCGCAACAGCGTCACGAGCATGCTCGAGCTGCCGATCGACACGCCCGCCGGTGGCCGCGTCAAGCTCAGCGACGTCGCCGACGTCACGATCGGGCCGACGCCCAACGCGGTCAAGCGCGAGCAGGCGTCACGCCGTCTGGACGTCGGTGCGGACGTGGCCCCCCACCGCGACCTCGCAGCCGTCGTCAAGGACGTCGAGGAGAAGGTGAAGACGATCGCGCTGCCACGCGAATATCACGCGGAGGTGCTCGGGGAGTCGACCGAGCTCAACTCGGCGCAGGGTCACCTGCTCGGGTACGGGGCGATCGCGGCGATCGTGATCTTCCTGCTGCTGCAGGCGGTGTTCACGAGCTTCAGGCTGGCCCTGCTGGTGTTCCTGACGCTCCCGATGGCACTGGTGGGCGGGGTGCTGGCGGCGAAGCTGACCGATGGCATTCTGTCGCTCGGGTCGCTTGTCGGGTTCCTGACGGTCTTCGGGATCTGCGCGCGCAACGGCATCCTGATGGTCAGCCACTTCCAGCACCTCGAGCGCCACGAGGGCGCGACGTTCGGTCCCGCGCTCGTGCTGCGGGGCGCAAAGGAACGGCTTGCGCCGATCCTCATGACCGCGATGGCGACCGGGTTGGCGATCGTGCCGCTCGTCCTCGCCGGCACCAAGCCGGGGCACGAGATCGAGTATCCGATGGCCATCGTGATCCTCGGCGGACTGGTCACCTCCACTCTGCTGAACCTGTTCGTCGTGCCTTCGCTGTACCTGCGATTCGGCAGGTCCCGCAAGCACGAGGAGCGCGTCGCTGTCGAAGTGCCGACCCCAGGTGTCGCCCATGCCCATGCCTCTGTCTAGCCGTGTGAGCCTTATGAGCTGCCGCCGTCTCGCGACGGCGGTGTCGCTGCTCAGCTTCGTCGCGTTGGCGCTCGCGCTCGGCGCGTGCGGTGACGACGAGGACGCGGCCGCCGAGCCGAAGGTGAACCTCAAGGCGCGCACGGCGACCGAGAAGGACTTCGATCCGAAGAACTTCTCGGCCGAGTCGATCAAGGTCGACAACGTGTGGCACCCGCTCCAGCCGGGGACGCAGTTCGTCTTCCAGGGGCGCTCCAACCGCGGACACGGTCAGCTGCCGCACAAGGTGATCTTCACCGTGACCGACCTGACGAAAGTCATCGACGGCGTGAACACGGTCGTCCTGTTCGACCGCGACATCAACAACGGCAGGCTCGTGGAGGCAGAGATCACGTTCTTTGCGCAGGACAAGGACGGCAACGTCTGGAACTTCGGCGAGTACCCCGAGGAGTACGCCAAGGACGGCTCGTTCGACGGTGCACCGTCGACTTGGATGTCCGGCATCCAGGACGCCCAGGCCGGCATCCTGATGCGAGGCGACCCGCGTCCCGGCACGCCGCCCTACAAGCAGGGCGACGCCCCGAAGATCCACTTCGGCGACACGGCCAAGGTATTGAAGACAGGTCAGAAGAGTTGCGTGCCTCTGCGCTGCTTCAAGGACGTGCTCGTCATCGACGAGACGAACCCGCTCGAGCCCGCCGACGGCCACCAGCTCAAGTACTACGCAGCGGGTGTGGGCAACGTCAGCGTGGCGCCCGGCAAGGGCGGTAAGGAGCGCGAGATCCTCGAGCTCACGGCGATCCACAAGCTCAGCCCGGCGCGCCTGACCGCCATGCGCGAGGGTGCCCTGAAGCTTGACCGGCGCGCGTACAAGACCGTCAAGAAGGTCTGGGCGACGACCGAGCGCGCCATCCTCGCCAAGTAGCCCGATCCCACCGGCCAGCACGCCGCGCGGGTGAAACCGTGCGGTTCTGTCTGGTCGATAGGCGTTGACGCGGTCAATGCTCGCCTTGGGGCGTTCCGGGTTTCTCGTGCTCGAAGCGACCAGCCCGGAACAGCTGTCGGCGCCGGGCGAAGAAAGACCACCTGTTTATCGCCACTGGCGGCCGGTGTGATGCCCAACACCCGATGCTGCCGCGCAAGCGCCGCGCTTACCTGCCCGGTGTGCCTAATCAACGGTCGTGCTTACCTCGGGCAGGACGAAACGGTCGCGGGTTTGATCGAAGAAATGCACCTCGGCTGTGCTGATGTCGAAGTACAGACCGATCAGCTGCAGGTCCCGCTCCGCGATCGCTGCTTGAACGCTGGGGTATGTCAACAGGTTGTCGAGCTGTCGGACGACGTTGGCCTGGGACAACACGTCGTGCGACGCACGCTCATCGGAGTCGCTGAGATCGGTGATGTCCTGGACGTTGCCGGACTGCAACCAGTGGGGGAGCATCGTGCCGGGCGGCGCACCGCCGTCCGTCTGCGCGGCAACCAACGCTTTCATGGCCCCGCAGTCCGAATGCCCGCAGACGGTGATCGCGCGCACGCACAGGACGTCTACGGCGTACTCGATCGCTGCACCCACAGACGTGTCGCCGCGAGGCCCGGCTTTGGGATGAGCCGCGTGCCGAGCGTCGTAGGGAGGCACGATGTTCCCGACGTTGTGCACGCTGAAGAGGTCGCCTGGGCCGCTAGCGGTGATGAGGCTCGGCACGACCCGTGAATCGCTGCACGCGATGAACAGCTGAGAGGGGTCCTGCCCATGCTGGACCTGTTCTGCGAGCACCGAAGCAACCCGCGGCGCGTAATGCTGGCGGAACTCCTGTATCCCGTGCCGCAGCGAGATCTCCGGGTCAGGATCGTGACCGATTGAGGATTGGAGGGCGTCGCCTGGACGCTGTGGCTTGCGGACCAGGGTCCGAGAGGATGGCTCGCTTGATCGTCGCGAGGAGCGACGGTGCGACCAGGGAAGCGGCCAGCGCTGCGGCGGGGGCGCTGGTTGACGGCGCCCGATCGGCATCCCGGCAGCCGCGCCGAGGTACCAGTCGTGGTACATCTCGTGAATTTCGACGCTGCCACCGCTGCGCTGAGAGCTGCTGATCCATGCGTCGATCGCCTCGAAGGCGGCGTGATCGAGGAAATCCACGTTCAGGTGTAGCGAGACCTCCGCGCCGGGCGGGGGCACCGCTTCCGAGAGCGCGTCGACGAGCTTAGGGACCGTGAGAAAGGTCAGCGATCCCTCGACGGTGACGTCGTGGCGGTTGCCGTGCCGTTCGACTGCAACGGTGACGTGGCTTTGTCGGTGCAGTGCCAACCCGACTGCTAACACGATGCCGGCGAGCACTCCCTCCAGTAGGCCGAAGGCCATGACGCCGACCATCGTGATGATGTATGTCGGCAGTTCCCTATGGCGTCCCAGGTAGCGGATGTTGCCGAGGTCCAGCAGTCGTGCACCGACGAGGACGAGCAAGGCGGCCAGGGCTGCAAGGGGAATGAACTCGATGAGACCACCGAGAAACACGACGAACACGACGATCCACACACCGTGCAGGACCGCGGATGCTCGGGTGCGGGCGCCGGCCGTGACGTTCGCCGTGCTGCGCACGATCACACCCGTGACCGGCAGACCGCCGATCATGCCCGAGCAGACGTTGGCGGCGCCCTGGCCCATCAGCTCGCGGTCCAGGTCGGCTCGCTGCGTCTGGCGGTGCAATTTGTCGACCGCCAGCGCCGATAGGAGCGACTCAAGGCTCGCCACCAGTGCCACCGTAAGGACTGCGGCGGCGATGCCCGCAAAGCCGCCTGCTGGGACGTCGGGTAGACCGATATGGGCGAGGATGTTTCCTGGAAGATTGGGCTTCGTGACATCCCAGCCGGCCGCCGCGGCCAGCGCGGCGCCTGCGAGTACAGCGAGCAGCGGTGCGGGCAGCAGCTTGCCCAGGCGACCGCTGAGCTTCGACCAGACGAGCAGAACGCTGAGGGTGACCACGCCCACAGTGACATCGTGCGACAGTCCACCGAAGATCCTGGCCGGCAGCGCGAGGAGGTTGTCGAAGGCTGAGTCCAGCGGCTTACCGCCCATGACGACGTGCAGTTGGGCAAGCAAGATGGTCATTCCGATGCCGGCCAGCATTCCGTGAACGATTGAGGGCGAGACGGTCAGCACCCACCTCGCGATCCGGCTTGCCCCAAACGCGATTTGAACGACCCCCGCAGCGGCCACGATCGCACCGGTCGCCGGCCATCCATAGGTCGCGATCAGGCCCAGCGTCGTAACGGTCAAGCCGGCAGCCGGACCACTTACCTGCAGGGCTGATCCGCCGAGCAGGCCAACGACGATTCCGCCCACG